>NZ_KE340326.1:0-306603 GCF_000413435.1 Campylobacter ureolyticus ACS-301-V-Sch3b | reverse complement strand
TCTGTAGATGTAAAAGCGGAAACAGGAAGCAAAATTAGAGTTGCTGATAAGGGTGTAGTAAATGGCAAACAAACATTTGAAGTAGGTGTTGATCTTACAGGACTTAACGGAACAACTTATAATTTCGCTGCAGGAAAAAATTTAACTGTAACTGATGATGGAAACGGAAACGTTAAATATAGTCTAAATCAAGAACTTAAAGACATAACTTCTATTGAAACCAATAGTAAGAAATACACATTTGGAGATGCAACTCTAGGTGATACAAGTGTTATTACAAATAAAGACCTTACTGAAGCCGTAAATAATATCAATGCGCAAGTTGGTAGTGTTAATTTAAATATAGCAGGAGATCACGGCACTAAAGGTAGCGTAAAATTAAGCAGTGGAGCTCTTAATATCAACGGAGATGGTAAAAATATCACAACTTCAGTTAAAAACGGCGAAGTAAAAGTAGCCTTGAAAGATGAGATTAATCTTGGAAATGTTGGCGAAAATAAAATAAATCTTGGAAAAGATGGTTTGAAAATTACTCAAGCTGATGGATCAGAAGGACCTAGCATAACAGCAGATGGTGTTGCTATGAATGATAAGCAAATCACTGGATTGAAGAGCGGCTTGGATGGCTTAGGTCAAAATGGAAAAGATGGTACCATAGCCGATTATAAAAAATTAAGTGATTCTGAAAAGGCAAAGTATAAACACAATGCTGCTACTATCGGTGATCTTGCAACTGTTGATGGAAAGATAGTAAATGTTTCAACCAATATCAATAATATTATCGGAAATACATATATTACAGATGATGGCAACGGAAACAAAACAATAGATGTAGATAAAATAAAAGAAGATTTAGCTACAAATTCAGCTTCTGGTCAAAAACACGTAGTTGCTGATGGAGCTGGGGCTATTGATACGATAGTAAATTCTATCAAAAATATTAATACCCAAGGAACAAGATTTTTCCATGTTAATGATGGTCAAGTCAAGGGAACACGTGGTTTAGATAAAGATGACTCAAGTGCAGACTCTAAAGGTGGCGTAGCTATAGGAATACAAGCAAAAGTAGATAATGATGCTGAAAATGCAATTTCTATAGGAACAAATTCTATAACAAGTGTTGCTGGTGGAGTAGCTCTTGGCTCATACTCACAAGCAAACAGAAAAGCCCTTGATGATACTACAAAACAAGGTGTTTATTTATTTGATAATCAAGCTGTTGCAGATACAGTTGCGAACACAAAAGGTGCGATATCAGTCGGAGGCTCTGATGAGGTCGGAAATAAATTTACTCGTCAAATTACAGGTGTTGCAGCTGGTACACAAGACTCAGATGCAGTAAATGTCGCTCAATTAAAAGCAGTTCAAAAAGTAGCTAGTCAAGGTTCTAAATGGATAGCAGCAGACAATCGTAAATTTGATAAAAATGGCAAAGTTGTAGATAATAGCACTCAAGCAGAAGCAAAAGGTGTAAACTCAGTCGCTATTGGCGCTGGTTCAAATACGAAAGTTGTGTCAAATGGAAAAGTAGTTGAAAGACCATACACAGTATCTGTTGGTGGAATAAATAAAGATGGCACAGTAACTCAAAGAACTATAAGCAATGTCGCTCCTGGTGTTCTAAACTCAGATGCAGCTACTATGGGACAACTAAGAGCTGGATTAAACGATGTTTATGGAAAGCTTGGCGAGTATAAAAAAGATGCTAGTGCTGGAACAGCTTCAGCCTTAGCAGTAGGAAATCTTCCACAAGCAACAATCCCAGGAAAGGGAATGATTAGCTTAGGAAGTGGCTTTTATGATGGTCAGTCAGCTATGGCTATAGGTTTATCAAAAATGAGTGATAGTGGAAAATGGGTATTTAAAGGTAGCGCAAGTTATGACTCACAAGAAAAAGCCGGTGCTGCTTTATCTGTAGGATTTCATTTTTAATTAAAAGAAGGAGCTTGTGCTCTTTCTTTTTTGACATTATAAAAAGGATAAAAATATGAAAAAAATTTCGTTAGTAGTTTTAGCAGTTGTTGGGATGCTTTTCCTACAAGGTTGTACTACAAAGTCAAGCACAAAAGTACCAAGAAATGGTATAATGACAAAAGATGAAGTTACTTTTCCAAAACCAGAAAAAAGCATTTATAAAAAAGCTTTGAGTGTAAATTTGGAAAATATAAGAAAAATCGAAGTTGGAATGAGTAAAGATGAGATAAGAAAACTTATTGGAGTTCCACATTTTCCAGCTGGATTTGCATATGTAGTTGAGTGGGACTATCTTTTTAACCTTAAAGAAAAAGCTGGTGATAAAGATATGATTTGTCAGTATAAAATAGTTTATGACTTTGATACATATAAAGCAGCTAGTTTGTTTTGGAACACTAAAGAGTGTGAGGACTTTGTAAATAAAAACAAAAAAACACAACACATTGAGCTATCAAGTGATTTTTTATTTAAATTTGCAAGTGCTAATTTAAGTCAAAATGGAAAAAATGAAATTTCAAATTTAGTAAATAAATTTGGCAAAGAAAACATTAAAAATATTTTTGTTGTAGGCCATACAGACTTAATCGGAAGTGATAAATCAAACTTTATCCTTTCACAAAAAAGAGCAAATTCAGTTAAAAGTGAATTTGTTAAAAACGGAATATTAAGTAGCAAAATCACAACTAAAGGAGCTGGTGAAAGCCAGCCTGTTAAAGAGTGTGATTCAAGTCTTTCTAAAAATAAACTTATTGAGTGTCTTGCACCAAATAGACGCGTAAATGTTGATATCACAACTTATTAATCTATAAAAGCCCAAAATTTTTGGGCTTTTCTTTAAAAAAGTAACTAATTAATAATTTTTATAATTTCATAAATTTTTTGGTATAATTTCATAAATTTTTTAAAAGGATTTATGATGAGATTTATTTTAGCCTGTTTTATCTCGCTTTTTCTATTGGGATGTTCAAATGATAGTAAAAAAACCGATGAAAAAACTCAAGACGCAAAAACCGAAAATCAAGTAAAAAGCAATGAAGCAAAAAGCAATGAAGCAAAAAACACAGTTGAAACTTCACAAACTAATGAAAAAATCACTAAAAATATAAATATTTTTAACGGCAAAAGCGTTGATGAATATTTTGATATTAAGTGTGCATCTTGTCATGGTAGATATGGTGAAAAAAGTGCTTTAAAAGCTAGTAAAATTATAAATGAGCTTGATGAAAATCAAATAAAAGCAGATCTTATGGGATATAAAAACGATATAAATTATGGTGGAAATTTAAAAGCTACGATGCACAGAACGGCAAGTGAGTTAAGTGATGATGAGATAAATGCATTAGCTAAATTTATATCAACTCTTTAATTTATACTGCATTTTATAAATAAGTCTTTTTTAGATACTGCAATAAATTAGTTTTAATGTTTTAGTCGCTAAATTTAAAATTTAATTTATTGCACTGCTAAAATATTTTTAAAATTTCATAAACAAAGCTTATCAATTTTAGGTTTTATTTCTAAATTTTGGTAGCTTATAAATTTACCCATTTTATACTTTTCTACTCCAACTCTTGCTATCATTAAAGCATTATCTGAGCAGTATTTAAGAGGTGCGGTTAAAAGATTTGCGCTAAATTTACTGCATAATTTTTCTAAATTTTGTCTTAAAACCAAATTTGCACTAGCTCCACCAACAACACCAAAATTTTTCCATTTTTTAACTTCATAAATTTTACTTAATTTATCCATTATATGTGAAATTGCTGCTTTTTGAAATGAAAAAGCTATATTTTCTTTATCGGTTTGACTTAAATCCCAACACTCTTCTATGGCTAATCTTACTTGATTTTTAAGTCCTGAAAAGCTGTATTCTACTCTTTTATCGTGCAAAAGTGGTATTGTAAAGTTATATTTGTTCGTACCGTTTTTTGCTAAATTTTCTATTACCGTGCCACCAGGATAGCCTAAATTCATCATCTTAGCTACTTTATCAAAGCTCTCACCAAAGCTGTCATCTCCAGTTTTTGCTACTATTTTTATATTTTTGTCTTTATCAATATCTAAAACCATTGTGTGTCCGCCACTAACTAGCAAAACTCCAAGTGGAAATTTAGCCTCGCAGTCTAAAAAAAGTGAGTAAATATGTCCTAAAAGATGATTTATTTCAATTAATGGAATGTTTAAAGACACACTTAAAGCCTTTGCCATACTTACACCACCAACCAAGCTCACACTAAGACCTGGCATATTGGTAACTGCAATGGCAGCTATATTGTCAAAATGCTGTTTTATTTTTTCAAGTAGTTTAGGAAGTGCGGCTGTATGAAGCCTTGCTGCAAGTTCAGGCACAACTCCACCAAACTCACAATGCTCTTTTTCTTGAGATATTTTTAGATATTCTACGCAATTATAGGTTTTTATATCTATTAAAGCAATTGAACTATCATCACAACTACTTTCTATACCAAGAATTAAGTTTTTTTCCATCTTTTGCCTTAAATTTCATTTTAAAATCAAGCTATTTTAACCATAATAACTATAAAAATAGATAAAAATTTAAAATTCATAAGTAAAATTTTATAAAAAATAGTAAGAATTTAGAAGTTTTTAGTTTAAAAAAATGGGGAAAAACTCCCCATTAAGATTATAGTTTATCTGCGTTTTTACCTAGATAATCAGCAACACCCTCAGGATTTGCTTTCATACCTTCTTGACCTTTGTTCCAGCCAGCTGGACAAACAACTCCGTGCTCATTTGTAAATAGCATAGTATCAACCATTCTTAGCATCTCATCTATGTTTCTACCAAGTGCATCATCGTTTAAAACCATGTGTCTTACAGTACCATCTTTATCAAGTAAAAATGAACCTCTAAGTGCAACTGCATCAGCATAAAGTACATCAAAGTCTCTTGAAATTTGTTTTGTGATATCTGAAACTAAAGGATATTTAATATTTCCAATTCCACCTTTATTTACTGGAGTGTTTTTCCAAGCAAGATGAGAAAACTCATTATCAGTGCTAATTCCAATAACTTCAATTCCTCTTTCTTTAAAATCATTATATCTGTGATCAAATGCAATTATTTCACTAGGGCAAACAAATGTAAAATCTTTTGGATAGAAAAAAACTACCGCGCCGTTTTTACCTAAATTTTTATAAAGATTAAAATCTTCAACTATTGTGTTATTTCCTAATACAGCTGTAGCTGTAAAATCAGGTGCTTTTTTTGTTACTAACATTTTTTCTCCTATTAATTAATTTTCGTTCGCAATATTATAAAGCATTTGAGTTAACCAAATCTAAATTTATATTAAAGTAACAAATTCATTATTTTTTTTATAAATTTCAAAGCAAATTTTACTTTTTATTAATTCAAATTATGATATTATCAAGTTTTTAAATTATCGATAAAGGAGAAAAAATGGCAGTTAAAATTACTGATACCTGTATAAGCTGCGGCTCATGCATAGATGAGTGCCCAGTTGAAGCTATTGTAGATGATAGCGATAACCCAAATGGAGAAGATATTTATTATGTTTATGCTGATAAATGTGTTGAGTGCGTAGGTCATAATGACTCACCAGCTTGTGCAGATGCGTGCCCAACTGATGGATGTATTGTTTGGAGTGAAGTTGTTGATGGTCAACCGCACAGAGAAGAGATTTCAAACGATCAAAGAGATGGCAGCGTAGCTGTGATAGATTAATCACTAAGCCCAATTAATTTTGGGCTTAAACTTTTTTTAATCAAATTTTAGATATTATCACAGCTTTATAAATTTCATATAATTTATACTATTTTCAAGGAGAATTTATGCAAAGAACACTATCTATAATAAAACCTGATGCTGTAAAAAAAGGCGTTATTGGAAAAATAATTGATAGATTTGAGTCAAACGGACTAAGAATTGCAGCTATGAAAAAAGTTAGACTTAGTAAATGTGATGCAAAAGCATTTTACGCAGTTCATAAAGAAAGACCTTTTTTTGGTGAGTTAGTTGATTTTATGGTAAGCGGTCCTGTTGTTGTTATGGTTTTAGAAGGTAATGATGCAGTTGCTAAAAACAGAGAACTTATGGGAGCAACAAACCCAAAAGAAGCAGCAAAAGGAACAATTAGAGCTGATTTTGCTGAAAGCATTGATGCAAATGCAGTTCATGGAAGTGATAGTTTGGAAAATGCAAAAACAGAAATAGCATTTTTCTTCGCACAAAGAGAGATTTGCTAAAAAATTGAAAATAGATTTTTTAAATCAAAAAATTTCTTTTGTAGAAACTTCTTATAATGGTGTAAATTTAAAAGGAAGTTTAGAAAAAGTTAGTGACAAAGTTATAAATTTAAACGCACATATTTTTGGAGAGATTCCATATATTTGCAATAGATGTGGCAAAGATATCACTTTAAGCTTAGATGAAAATGTAGATATAATTTTAAGCAATGGAGTTTATAACTTGCAAACACTTGATAATGTTATAGAGTTTTTTGACGGTAAAATAGACTTTGATGAAGTTATTCAAAGTGAAGTTGAATCTTTTAAAAGTGGCTATTTTTACTGTGACGAGTGCTCGAAACAGTAATAAATTTATAAAGGAGAAAAAATGGCAGTTCCAAAAAGACGCGTTAGTAAAACTAGAGCAGCGAAAAGAAGAACACATTATAGTGTAAAACTTCCTATTCCTGTAAAAGATAAAGACGGTAGCTGGAAAATACCACACCGCGCAAATAAAACAACCGGCGAATACTAATGATAAAGATAGCAGTAGATGCTATGGGTGGGGATTTTGGCTGCGAACCTATCGTAAAAGGTGTTGTAGAAGCCTTAAAACAAAGGGAATTTGAACCTTTCTTAGTAGGCGATGAAGAGGCCATAAAGGAATTTATCCCTAATGAGTTTATAGATAGAGTTAGATTTGTTCAAGCTGATGAAATTCTAACTATGAAAGAGGAAGCTACAAGTGCTTTTAAAAAACCAAATACAAGCATCTACAAAGCTATTGAGTTGGTAAAAGATGGAGTTTGTGAAGCTATTGTATCTGCTGGACATAGCGGTGCAACTATGAGTTTAGCAACTCTTAAAATCGGTAGACTAAGTGGAGTTTTAAGACCAGGTATTGCGACATTTATGCCTTGTAGTAAAGAAGGAAGCAAAACTCTTTTGCTTGATGTTGGGGCAAATGTTGATTGCAAAGCAGAACATATTTTTCAATTTGGTGTTTTAGGACTTGCTTATGCAAGAAATATTATGAATATTAAAAATCCTAAAATAGGAATTTTATCCAACGGAGAAGAAGAGAGCAAAGGTGATGAACCAACAAAAGAGGCTTTTAAACTTTTAAAAAGATTAGATTCTTTTATTGGAAATGTCGAAGGGGCTCAAATTTTTGATGGTTCGGTTGATGTTGTTGTTTGCGATGGGTTTGTTGGAAATATCGTTTTAAAAACAAGCGAAGGCGCAGCAGCTGCTATAAGTAAGCTTATAAAAAATGAAATTAAAAACTCATTTTTGGCAAAACTTGGAGGACTTCTTTTAAAGCCTGGATTTAAAAATATCAAAAAACAAACTGATTATGCAGAGTATGGTGGAGCACCACTTTTAGGCATTAAAAAGTGCGTTATCATAAGCCATGGAAAAAGTTCATCAAAAGCTATTAAAAATGCTATCTTTCAAGCAATCGCTTTTGCAAAATCAGACATTACTTGCGATGTCGTAAATGAGCTTGAAAAGTTTAAAAAAGATAAATAAGGTTATAAAATAAATGAAAAAAGCATCTATGATATCTATCGCAGCTTATGCGCCTGAACATATTTTAACAAATCATGACTTAGAAAAAATGGTAGAAACAAGTGATGATTGGATCACAAAAAGAACTGGTATCAAAACCAGACATATAGCCAAAGATGAAGTTACGAGTGATTTGGGATATAAAGCTGCAAAACTTGCTATAAAAAGAGCAAATTTAAGCATAGATGATATTGATTGTATTATTTGTGCTACTATCTCGCCTGATTATCTATGTATGCCATCAACTGCATGTAGGATAGCCGATCTTTTAGGCATTGATGATGTTATGGCATTTGATATAAGTGCTGCTTGTAGTGGATTTATCTATTTGATAGAAATAGCAAAAAGCATGGTTGAAAGTGGACTTAAAAAAAATATTTTAATAATTGGAGCCGAAAAGCTTAGCTCGATTGTAAATTGGAATGATAGGACAACTTGTGTTTTATTTGGCGATGGTGCAGGTGCGGCTGTTATTTCAGAAAGTAAGGATGAAAACTACATCATAGACACACACACTTCAAGTGATGGAAGTAAGGGTGACTTGCTTATAACTCCAGGATGTGGATCAAAAAATCCTGCTTCAAATTTTGTTATAGAAAATAATCTTCAATTTATCCACATGAAAGGTAATGAAGTTTTTAAAACAGCCATTAACACTCTTACAAATGATGTTTTAAAAATTTTAGAAAAAAATAAAATTTCAAGTGAAAAAATTAGCCTCTTTGTTCCTCATCAAGCAAATTTAAGAATAATAAATGCAGTAAAAGATAGGCTTAATTTAAGTGATAATCAGTGCGTTGTAACTGTTGATAAATTTGGAAATACCAGCTCTGCTTCTATTCCAATGGCATTAAATTATGCTTATGAAAATAACAATTTAAAAAATGGAGATTTGCTTTTACTTGATGCTTTTGGTGGGGGATTTACTTGGGGATCTGCTCTTATTAAATTTGGCGGCAAATAATTAAAATTTCTAAAATTAAACTATTAAATTCTTTAAATAAAATTAATTTAAACTATTCAATTTATAAATTTACTTTTTTATTATAAAATTACGGCTGATTTAAATATTAAGGATTTAGTATGGAATTTAGCGGTAAAAATGTTTTAATTACAGGAGCAAGTCGTGGCATTGGTGCCCAAATTGCTAAAACTTTAGCTTCAAAAGGTCTTAAAGTTTGGATAAATTATCGCTCAAAGCCAGAAATTGCTGATGCTCTATGCGAAGAGATTACTAAAAATGGCTTTAAAGCAGCGGTTATTAAATTTGATGCAACAAACGAAGATGATTTTATAGAAGCTATAAAAACTATAATTGATTCAGATGGTGAGCTAAGCTATTTGGTAAATAATGCAGGTATTACAAATGATAAGTTAGCTATTAGAATGAAACTTGAAGATTTTACAAGTGTAATAAATGCAAATTTAACATCTGCATTTATAGGAAGCAAAGAAGCTTTAAAAGTTATGAGTAAAAAACGCTTTGGTTCAGTTGTAAACATTGCTTCAATTGTTGGTGAGATGGGAAATGCTGGTCAAGTTAATTACTCAGCTAGCAAAGGCGGAATGATAGCTATGAGTAAAAGTTTTGCTAAAGAAGGAGCTAGTAGAGGAATTCGCTTTAATTGTGTAACTCCTGGATTTATCGCTACTGATATGACAGAAGTTTTAAGTGATGAAATCAAACAAGGATATATAAACGCAATTCCACTTAAAAGACTTGGAGATCCAAAAGATATAGCAAATGCAGTTGCTTTTTTATTAAGCGATGATGCAGGCTATATTACAGGAGAAGTTTTAAAAGTAAATGGTGGATTATATATGTAATAAAAGCTTATAATTTTATATATGATATAAGCTAAATATGATATAATTAAAAATTGTTTTAACTAAAACAAAAGCTTAAATATTGTAAAATATTAAATATTTTTATTAAGGAGTGCTGAAATGGCAGTTTTTGAAGATGTAAGAGATGTAGTTGTAGAACAACTTAGTGTAGATGCGGATGCTGTAAAACTTGATTCTAAAATCGTAGAAGATTTAGGTGCTGATAGCTTAGATGTTGTTGAGCTTATTATGGCTTTAGAAGACAAATTTGATGTTGAAATTCCAGATAGTGATGCAGAAAAACTACTTACCATAAAAGATGTAGTTGAT
This sequence comes from Campylobacter ureolyticus ACS-301-V-Sch3b, assembly GCF_000413435.1. Classification (NCBI taxonomy): domain Bacteria; kingdom Pseudomonadati; phylum Campylobacterota; class Epsilonproteobacteria; order Campylobacterales; family Campylobacteraceae; genus Campylobacter; species Campylobacter ureolyticus. The sequence goes on along the minus strand of NZ_KE340326.1, from coordinate 296,689 downwards.
TATATAGAAAAACTTTAATTTTTATTGTTAAGGGAGATATTTTGAAAAGAGTGGTAGTAACAGGTATAGGCATGATAAATGCACTAGGTCTTGACAAAGACAGCTCTTTTAAGGCTATTTGTGATGGTAAAACAGGTGTTTGTAAAGTAACTTCATTTGATGCAAGTAGACTTCCTGTTCAAATAGCTGCCGAAGTTAAAGGCTTTGATCCTCTTAGCGTTGTAGAAGATGGCAAAGAGGTAAAGAAAATGGATAGATTTATCCAACTTGGTTTAAAAGCTGCAGCTGAAGCTATGGAAGATGCCAAATTTGATAGTTTTGATGGCGATGAGTTTGGTGTTAGTTCAGCTTCTGGTATAGGCGGGCTTCCAAATATTGAAAAAAATGCTATTGTATGCTCAGCAAAAGGTCCTAAAAGAATCTCTCCTTTTTTTATACCATCAGCACTTGTTAATATGCTTGGTGGAATGGTGTCAATCGCACACGGTTTAAAAGGTCCTAATTTATCAAGCGTAACTGCATGTGCAGCTTCAACTCACGCTATTTGCGAAGGTGCAAAAAGCATAATGATAGGTGAGGCTAAAAAGATGCTTGTTGTTGGCGCTGAATCTGCTATTTGCGAACTTGGCATTGGTGGATTTGCTGCGATGAAAGCTCTATCTGAAAGAAATGATGACCCAAGCACTGCTTCAAGACCTTTTGATAAAGGTAGAAATGGTTTTGTGATGGGTGAAGGTGCTGCTGCACTTGTTTTAGAAGAGTATGAAGAGGCCAAAGAAAGAGGTGCAAAAATTTATGCAGAAATAATTGGCTTTGGCGAAAGTGGTGATGCGTTTCACATAACTTCTCCAACACTTGAAGGTCCTTTAAGAGCTATGAAAAAAGCTTACGAAATGGCAGGAAGTCCAAAGATTGATTATATAAACGCTCACGGAACCTCAACAGCCATAAATGATAGAAATGAGACAAATGCTTTAAAGGAACTTTTTGGAAAAGATAATGTTCCAGCAGTTAGCTCAACTAAAGGTCAAACAGGACACTGCTTAGGTGCAGCTGGTGCAACTGAAGCAGTTATTTCTATTATGGCTATGGAAAATGGAATTATCCCACCTACAATTAATCAGATTGAAAAAGATGAAGAGTGTGACTTAGACTATGTTCCAAATGTAGCTAGAAAGGCTGATTTAAAAGTAGTTATGAGTAATTCTTTTGGCTTTGGAGGGACAAACGGTTCTGTAATTTTTAGGAGGATATAAAAATGGCTAATTATTTGGATTTTGAAAAAGGAATAAAACAAATTGATGAAGAAATTTCAAGTGCAAAAATCAGGGGCGATGATGATGCTGTTGAAATTTTAAATAAAAATTTGGAAAAAGAGGTTGTAAAAACTTATAGAAATCTTTCAGAATACCAAAGACTTCAATTAGCTCGTCATCCTGATCGCCCATATTCGCTTGATTATATAAAACTTCTTTTAAAAGATGGATATGAAATTCACGGAGATAGAGCCTTTAGAGATGATCCCGCGATAGTTTGTTTTATAGGCCATATGGCTGATAGAAAAGTTGTAGTTATTGGTGAGGAAAAGGGAAGAGGCACTAAAAATAAAATAAAAAGAAATTTCGGTATGCCAAATCCTGAGGGCTATAGAAAAGCTTTAAGGGTTGCAAAAATGGCTGAAAAGTTTAATCTTCCAATTTTATTTTTAATAGACACTCCAGGTGCTTATCCAGGTGTTGGCGCAGAAGAAAGAGGTCAGAGCGAAGCAATAGCTAAAAACCTATATGAGTTTAGCTCTTTAAAAGTTCCTATGATTTCTGTTGTAATTGGCGAAGGTGGAAGTGGTGGAGCGTTAGCTATTGGTGTTAGCGATAGACTTGCTATGATGCAAAACTCTATTTTTTCAGTTATTTCACCTGAGGGCTGTGCTGCAATTTTATGGAACGATCCTACTAAAAGTGAGCTTGCAACAAAGGCTATGAAAATAACAGCTAGTGAGTTAAAAGAACATAAACTTATAGATGATGTTATACAAGAGCCTAAAACAGGAGCGCACAGAGATAAAGAAAGTGCTATAAAAGAAGTTGGTGAGTACTTTTTAAAAGAACTCAGTGAGCTTGAAAAACTAAGTATAGATGAGCTTTTAGAAAAAAGAATGGAAAAGATTCTAAGTATTGGGGCATATAGGGAGCGATAATTTTTAAATTATAATTAATATTTTTTATTAAATAATGATTTAAAAAATAGTTTTATAATGTGTGTATCTATTATATAGAGTTTAGTTTTTTATAAAACTTTAAATGTAGTTTTATATAGCTAAAAAGTAAAAACAAGGAGAGTAAAATGAAAAAACTTGCATTAAGTTTAGTAGTATTAGGAGTAGCTTTTAGTGGAGCTTTTGCAGCTGATGGCGCAACTGTTTATAAAAAATGTATTGCCTGTCACGGACCAAAAGCTGAAAAAGTTTATCTAAACAAAATACCTGCTTTAAAAACTCTTGAGCCAGAAGAGATGGTTCAAAATATGATCAAATATAAAGCTGGTGAAATGGGTGAAAACGGAAAAGGTCTTTACAATATGGGTGCTATTATGAAAGGTCAAATGGCAACTTTAAGTGAAGATGATATGAAAGCTGTAGTTGAGTATATCCAAACTTTAAAATAGTATTTTGAGGGGAGTTTTCCCCTCATTTTAACTTGCTATATTTTTTAAAAATTACTTTATTTATCTTATAAATTTGCATAATTAATCAGGCGGTCTGTAGCCTTTATCTTTTTCTAAATCTTTATCATTTTTTCTATTTTTCAAAGCCTCTTTTTTCTTTTGTTCCATTTTATACGCATCATTTAATGCATCTTCGCTATCAAATTTAGTTCCATCTAAAAATTTAGAATAATCTTCAAATTGTTTTGTCTTTATGCCCCATAAAAGTCCAAATAACGCACACACTCCAAGTAGTATCGATACAAACATCATTAAAGCTATGATTCCAGTCATTTTTAATCCTTTAAATTTTTTACACTATTTAACACCACAGCAAGTGAGCTTAAGCTCATTGAAAGTGCTGCAATTAGTGGTATTATATACCCAAACACAGCAAGTGGAATTGTTATGGCATTATAAAAAAATGATATTGCTAAATTTTCTTTAATGGTTTTTAATGTTTTTTTAGAAATTACTATCATTTCATAAAGACTTTTTAAGCTCTCATCCATTAAAACTACATCACTTTTTTCAACACTTATACTAGCGCCATTTCCCATTGCAATACCTACAGTTGCTATGCTTAGAGCATTTGCATCATTTATGCCATCACCAACCATTATAACTTTTTCAAGATTTTTTATAAAATCAGCTTTTTGAAGTGGAGAAAAACCAGCTTTATAGTCATTTATTCCAAGTTTTTTTGCCACATTTTCTACAACTTTTTCATTATCGCCACTTAAAATATATAGTTTTAATCCAAGATTTTTAATGTTTTCAATAAGTATTTTAGCATCATCTTTTAACATATCTTCAAGCTCAAATTTTGCTACGACTTCGCCATTGATAGCAAAAAAATAGTTTGTCAAATCGCTTTTTTTGCACTCTATACCACACTCATTTAAAAACTTAAAATTTCCACCTATTAAATCAAAATTTTGATATTTTGCTTTTACGCCTTTTGCTGCAATTTCACTAAATTCACTAAATTTAAGCTCATTAAATTTAACTTTATCATTTATAAATTTAAAAACTGATTTACTTACTAAATGGTTTGACTTTTTAACTAAGTTTAAAAGCAAATTTTCATCAAATTTTTTAAATTTGGTAAAATTTATAACTTCAAATTCGCCTTTTGTAAGAGTTCCAGTTTTATCAAAAACTATATTTTCACACCCAGCAACACTTTCTAAAATAGCAGCTTCTTTAAAAATAATTTTATTTTTAAGACCTATACTAAGTCCAACTAAAGTCGCAACAGGTGTTGCAAGTCCTAGTGCACATGGGCAAGCTACGATTAAAACACTTACTGCAACTAAGATTGATTTTTGTAAATCTGAATTAAAAATCATCCAACAAATAAAAGTTATCAAACTAAGCGATAAAATAACTGCTGAAAAATAGCCTGAAATTTTAGTTGTAAGAAGTTCTATTTTGGATTTTTTAAACGAAGCATTTTCAAGCAAGGTTATTATTTTATTCAAAAGTGAGCTTTTAAAATCACAACTTGCTTCATACGTAAGGCTTCCATCAAGGCATATCGCACCACTATCAACAGATAAATTTTTTTCTTTAAAAAGTGGCAGGCTTTCACCACTTAAACTTGCATAATCAAAGCTTCCAGATCCACTAATTACTCTACCATCAACTAGTACTTTATCACCACTATTAATTAAAATAATATCGCCTTTTTTCACTAAATTTAGATCTTTTGCTTCAAAGTTATCTCCATTTTTTACCATAACTTCGCTATTTAATAAATTTGAAAAACTATCAAGCCTATCTACAGCTTTTTTTTGTGCTAAAAGCTCTAAATATTTTCCACCAAAAACAAAGGTAATTATCATCGCAGCACTTTCAAAATAAACCTCCCCACTTCTTGTAAGCATGACATAAATTGAGTAAAAATAAGCCGTCAAAGCTCCAGTTATAACAAGTAAGTCCATATTTGGAACTCTTGTTTTTATAGAAGTTTTTGCTCCTTTAAAAAAAACACTTCCTGTATAAAAAATAACTGGCGTTGCCAAGATAAATTCTACAAAATGAAGTAAGTCTTTATTTGCTTGCGAGATTGAACTAAAATATCCACTATAAAGTGCCACTGCTATCCACATTATATTCATAGTTACAAAAATTCCCACCAAGAGCTTTGAATAGTACTCTCTTCTTTTTGCATCCATTCTTTTTTGAGATCTTTTTGGATCATAAGCAAAAGCATTGTAGCCGATTGAGTTAATAAGGTTAAAAATATTTGATAAGTTTGTGGTGTTTTCATCCCAGATTATTTTTGCTTTATGAGTTGAGGCATTTATGCTAGCTTCGATAATTCCAGGATGGTTAAAAAGGACTTTTTCATTTAGCCAAACACATGCAGCACAATGAATTCCTTCTATTATTATATAAATTTCATTAAAGCCATCATCTGTTTTTTTAACATAATTTTTATAAAAATTCTCGGTGTTTTCTTTTGTAAATTTTTTCAAGCTTGAGACAGGATCTAGTTTATTTTTGCCAAGTTTTTCATAAAATTCAGCATAGCCTTCACTATTTAAAAGGTAAAACACCTCTTTACAGCCATTACAGCAAAATTTATTTCCAAACTCATCAGTAATAAGTTCATTTTCATTAAAGCTTAGTTGGCAGTGATTACATTTTTCCATTTATTTTCCATTTTTATTACAAATTTATTCCAAATTTAGTCTTGTATTTTACAAATTATAGCCTTTAAATTCAATATATGCTAATATTATAAAGAGGTAAATTTATGAAAAGTTTAGCAATTATATTTTTTATTTTTGAATGTTTTGATATTTTTTTAAACAAAAGCGAGAATTTACAAGGCTTGATTTTAAGCTATGCTAAAAAATGGCAAAAATCTCCATTTTTATTTTTAATAACCCAGTTTAATTTTTTATTTTTGAGTTTTTGTATTTTTTGCTTAAATTTAAAAAGTCCTATTTTAATAACACTTTATTTCTTATATCTTTTTGATAGTTTATGTAAAGCTTATTTTTGTGCAAAAATTTCTAAAGGTGAATTAAGAGATGATATAAAATTTTTTCTATCAAATGATGTTAAAATTCCACTTCAAACCAGATTTATCTTTTCACTAAGTATTACTTTTTTGTTTTATTTAGGTCTTTAAGCAAAGCCTTTTTAAAGCCTATAAAGAAAGTATTAAGTTAAATTTGACTAAAATAAACCTTGCATTGTAAAAAATGCAAACTTCAATTATATTGAAAATCTACATAAATTTATATTCTGATTTTAAAGAAGGACAGATGGAAAATAATACTAATAATAAAAAACAGCACACGCGAACACATATACCTGTTGATGGGCATAAAATAGAAGATTTAAGGATAATGGATATTGAGTCTTTGGCTCAAATGGCAACTGAAATGGGTATAGAAAATCCAAGAGAATTTAGAAAACAAGAACTTATTTTTGAAATTTTAAAAACACAAACAAAGCAGGGTGGATTTATTTTATTTACTGGAATTTTGGAAATTACAAGTGAGGGATATGGTTTTTTAAGAGGAATTGACGCAAATTTAAGTGATAGTGTAAATGATGCGTATGTAAGTCTTAGCCAAATTAGAAAATTTGCTCTTCGTGTTGGAGATATCGTAACAGGTCAGGTTAGAGAGCCAAAAGATCAAGAGAAATATTATGCACTTTTAAAAATAGAAGCGATAAATTATAAAACAATAGCAGAAGCTAGACAAAGACCACTTTTTGATAACTTAACCCCACTTTTCCCAACAAAGCAGCTTAAACTTGAATACGATGCAATGAAACTAACCGGAAGAGTGCTTGATCTTTTTACCCCAATTGGAAAAGGTCAAAGAGGACTTATAGTAGCTCCTCCAAAAAGTGGTAAAACTGAACTTATGAAAGAACTAGCTCATGGAATTGCTAAAAATCATCCTGAGGTTGAGCTTTTGGTGTTGTTAGTTGATGAAAGACCAGAAGAGGTTACTGATATGCAGCGCTCAGTAAAAGGCGAAGTATTTAGCTCAACTTTTGATGAACCAGCAATAAATCACGTAAGAGTTAGTGAGCTTGTTATAGAAAAGGCTAAAAGAGCTGTTGAAATGGGAAAAGATGTTGTAATTTTACTTGATAGTATAACTCGTCTTGCAAGGGCTTATAACACAGTTACTCCAAGTAGTGGAAAAGTATTAAGTGGTGGTGTTGATGCAAATGCGCTTCACAAACCAAAAAGATTTTTTGGAGCAGCTAGAAATATAGAAGAGGGCGGAAGTCTTACAATAGTAGCAACTGCTTTAATTGATACTGGTTCAAAAATGGATGAGGTTATATTTGAAGAGTTTAAAGGAACTGGAAATAGTGAAATTTTACTTGATAGAAATATAAGCGAAAGAAGAATTTATCCAGCAATTAATATCCTAAAATCAAGCACTAGAAAAGAAGAGCTTTTACAAACTCCTGATATGCTTCAAAAAGTTTGGGCTTTGCGTTCAGCAATTGCCACAATGGATGATGTAGAAGCACTTAAATTTTTATATTCAAAAATGCTTACAACTAAAAACAACGAAGAGCTTTTATCTATAATGAATGAGTAAAAAAAGGAATTTGAAGTGAAAAAAGTTTTATTTTTAATGGTTTTTTTGTTAAATTTTGTTTTGGCTGATGGTTTTGTAACAGTTTATGGAAACTCAAATTTAACTCTTTTACCAAATAGAGCAGTTTTAAATTTAGATATCTACTCAGATGGTGGGAATTTGCTAAACGTAAAAGAAAAAAATGATAAAATCACAAAAAAAACTAATGATTTATTAAAAGAACAAAACATCTCAAAAAGCAGCATTCAAATACAAAGAGCTTTTATAAGCTCACGCGATAAATATAGCAAAAATGGCGAAGTTATTGGAAAAATTTACTCTGTATCTAAAAATGCAAGAATTAGTATAAATGATATAAATAAAACTCATTCACTAATAGATGCCTTGATAAGTGCAGGAATTTCAAATATCAATGTAAGCTATGAAAACAATGAGATAAAAACCTATGAAAATAAAGCTTTAAAAGAAGCTTTAAATTTGGCTAGGCAAAAGGCTTTAAAGCTAGCCGAAGCTTCAAATAAAGAATTAGGTGAAATTATAGAGGTTGAAGAGCTTGGTGCAAATTCGCAAAACTATTTTATGAATGCAAAAAGTCTAAATGCTGCTGATAGTTTTGGAAATTTAGATGGTGTAATTTCAGTTGGCGCTAGTGTAAAAGTTAAATTTAACTTAAAGTAAAATACATGTATCAAGTTTTATCTTTAAAGTATCGTCCTAAAAATTTTGATGAGCTTATAGGTCAAGAAGCAGTTTCAAGAAGTCTTTCAAATGCGCTTGATAGTAAGCGTTTGGCAAATGCTTATCTTTTTAGCGGGCTTAGAGGAAGTGGAAAAACAAGTAGTGCTAGAATTTTAGCAAAATCTATGCTTTGTAAAAATGGTCCAACGAGTCATCCTTGCGAAGTTTGCGATAGTTGTAAAATGGCAAATGAAAATGCTCATATTGACATTATAGAAATGGATGCAGCAAGTAGAAGAAAAATAGATGATATTAGAGAACTCATTGAGCGAACAAAAACATACCCATCAATTTCACGCTATAAGGTATTTATCATTGATGAGGTTCATATGCTTACAAAAGAGGCGTTTAATGCGTTTTTAAAGACTTTAGAAGAGCCACTTGAACATATTAAATTTATTCTTGCTACAACTGATCCATTAAAACTTCCAGCTACGATTTTATCAAGGACTCAGCATTTTAGGTTTAAGCCAATTTCTCAAAATTTAGTGATAAACCATCTAGCAAATATTTTAAATAAAGAAAATACCCCTTTTGAGGATGAGGCTTTGAAAATAATTGCAAGAAGTGGGGAAGGCTCACTAAGAGATAGTATAACCTTGCTTGATCAAAGTATAAGCTTTACAAATGGTAGTGTTAATGCAAAAGAAGTTGCTTCCATGCTTGGACTTGTAGATCCTGTAAAAATAGATGAAATTCTAAACATTGTTTTAAAAAGAGATAGAAAAGGCGTTATAAGCATACTTGATGAATTAAGTAGTTATGAGGCAGATTCGATAATTGATCAGCTTACCTTGAACTTAAAAGATAAATTTTTAAGCAAAAATCCAAAATTTAATGTTTTTATGTACGAGAGGTTTTTTAGAGTTTTAAGTGAAGCTAAAACTATGCTAAATATGGGAAGCGATAATGGATTTACCATGGCCATGACTTTGTTTTTAATGATAGAATCAATGAACTTAAAAAGCATAGATGATGTTATGAGTGAAGTTTCAAACAAAGAACAAGACAATATTTTAAAAGACTCAAAAAATTTAGAAAAAGATAAAAAAGACTTAATATCAGAAATAAAAACAACAAAAACCTCATATGATGAGTATTTGGCAAATATCTATGATAGAAACTATGAGCTTGGTGAATGCTTTAAAAGAAGCGTTAAATTTAATGATTTTAAAGATAATACTTTATTTATAACATCATTTGGTGATGAGTCTGATAGTGAGTTTTTAAGAAAATCATCAAAAGTTATAATGGAAATTTTAAGAAAAACTTTTAATAAAGATAGTAAAATAAAAATTTCTAAGTTAGAAAATGAGCAAAACTTACAAAATAAAAAATCTGAAACTATAAATAAAAATTCTAATACAGCCACGGAAGGTTTTAATAAAGATTTGTCTATAAAAAAAGAGGATAATTTAAATAAGGACCTGCAAGAAAATGATGATAGTTTAAATAACTCAGATTTTGATGATGAATTTAACAAAGATCTTGCAAATTTAAAAAAATTTAATAAATTAAAAAATAGTTTGAACTCGCAAAATTTAGAAGAAAAAAATAAATTTTTATTGAATGAACTAAAAAATTCAAACAATTTTAAAGAAAGTGAAGAGACTAAGAATCTAAAAGAGTTAACTAGACTTTTTGGAGATCCTAAGGTTGAGGAAAATTAAAATATTTTCCATAAATAGCTAAATAATTAAATAGAAGCTACCATTAAACAATTCGAAAATTAATAAATTTTCAGATAGCAAAAAATAATAATGTAAGTAAAATAAAATATAAAAGCTTAAATTTAAGCTTTTATAATAAACTTATTTAAGATAGGTACCTTGATTTGTTGGATTTCTTGAGATATTTGTGTTTTCCATAGCTTTATCTTTAAATATATAATCATCTTCACCTTTTAGATAAGCTATTATATAGCCTAACTCCTCGCTTGATGTTGAGGCTGCGATTGGCTGCATTATGATTCTTCCAGCTTTTCCATAAGTTGAATCATTATAATATGCTTGAAATGAGTAATAAATCTCTTTTCCGCTCATTTTAGATAGTTTTCTAACTCCAGCGTAAGATCTTCTATCGCCTTTTTCGCCATGGCATTCAAGACATTTTTTATCATAGATTTTTTTACCTTGCTCAGTGGAATAATCAATGTTTTTATTAATACCAATACCTAAAAATCTACTATCTCCAACATTTGGAGTGGCACTATAGACATTAACTTCAACGCCTTCATCTTTAGAATGTTTTTCAACTAAAGCTTTTAGTTCTTTTGCAAATTCGCCTTTTGCTTCAAATATATAAGTTTCATCGTTTGCATCGCAAAAAGAGATAAAAAGACATGCTAAAAATGAAAATTTAAGTAGTTTTTTCATAGGTTTTCCTAGATGTAAGTTAATAATTAATAAAGTGAGAGCCTAAAGCTCTCACTTGAGTAAGAAAGATTAGAATGAATATTTAGCTTCAAATCTAACTCTATCGTTTTTCTCATCACCCTCTTTTACATGTGAATACCATGTTTTGAATTTAAGTTTATCTGAGTGAGCATACTCTAATCTACCAACTATTTCTTTCATTTTTGTTTTTTCGTCAACAACTTTATTTTTACCATCAAGATAGTCAGCACCGATTCTTACACTAGTATCTGGGATAGTATATCCAGCTGTTATAAACCAGTAGTTGTTTTCACCATTAAATAGAGTATAGTCAACTAACTCTTCACCTGGTTTTATAAAGCTACCGCTATCTTCGAAAGATACTAAAGATACTTTATCTTTTTTAGTTGAGAAATCAACATATCCAGCTGTTAAATCTACACCATATAGTTCTGTTCCAAGCTCAATACCATAAAAATCTGCATCATCTACAATATTGTTCAAATCTTTTTTGAAAGAGCCATCAATATCAGAAAAAGCATATTGGAATTTTGCATTAAGATTTACATCCTCATTAACATCAAATGATGTAGCAAGTTCAACTGCGAAAAGATCAGTTACATCCTGAAGTATAGCATACCATACTTGGAAACTTACTGGGTCATAACTACCAAGAGCTGCTACACCATAAAGGTTGTGATCTGTAACTTCTTTCTTTTTACCATCTCTTATTCCTAATGTTCCGATATCACTATCTCTCTCTAAGGCATCCATCCATAAAGCAGCAAGAGTTAAGCCCTCAATATCGCTATTTAGAACTTTTATACCATCGCCAAACATATCATCTGTAAAGAATGCTCCAACATCTTGACGACCAACTTGAACAACAGTATTTCCTACTGCATAGCCAAAGTACGCTCTATTTAAATCAAATCCATCACCTCTTGTATTTTTTCCACTTAATGATGTTGATCTATCAGTATCTAGATATCTTATACCTGCAACTGCAAAGAAGTTATCGTCAATTTTTGTTTTTAGGTTAAGCTCGCCTTTGAAATTCCAGTTGCTATCTCCTGTTCTGTTTTCATTAACATTTTTGCTACTGTCGTTAGTATATCTTACTCTTAGCATTCCACCTACATCTACATCTTTGATAGCTTCTTCTAGTGGGGTAGCTGAAGCAGTAGTAGCCATAATACCTGTTGCCATTGCGGCGATTAAACTTAGTTTAACTAATTTCATTTAGAACTCCTTTTTTCAATTAAAATAAATTGTTAGATGTAATAGTAGCATAAAAATTTGAAATATTTGCTTAAAGTTATCTTAAATTTGCCATTTTGCGGCTATTTTGTTGCTAAGTGTTAACCAAAGAGCCTAAAAAACAAGGTTTTTGTAAACAAAAACTTCTAAGAAAAATTTTCTTAGAAGTCAAAGGAAGTTCAAATATGATCTTATTACTTAAGCAAAATTATATTTAAAATAGGTAAACACTTGGCAATAATAAATTTTATTAACTTTAAATTTTTAAAATAATAAAACATGTAGTAAAATTTATAAGCTTAAAACAAACACTAAGTATTTAAAATAATTTTGAATGTTTTGTTATATCGATAGCTTCTAAAATTAAAATATCATCATCTTTTTTATATATTAAAACTAAATCTGGCATTATATGGCAACCTCTAAAACTTTTTAGTTTTCCTTTTATTGGTGGTCTTTATATTTTTTATCTAAAGTTTCATCTTTTGCCAGTTTTTCTAATAAATTTATTGTTAAATCTTTTTGTTGTGTAGTTAATTTTTTAAAAGATGTTTTAAAATTTTTAGAGTATATGATTTTATATTTCATCAAGTGAGGCTCTTAATTCTTTCATATTATCGTAAGCTTTTATATTTCCAGCTTTATAGTCTTTAATGGTTTTTTGTGGATAGAGAGAATTTTATCTTCATAAGAGATTTGTTTTATTTCAACTTTTAGGTAAAGTTTTGCAACAGCTTTTAAAGCATATAAAAAAATTTTTTACTTTCCAGCCAGTTTAAAAAGCTCATTTTTAATCTTTTCTTTTGCCGCGTCAAGCTCTAAATTTTCTACGCTAAAAGGCTTGCTTAGGCTATAATACATAGTTGAAAACGGTTTTGGAAGTATCATCTCATCCCAGCTTTTAAACTGCCAAAATTTACTAGCCTCATAATTAAGTGCATAAATTTCAAGGTGCTGTTTTTGAGCTATGATGACCGCGCCATCGGCAACACTGTGTTTTGGACCTCTTGGACCATCTGGAGTTATGATAACATCAACTCCATTTCTTATCTCTTTAAAAGCATTTATTAAAGCTCTTGCCCCACCTTTTGAACTACTTCCTCTAATAGCACCAATTCCAAATTTTGATATGATTTGAGTGATGATCTCACCATCTTTATGATCTGAAATGATAACTTTGCCTTGCTTTTGTTTATTAAAGGCTTTACTCCACCAATGTCTGTAAGCAAAGCTCATCATAGCAAGTCTTCCATGCCAAAAAACAACCACACAAGGTTTTGAGGGCAAATTTGTAGGAGTAAATTTCTTTTTGCAAGTTAGATAAATCAACCAAATAACAAGATAAGCTATCCATTTAATAAAAAAAAGCTTAAGAGATGATTTCGCCATCCAAAACCATTCTTTTAGCAGATTTGATCAAAACTTTTTTTGTCCTACCTAAAAGCTCTTCCGTGCCATTAGCTAAAACATTAAAATTTGAAAAACTTCTACCACTTACTTGCATATTTGGGCGAAGCTCTTCAAAATATACATCAAATATTTTTCCAACTTGATTTTGCATGATTTTATCTAAAATTTCATTTTGTCTATTTTGTAAAAAAGTTAGTCTTTTGCTAGCTATTTCATCATCAATTAGAGGTAAATTAGCGGCTGGAGTTAAGGGGCGAGGACTAAATTTAAATGAAAAAATTTGCTCAAATTCTACTTCATTTACAACTTTTATTGTATCTTTAAAGTCCGCATCACTTTCACCAGGATATGCTACGATTATATCGGTGCTAATATTAACTTCAGGGCATATTTTTCTTAATTTTAAAGCCCTATTTAAAAACCACTCTTTTGTATATCCTCTTTTCATCGCCTTTAAAATCGCACTTGATCCACTTTGTAAAGGCATGTGCATTGATTTGCATATTTTATCATTATTTGTAAAAACATCTAAAAATTTATCATCCATGTGAAGCGGATGTGGGCTTGTAAAGCGAATTCTTTCAATTCCTTTAACTTCGCTAATTTTTACTAACAAATCACTAAAATCAATCTTTTCATGAAAACTTGAAAATCTTTTTCCATAGTTATTTACATTTTGTCCAAGTAAAAATACCTCTTTTGCGCCATTATCTGCAACTTTTTGGACTTCTTTTAAAATTAAATTTAAAGGTATTGATATCTCATCGCCTCTAGTTTGTGGGACGATGCAATAGGTGCATTTTTTATCACATCCTATCATTATATTAATGTAAGCTTTATAAGGACTACTTCTAAACTCGCCAAAGGCATACTCACTATCATCATAATTAATATCTGTGCTTATAAATTTTGGAGAATTTATAGCTTTTGTAATCTTAGATGTGTTTCTAGCTCCTAAAACAAAATCAACATACGGAGCCCTTTTAAAAATTTCTTTTCCCAAGTGACTTGCAGTGCAACCTAAAACTCCAATTTTAGCTCCATCTTTTTTTACTTTTTCATATCCTCCAACTTCGCTAAAAAGCTTATGAACAGGCTTTTCTCTAACTGAGCAAGTATTTATAAGTATTAAGTCCGCTTTTGAAATATCATCTGTTAAAATATAATCATCTTCTTTTTTAAGTTCTGCGATGATATGTTCAGAGTCTCTGACATTCATCGCACAACCTAGAGTTTGAATAAAGAGTAATTTACTCAAAGTATATGAACCTCATACATAAATTCATTCTCATCAAGACCATACTTTACAGTTCTTAGATATGCGCTCATATTTTTTTTCTTAAAATGCTCTATTAAAGCGATTAAGTCTTTGTGTTGATTTTCTCTATCAAAATAAAATATCCTTTGACCTGTTTTGGCGACTTCTTTTTCAATATCACTTAAAGATATATTATTAGGAGCTTTGCTTAGCTCGCTTCTTGCTATTTTTAACTCCATTTTAACTCCTTTTACTTTTTGCCTTTACTATTTTGAATTTGTGAGTATATCAAATTTTATGTAAAATTTCGTTTAAACAAAACAAAAGAGTAAAAATAGTATAATTACAATCCTTTCAAATTTAAATCAAAAAAATATCAGTGTTAAAAAAGGAAAAATATGGAAAAAATAGGCGATATAATCGAATCAATCGCAAATGAAAAAAATTTAGAGATAAAAGATGTAAAAGAAACAGTTCAAACTGCATTTATAAATACAGCTAAAAGAATGTTTGGAGAAAATTATGAATATGACGCTGTTTTTAACGAAACTTCTAAAAAAATAGATCTTTTTCAAAAAATTTTAATAGTAGCAGATAGTGAGTATAAAGGCGACTCGCACACTGTTTCATTAAGTGAAGCTAAAAAGATAGATAATAGTGCTGAAGTAGGCGATGAGCTAAGCTCACAAATAGATATAGAAAATTATGGCCGCACCGCATCTGCAAATTTAGCAAAAGAGCTAAATTATCATATAGAAAAGCTTTTAGAAGAAAAAGCTTATGAAAAATATAGTCAAAAAGTAGATAGTTTAATTTTTGGGAATGTTGTTTTTATAGATGATGAGGAAACTACTTATATAGAATTTGATGATTTAAGAGCTTTTATGCCTAGAAAAAACAGAATAAAAGATGAAAAATTTAAAGTAGGTGATGTTGTAAGAGCAGTTATAAGAAAAGTTTTTATAGATAAAAAAAGAGGCGTTAGAATTGAAATTTCAAGAACAAGTCCGAAATTTTTAGAAGCACTTCTAAAATCACAAGTTCCAGAAATTCAAGATGGAAGCGTTATAGTAAAAGCAAGTGCAAGAATTCCAGGACGAAGAGCAAAAGTAGCGCTATCTTCTATATCTCCAAATATTGATCCAATAGGCGCAACAGTTGGCGTAAAAGGTGTAAGAATAGATGCAGTAAGCAAAGAGATAAAAAATGAAAATATCGATGTTATAGAGTATTCATCTCAGCCTGAAATAATGCTCTCTCGCGCCATGGCACCTGCGATAATTAGCTCAGTTAGAATAGATGGCAATAAAGCAATGGTTCATTTAAACAGCGATCAAAAAAGTAAAGCTATAGGAAAAGATGGTATTAATATCCGCTTAGCTTCAATGATAACAGGACTTGAAATACAACTTGTTGAAAATGGCAAACAAACAGCTGATGATAATAAAGACTTGGTAAAAGATCTAAAATCACTTTTTGGATAAATAATAAATTTATAAAATTTAAAAGCTGAAATTTAAAAATTTTGGCTTTTATTGTGTGGATTTTAGCTTATTTGCAAATTTATTGGTATATATTATTACCACCAAACATATTCGCACTATTTTTGATAAAAAAGAGATTTTAGTGCTTGAAAAATTTATGAATTTTTAGAAATTTTTGCAAATTTAAAATAAATGAAAAATTTTAAACCGCCATATTTAGGGACTTTTGTATTAAAATTTGCATTTAAGATAAAAACTTGTTATAATTCTCTCAACATTTTACATAAGGGTATGTAAAGTGAAATACAATTTAAGGAGAAAGCCATGAAAAAAGGTTTTACAATGATTGAGTTGATCTTCGTGATCGTAATTTTAGGTATTTTAGCAGCAGTTGCTATCCCAAGACTAGCAGCTACAAGAGATGATGCAGAAGTTGCAAAAGCAGCTACAAATCTTACAACATTTATAAGTGACTTGGGTTCATACTATACTTCACAAGCTAAATTTGCTAAGAATTTTGCTGATATGAGTAATGTTCAGTTTCTAGCAGCAAAAGCAGGAACTGCGGATGCAACAACTGGTAGATTAACAGCTAGTCCAGAAGGACAAATAGCTGCAGCAGGTAAAAAGTGCTTAAAGCTTACTCTTACAGACTATGCTGCTACTACAAACAAACCAGCATTTTTAAAAGTTGAAGAGGGCGATGATAAGGGTGCAGCAGTTTGCCAAAAAGTTTTAAACAACGGTTCAGTTCAAAAACTAATAAAAGGAAAATTTGGTTATAGCAAGCTTGTGTCAGCTGCAACAGCAACAAAAGATGCTGTGTATCAAGATGACGATTCAGACGAGGGTGAAGTAGCTATAAGCGGTGTTGGAGTTAAATGGTAATATTTTATTAATTACCAATCTAACAAAAGCCCTAAGTTTTTAGGGCTTTTTTTATTTATATGTATTCTATACTATTTTTTACACTGTTTTTATTTCTTTTATTTTTTACAAAATCTAGAATTTTTATAATTTTTGGTATATTTTTTTCATTTATATTTTTATTAATAACCTTATTTAATTATCTTTTATATCACTATACTGGAAATTTTTTAAATATTTCTATTGTGAACATAATATTAATTAGTCTAGCTGGTACTCCAATAGCAACTTTTTGGAAGAGTATAGCGTTAGTTTTATTGTTTATATTGGCTATTGTTTTATTTTGTATTATTTTATATAAAAAAATATCTTTTTATGGCAAACATTTGAGATTTGCAGAAGTGTATTGCCTTTTTTTCATCTGTTTAGCTATATATTTTAATCCTCTTACAAAGTCCATTATAGAAATTTATCAATTTTTAAATCCACAATTTCATCCAAAAGTTAGTGAAAATTTAGAAAAATCACTCTCAAAACCAAAAATATTTAATGCTAATTTTAATAAAAATATAGTTTATATTTACTTAGAAAGTTTTAGTAGAAGCTTTACCACAAATTACAAAGAACTTACTCCAAATTTAAACTCTTTTGATAATAGGCTAGATTTTATAAATATAAATCAAATTCCTCAAGGTGCTGGCATAACAATTGAGGGATTATTTGCTAGCCAATGTGGATTGCCTTATTTTTTAACAAAATATGGAAAGAAAAAAGATGACGGTAATTTTAATCTAGAAAACGCTAAACCAAAATTCCCAAAATCAAATATAATTTGCGCTCCTGATTTTTTGCAAAAGTTAGGATATCATACATATTTTATAAAAGGAGCGGATTTAGGCTTTCAAAATACAGATATGTTTTTAAAAAGTAGAAACTATGATGAAATGTATGGTAAAAATGAGCTTATAAAAAGAGGCGCTAAAAATATTAACTCTTGGGGTGTTGATGATGATGAGCTTTTTAATTTTGCATTTAAAGACTTTATCAAAATGTCTGAAAGAAAAGATAAATTTTTGCAAGTTATTTTAAATGTAAGTATGCATGTACCAGATGGATTTGTATCAAAGAAGTGCAATGAGCTATTAGGTTTATCTTCAAATGAAATGTTAAATGCAGTTAAATGCACAGATTTTTTACTAGGTGAGTTTATAAATAAAATAAGATCGTCAAAATACTCTAAAAATACTATTATCGTAATACAAAATGATCATTTAATGCCTTATATGGTTGCCAATGGAGTTGATAGCAAGAAAATAGAAAATTCAAAAATGCTTTTTATGATATTAGATGATAGTATAAATGGAGTTAAAGTTATTGATAAATATGGTTCGTCTTTAGATACATTCACAACATTTTTAGGATATATTGGAGTGACTGATGAGATGAATTTAGGAAGAAATATTTTAATTAAAGACTCTCTTGATAATACAAAAGAAAATATTGATATGCTGTATAAAGCTGCAATGGGCGGACTTCTAAGTATAAAATATAAAAAATAATTTTAAAACCTCCTTGTTTTATTTTTTATAATTTAACTAAAATTTCATCTAAAAAGTTTAAATTTACTTAAATATAATCAATTTTTAATTTAAAGTTAAGATGATTTTGGCTAAACTAACTTAAATAAATTTTAAGTTTAAAAAGGAATTTAAGATGAAAATTAGTGCTAGAAATATACTTAAATGCAAAGTTGAAAGTTTAACTCCTGGAGCTGTTAATGAAGAAGTTGTTTTAAAGCTATCAAATGGCACAAAGATAACATCTATCATCACAAAAAATTCAGTTTCAAATCTAAATCTAAAATTAGGCGATGAAGTTTTTGCCATCATTAAATCAAGTTCGATAATGTTTGGTTTGGGTGAGCTTAAAATCAGTGCTAGAAATGTATTAAAAGGAAAAATTGTTTCAATTAAAAAAGGTGAAGTTAATGCAGAGGTTTGCCTTGATTTGGGCGATGGTGAGATAATAACAGGAATTATTACTTTAAACTCAGTTAAAAAACTTGATTTAAAAGTAGGTGATGAGGCAAGTGCTATCATAAAATCAAGCGAAGTTATGGTTGGCGTGGAGTAAAATATAACTAGTTTGTTTGTAAATTTTACAAAAATTTTAATATCTAATAAAAAAGGATAGAGGTGAAAAAATTTTTAGCGTTAGCTTTTAGTGTTTGTATTTTAAGTGCAGCTGAGATTAAAATAGCTGCTGCGGCAAATATCGGCTATGTTTTTGAGGAACTAAAAATAGAGTTTTTAAAAGATAGAAAAAGCGATAATGTTGTAGCAGATCTTGGAAGTAGCGGCCAGCTTAGTGCAAAAATTCAAGCAGGTGCAGACTATGCTATTTTTATGGCGGCAAATATGAAATTTGCAAATGACTTAAACGAAAAAGGTTTTAGTGCAAGTGGCCAAGTGGTTCCTTACACAAGAGGTGTTTTAGTTGCATTTAGTGATAAAAAAAGAGATTTAAGCGACGTTATGAATCTTTTAAAAGATAAAAGTATAGAAAAAATCTCAGTTGGCAATACAAAAACCGCACCTTATGGAATTGCAGCAAAAGAAGCATTTGAAAATGCTGGAATTTACAATGATATAGAGAAAAAACTTGTCTATGCACAAAGCATATCAGGTGTTATGCCACATGTTATTTCAGGTGCAGCTGATATAGGTTTTATCCCAAAATCAGGCTTGGTTGGAAAAGATAAGTATAAAAAAGATGAAAATTTTGTAGAAGTTGATAGAGCACTTTATGCACCACTTGATCAAGGTATGATTTTATTAAAAGGACATGAAAACGATAAGTTGGCAAAAGAGTTTTTTGAGTTTATTCAAAGCGATAGAGCAAAAGCTATATTTGCCGAGTTTGGCTATGAATAAAAATGAATAAAATAAAAGCAAAAGTTACTAATATAAAAGAGTGTGGGGACTTATCCCATCTCTTTTTAGATTCTTGTATAGGAAATCTTAGTCTTGTAATGTTAAGCGCTGATTTTGATATAGGTGATGAGATTGAGATAGGCTTTAAAGAAAGCGTTGTTGCAGTTTTGGTTGGCAAATGTGATACTTTAAGCTATTCAAATCAAATAAAAGTAATTATAAATTTGGTTGAAATGGGTGAAATTTTAACTAAAATTTGTGGCATTTATAAAAGTAGCAATGTTGAGATAATAAGTTTAATAACTACAAACTCAGCCAAAAGACTGAATTTAAAAAGTGGCGATGAGGCTACTTTTTTAATAAAAGCAACAGATATGTTTGTGGTGTGAGCTAATGAAATTTAAAAGTTTAAATTTAAGGATAAAATTATGCAAGGGTTAGATTTTACTCCTTTTATAGTTTCTTTAAAATTAGCTTTCATCACAACCATAGTGCTTTTTTTCGTGGTTCTTCCTTTTGCTTGGAATTTAAGTCAAAGTAAAAGTAAATTTAAACCACTTATTCAAAGTATTTGTGCGTTGCCACTAGTTTTGCCACCTACGGTTATGGGTTTTTACATCCTCTTTGCATTTTCAAAAAATTCCTTCATAGGTGGCTTTTTATATGAACATTTTGGAATTCAGTTAGTTTTTACTTTTTGGGGACTTGTTTTTGCAAGTTGTATTTATTCACTTCCTTTTATGTTTCAACCACTTCTAAGTGGCTTTGAAAGTTTAAATAAGAATGTTATTGAAGCTTCATATTTGAGTGGAAAAAGTAAATTTACAACACTTTTTAAAGTAGCTTTGCCAAACATAAAACCATCTCTTTTAACAGCGTTAGTTGTTACTTTTGCTCACACAATTGGAGAGTTTGGTATAGTTTTGATGGTTGGGGGCGGAGTAAGTGGAGAGACTAAAGTAGCTAGTATAGCCATATATGAGTTTAGTGAAATTTTAGATTTTAAATCGGCTCATATTTATAGTTTTATAATGTTAGTTATGAGTTTTGTGGTGCTTTTAAGTGTATATTTGTTTAATCAAAAGGCTAAAAAATGATAGAGTTTAGTTTAAAAAAAGAGCTTTTTGGTGTTAATGAAAATATGGAGCTTAATGTAAAAATTAGCTTTAAAAGTGGAAGTTTTATATCTTTAAGCGGAGAAAGTGGGAGTGGCAAAACAACTATTTTAAGATGTCTTGCTGGACTTGAAAAAGCAAATGGTTTTATAAAAGTTGATGATGAAATTTGGCAAGATGAAAAGATATTTTTAAGTCCACAAAAAAGAAGAATCGGTTTTGTTTTTCAAGATTATGCCTTATTTGAAAATTTAAGTGTAAAAGATAATTTTTTGTTTGTAGAAAAAGATATAAATCATTGCAATAAGCTTTTAGATATGCTAGGTCTTATGAGTTTAAAAGATAGATATCCTACAAATTTAAGTGGGGGACAAAAGCAACGCGTTGCGCTTGGTAGGGCAATGATGAGAAAGCCTAAGCTTTTGCTTCTTGATGAGCCACTTTCAGCACTTGATCCACATCTTAGAGCTAGACTTCAAGATGAAATTTCAAAAATTCAAGATTTGTTTAAAACAACTACGATTTTAGTAAGCCATGATCCAAATGAAATTTATAAACTTGCAAATTATATGTTTGTTTTAAAAAATGGAAAAATTGTTAAAAAGGGCACTCCAAAAGAAATTTTACTAAAAACAAGTGGAAGTCAAAAATTTGCATTTTCAGGCACTTTGTTAAATCTAGAAAAAATTGATACGATTTTTATAGCCACTGTTTCAGTTGGTCAGCAAATTACAGAAGTTGCATTGGCAAGTGATCTTGGGCTTAAAATAGGCGATGAAGTAACGATAAGCTCAAAAGCATTTAATTTAAATATAAGTAAGACTTTTGAAAAACAAGATGTTTTGTAAGAAGTGTTTATAAAATTTTGGTAAATTTATATAAATTTTTGAAAAAAGGAATAAAAATGAAAAGACTTTTGGTTGTTGTTGATTTTCAAAATGATTTTGTTTGTGGAAGTTTGGGTTTTGAAAAAGCTAAAGAACTAGAAAAAGTTATATTGGAAAAAATAAATGAGTATAAAAATGATGATATTATTTTTACTTTAGATACTCATGAGGATGATTATTTAAATACAATTGAAGGCGAGCATCTTCCTATAAAACACTGTGTAAAAGGCACTTCTGGGCATGAAATTTATGGAGAAATAAAAGAAATTTCTAAAAACTACCCCTGTATTGAGAAAGAAACTTTTGCCTCAAAAGAACTTTTGCATTTTATAGAAAATAAACCTTTTATTTATGAGAGTATTGAAATTTGTGGTCTTGTAAGTGATATTTGCGTGATATCAAATGCAATTATTGCAAAAGCTGCAAGTCCAAAAAGTAAAATTTTAGTTGATAAAAAAGCTACCTCATCGCCAAATTTAAAAATGCAAGAGATGGTTTTTAAGGTTATGCAAAATTTACATATAGAAGTAATATAAATTTATTAAATTTAGTAGTAAGACTTTAAAATTTTAAGACATAAATCCATTTAGATTATGTCTTATTGGACCTTTTCCATTTCCTAATTTTGGAGCAAATTTTATAGCATTATAAATGTAGTTTTTAGCCAATAAAATTGCCTCTTCTATATTTTTTCCAAGAGCTAAATTTGCAGCAATTGCAGTTGAGAACGAACACCCTGTTCCATGTAAGTTTGTACTATCTATAAATTTAGTTTTAAACTCTTTAATTAAACCATTTTTATAATAAAGCTTATCAATGCTTAAATTACCATTTTTTATATTTGTGATAACGGTGTCGCAAGGTGCGATAACTTCAAAATCACCATTTGGTTTTGTTTTAAAAAGCTTTTTTGCTTCATATAAATTTGGTGTTATTATCGTAGCAAATTCAAAAATATTTTTTAAATAGCTTATATTTTCATCACTCATTAACGTTGAACCGGCTTTTGAGATAAAAACAGGATCTAAAATAATAGGAATTTTAAGATCTTTTATAAACTCATAGGTTAGATCAATTACATCTTTATTTGAGAGCATTCCTATTTTAACGGCATTTATTTTAAAATCTTTTGTAATAGCATCAAGTTGTTTTTGTATAAAATCAGTAGGTAGATCAAAAACAGCTTCTACGCCAAGGCTATTTTGAGCAGTAACTGCTGTGATGGCTGTTGTGCTAAAAACTTTAAAATATTCAGCCGTTTTAATGTCTGCTTGAATGCCCGCTCCACCACCACTATCACTTCCTGCTATTATTAAAATAGTTTTCATAAAACCCCTATAAATTATAATCAGGGCTTAAAGAAGCCCTTTCTAAATAGATTTTTTGAAGTTTTGCGTTTTCTTCTTCAAGTCTTATAATGTCTTTATAAAGAAAAGCTTTTTGGCTTTGGAGATTTTTTAAAACTATATAAGAACGGTTACCAAATAGTCCATCTCCTATAAAAATACCAAGCCCTATCACTAAAATAACGGCTACAAATATCTTGCCAATAAGTTTAATTTTATAAAATTTCATAAAATTTTAAATTTTATCTCCTAGATATTCATCTGTTATCTCTTCGATATCAAGCAAGCGGTTATATTTAGCATTTCTTTCGCTTCTTGCTGTTGCACCTGTTTTTATCTGACCTGCATTTACAGCTACTGCAAGATCGGCTATAAAGCTATCCTCGCTTTCACCACTTCTATGGCTTATAATGGTCTTATAACCATTTCTATGGGCTAATCTTATAGCTTTTAGGGTTTGGGTTAAAGTGCCAATTTGATTTGGTTTTATTAATATTGCATTTGCAACACCATCTTCTATACCTTTTCTTAAGATTTCTTCATTTGTTACAAATAGATCATCTCCAACAAGTTGAACTTTATCTCCAAGTTTTTTAGTAAGTTTTTTCCAACCTTCCCAGTCATCTTCATCAAGAGCATCTTCTATAGAGTAAATCGGATATTTTTGGCATAAATCTTCATATTTGCTTATTAGTTCATCTGAGGTAAATTTTTTATTTTCTAAGTGGTAAAAACCATCTTTAAAAAGTTCGCTTGAAGCAACATCAAGAGCTATTTTTATCTCTTTTCCAGGCTCATAACCTGATTTTTTGATAGCTTTTAGTATTAATTTAATAGGCTCTTCATTGTCTTTTAAATTTGGAGCAAATCCTCCCTCATCACCAACTGCTGTACTATGACCAAGCTCGTTAAGTAAGTTTTTTAAATTTTGATAAATTTCAGCAGCAGCTCTTAGAGCATCATTAAAAGTTTCAAATCCAAAAGGCATTATCATAAACTCTTGAAAATCAACGCTATTATTTGCATGAGCTCCACCATTTATGATATTAAACATTGGAGTTGGCAAAACACTAGCATTTACACCGCCTAAGTATCTATAAAGTGGTAAATCCAGGCTTTTTGCCGCTGCTTTTGCTACAGCCATAGATACACCTAAAGTTGCATTTGCTCCTAGTTTTGAGTAATTTTTTGTAGCATCTAGTTCAAGTAAAACTGAGTCTAAAAACCCTTGATCAAAAGGATCAAGTCCTATAATGCCATCAGCAATTGTAGTTATAACATTTTCACACGCTTTTAAAACACCTTTGCCGCCAAATCTTTTTTTATCGCCATCTCTTAGTTCAAGTGCTTCTTTTTTTCCAGTACTTGCACCACTTGGCACGATTGCATCGGCTTTTGTTCCATCACTTAGGTAAACAGTTACTTTAACAGTTGGATTTCCCCTGCTATCTAAAACTTCGTTTGCGTAAACATCACTTATACTAATCATCATTTTGCTCCTGTATTTCGTCATCATCGCCACTTGATAGAATTCCTTGTTCTCCCAAATGTTCTAAAATTTGATTTTCTATCTCTTTTGAAATTTCTGGATTTTGTAGTAAGAAATTTCTTGCGTTTTCTCTTCCTTGACCGAGTTTATCGGCTTTATAGCTAAACCAAGCACCACTTTTATCAATGATATCAAGCTTTACACCATAATCAATTATTTCACCAGTTTTGCTAATTCCCTCGCCAAACATTATGTCAAACTCAGCTTGTTTAAATGGTGGAGCTACTTTATTTTTTGCAACTTTTACTTTTACTCTGTTTCCTATGCTTTGATCATTTTGTTTTAAAGTTGCTATTCTTCTTACATCAAGTCTTACAGATGAGTAGAATTTAAGTGCGTTTCCACCGGTTGTAGTTTCTGGTGAGCCATAGCCTATCATTCCTATTTTCATTCTGATTTGATTTATAAATACAACAGTTGTGCCCATTTTATGCACAATTCCGGCAAGTTTTCTAAGAGCTTGAGACATAAGTCTTGCTTGAAGTCCAACATGAGTATCACCCATATCTCCTTCAATTTCAGTCTTTGGAGTAAGTGCTGCAACACTATCGACAATTATCAAATCAACAGCACCACTTCTTGCTAGTGTTTCAACTATATCTAGGGCTTGCTCGCCAAAATCAGGCTGTGAAACATATAAATTTTCAGTATCTACGCCTAAATTTGCAGCATATTTTACATCAAGAGCGTGTTCTGCATCGACAAATGCACAAACTCCACCTTGTTTTTGGCACTCAGCTACAATGTGGAGCGTAAGGGTTGTTTTACCGCTACTTTCTGGTCCATAAATTTCGATAATTCTACCTTTTGGAACACCACCAATTCCAAGAGCTATATCAAGCCCAAGAGATCCTGTTGAGATACTATCAATTGGCTCAACTTCTTTATCTCCAAGCCTTAGAAGTGTGCCTTTGCCAAATGATTTATCGATTTGCTTCAGGGCTAAATCAAGTGCTTTTTTCTTTTTTTCATCCATTTATTTGCCTTTTTATTAAATTTACGTATTATAATGAAATTTTACTTTAAGGTAAGTAAAAATATATTATACTAGTTTAAAACTAATAAAGGATTTTTTATGTTAAAAAACATATCTGTGGCACACTCTCCAGATGCAGATGATATTTTTATGTATATGGCTATTAAATTTGGTTGGGTTGATAGTGAAATTTTAAGTTTTAAAAACAAGGCCGATGATATAGAAACTTTAAATAAAGCCTCATTAAATGGCGAATATGATGTTTGTGCGATAAGTTTTAGTGTTTATCCATTGATTGCAAATGACTATGCACTTTTAAAAACAGCAGTTAGTTTTGGTGAGGGATATGGTCCAAAACTCATAAAGAAAAAAGGGTCAAAACTTAAAAAGAATTTTAAAGTTGCACTAAGTGGTGAGCATACTACAAATGCTTTGCTTTTTAGGATAGCTTATCCAGATGCCAGACCTGTTTATAAAAACTTTTTAGAGATTGAAAATGCGGTTTTAAATGGTGAAGTTGATGCTGGAGTTTTGATACATGAAAGTATTTTAGAATTTAATGAAAATTTAGAAGTTGAAAGAGAGGTTTGGGATATTTGGCAAGAGCTAAGAGGTGATGAAAATTTACCTTTGCCACTTGGTGGAATGGCACTTAGAAGAAGTTTGCCTTTAACAGATGCCATAGAGTGTCAAAGAGTTTTAACAAAAGCAGTTGAAATTGCCACAAAGCATAAAACTCTTTTAAGCAAAATGCTAATTGAGAGAAATTTAGTTAGAGTTGATGATAAAAAACTAGATAAATACTTAAATTTATATGCAAACGATACTTCAGTTTCAATGAGTGAAATTCAGTTAAAAGCTGTAAATAAACTATTTGAGATAGGCTATAAGTACGGATTTTATAAAGAAAAAATTGATGCATTTGCTTCGCTAATACCAACTGAATATAAAGATTTTAGATTTTGTTAGTTAAAGAAATTAACTTTAGTAAATTTAGTTCTATTAAAATAGGTGGAGTTTTTAAAGTAGAAGTTTTAAGTGGGGATTTTGGTGAGTTTAACGGAGTTATAATTGGTGGTGCAAATAACATTTTAATCTCGCCAAATCCACCAAAACTAGGTATTTTAAGTAGCGAATTTGATTATATAAAATTTGATGGTGAAATTTTAGAAATTGGCGGCTTGACAAAAAGTGCTAAAATTTATAATTTTGCAAAAAAAAATAATTTAGCAAATTTTGAGTTTTTAAAAGGAATTCCTGGAACATTAGGTGGATTAATAACCATGAATGCGGGGCTTTTAGGGTATGAAATTTCTAATAATTTAATAAGTGTCTTAACAAATTTTGGCGAGTTTAAAAAAGATGAATTAGAATTTTCTTACCGAAAAAGCAAGATAAAAGGCGTGATAAAAAGTGCTAAATTTAGAATTTTAAAAGGCTTTGATGAGAGCTTAAGCATTAAAATTTCAAAAAAAAGAGCAAATCAACCGCGTGGAAATAGTTTTGGAAGTTGTTTTAAAAACCCCGTTGGATTAAGCGCTGGTAAATTAATTGATGAATGTGGTTTAAAAGGTTATAAAATCAGAAACTGCGGGTTTAGCCAAGAGCATGCAAATTTTCTCATTAATTATGGTGGCGGGACTTTTGATGAGGCTTTGTCTTTGATAAATTTAGCTAAAAAACGAGTTTTTGAAAAATTTGGCATAAATTTAGAAACTGAGGTTGTGATACTTTGAAAAAGATAGTGTTTTTAATTTTTTTGGCTCTAAATTTAAACGCTTTTACTTACGATGAAATTAAAAGTTTGTATTTTAAAGATGTTAATTGTTCCAAATTTGAGTTTAAACAAAGTCAGCAAAAATTTAGCGTAGATGATTTAAATAACGCCATTGAAAATGTTGATGAAAACAAAGTTTTAGAGATTTTAGGAAGTGATAAAACACTAAGTTTTCAAAACGATAGCAAAGGCATTAGCCCTTTTATAAAAAACCACAAAACCACAAATAGTATCTTGATGGAAGATATGCTTTTTTGCGCTGATGAAAGGGCTTTTAAATTTAATGTTTATGTGCCGGCTGTTTTGACAGATAAAAATATAGGCGAAGATGAAACTATCGCTATTTTAAATGAGTTTTTTGATGAGGGGTTGGATAAAAATACAGTTTTTTTATATGAGGATACTGGGCTTTTAAATTTGGCTTTAGGAGAGGAGAAATTTAAAGTTTTTGACTATTTGCTTGATAAAAATTGTCTTATAAATGATCGCCTTGGAATGGATATTTGGTTTTGTTTTACGAAGATTTTTCGAGATAAAAATATAGCCTTAAATATCAAAACTACACACCAAAAGGAGCTTTTAAATTTATTAAACTTACAAAAATATAAAACGCACCGCACTTTTTGGTTAAATTTAACTAAAAAAGTAGTCAAAAAAGGGCTTAATCCCAAAAACTTAAACTACCTATATATGACATTTGAGTATCTGGGCGATGAAAACTCTATGAAAAAACTTACAGATTTAGGATATAAAAACGATGTCAAATAAAAGTAAGAAGTTTTGTAGTCGCAATAGTTTTTAAATTTCACTAGCTGTTAAAAGCTCGCATTAAATTTTTAAAATCTCATCAATTTTATTTAAAGTTTGCTCTTTTAAATGAATGCTATTTTTATCAATGGCAACAAATGGCGAGTTTAGAAGCTTTTTGCCATTGTAAAGGGGTCTTTTTTTAGTTTTTAGGTCAATTATCTCTCCACCACTTTGCACAACCAAAAAATCCCCCGCCGCAACATCCCAAAGATAGCTATCGCCAAAGCGTGGATAAAGCATGGCCTGGCTTTTTGCAATTTGGCAAAACTTAATTGCTGAGCCAACTCTTTTAAAGCTAAGATTAAAGCTTTTTGCCAAAGCTATGCGTCTTTTTCCCATTCCGCTTCTTCCAAGTAGGAGTAAATTTGGAGTTTTGCAGTCTAAATTTGGTTTTATAAGTTCATCATTTATAAAGACTTTATTTTCTCCAGCGCTATAAAATAGCTCATTTTTGGTTGGTATAAAAATTACAGACAAAATTGGACGAGAGTTTTTAATAAGTGCGATACAGACACAAAACTCACCATTTTTTGCGATAAAATCGCGTGTTCCATCTAGTGGATCAACTAGCCAAAAAGTGTCATTTTCGCCCATTTTATCAGCCTCTAAAATGTTCTCTTCAGAACAAATTTCAATACCAGTTTTTCCTAAAATTTTAAAAATAGCTTCATTTGCAGCAAGATCAGCCGAAGTTAGCGGAGAGTTGTCGGGTTTTTTAACAACTTTGTAGTCGTTATAGTGCTTTAATATCTCTTCTCCAGCATTTAATGCAGCAATTTTAGCTAGGTTTAAAAGCTCATTCATACTTTTTCCTAGCTTTTAATTGCGTTAAATTTATAAATTTATTCAAAATTATTGCTTTCCAGAATACTCAATCTTTGTTTTTTGTAAATTTTCATGATGAGTTTTTAAGGCATCTGTTTCACCTAAATATAGCTGTCTTGGACGAACAATTTTACTTGTTTGTTCTTTTAATTCCATCCATTGAGCCATCCAGCCAGGTGCTCTACCGATGACAAACATAACTGCAAACATATCGGTTGGAATTTTTAATGCTCTTAAGATAAGGCCTGAGTTAAAATCAACATTTGGATATAAATTTCTACTTACAAAATACTCATCTTCAAGTGCAATTTTTTCTATTCTATTGGCAATTTTAATTAAATTTGAGTCGATGTCAAGCTCATCCATGAGTTTATCTCTTAAACCTTTTAAAACCTTGGCCCTTGGATCATAGCTTTTATAAACTCTATGACCAAAGCCCATCAATCTAAATGGATCATTTTTATCTTTAGCTCTTTTTATATATTTATCTGCATTATCAACACTTCCAATGGCTTCAAGCTGTCTTATAACACTTTCATTTGCTCCTCCATGAGCATGTCCCCACAAAGCCCCAATGCCCGCACTTATACAAGAATATGGATGAGAGTGAGTTGAAGCAACTGTTCTAACTGTCGTAGTTGAGGCATTTTGCTCATGATCTGCATGAAGCATTAAAACTGTATCTAAAGCTTTTACTTCGATTGGTTTTATATCAACGTGAGAGTGCGGAAAAGCTCTCATCATATAAAGGAAATTTTCTGTAAAACCACGATCTAGATCTGGATAGATAAGTGGATATCCCATTGCGTGACGGTGATAAAATGCTGCTAATGTTGGCATTTTAGCTACAAGTCTTTCAGCTAATTCCATATATTCATCTGGATCATCATAGTTCATATCTCTTTTATAATATGTGCTAAGTGTTGCTATACAGGCTTGTAAAACTGCCATAGGATGGGCTTTGTCAGGAAATGCATCAAATAAAGCTATCATTCTTTCATTTATAAAAGATTTTGTTTTTAGTTTTTTTCTAAAAGCATTAAGTTCATCTTCATTAGGAAGTTTTTTATGCAAAAGAAGATGAATTACATCTAAAAAAAGTTTGTTTTCAGCAAGCCATGCAATATCGTATCCACGGTGTTTTAAAATGCCTTTTTCTCCATCTATAAATGTTATTTCTGAGCTGCACATTGCAGTTGAAGTATAGCCTTTATCAAATGTAAAAAACCCTGTTTTTTTATACAAATCTGAAATGTCTATAACAGATGGACCAAGTGTGCCATCAAGGACATTAAATTCATAGCTTTTGCCATTTCTATTGTCAGTTAGTGTTACGGTATTTGACATCCTTACTCCTTAAATTTAATCTTCGTAAATGATACCTAAATTCTCATTAAAAAATCATTTTTTATTTAAATAAATATTTTTTATAATTTTTATTACAGTTATTCCAACTATTGCTTCAAATATGCTTGTTAAAACTAAAGCGTAGTAAATTTCATCGCTTATATAGTTTGTTTCATGTCCGATTGTTGCAGTTGCAATGAGTAAGGTTAGAGGAATTGATAAAGAAATTCCAAATAAAATGCTTTGTTTTAGTCCTAGATTTTTTACCATTACAACAGAGCTTAAAAGCCTAACTACAATCATTAAAATAGTTAAAAATACTACATTTTTTACAACTCCTGGAATTAAAAGTGCGTTTAAATTTACAGTTGAGCCAATATAGGCAAAAAATATTGGGACTAAAAAGCCATATCCAAAAGATGAGAGTTTTTCAGGAAGATCTTTTTTGTGGCTAAAAAATGTCGGTATAAAAGTTCCTGCTATAAAAGCTCCAATTATGATTTTTATATCCAAAATAACTACAACTGCGATAACTAAACAAAGCATAGCAATAGAAAATCTTATATCTTTTTCATTCTTATCAAATTGTGGCATTATAATTTTTTTAAGATTTGGATACCACCAAAAAAGAACATCTAGCCATCTAAAAATAAGTGTGGTTACTATTAAAAATCCAGCCAAAGCACCTAAATTTACAAATAATTTTATATCAAGGCCATATTTTGTATAAGCGTTTAAAAGTGTTAAAAGTGCTATACTTAAAACCTCTCCTATAACTCCAACAAGCATTGCTAAATTTAGCCAATTTTCATTTTTACCATACTCTTTATATAGTGTTGAGAGAATTCCCACACTCATTACTGGAATTATTACTATAAATAGCTCACTTAATCCAAAAGTATAAACTGCAATTATAGAAAAAATATACAAAAGTCCTAAAAATAGGCTGGAATTTTTAAGAACACCTTTTTTTGCATTTATAAAAATTTTAAGATCAACTTCTGTTCCAGCTAAAAACATAAGGTAGTAAAATCCTATATCAGCCACATCTTTAAATAATTCATTTTGTGGTAAAAATCCCAAAGTTCCAAGCAAAATCCCTAAAATTATCTCAGTTGCTGAAATTGGAACTTTGATTAAAGCCGATATATAAGGTGAGGCAAATATCACAAAAGAAAGTGCTAAAAGTATTAAAACTACTTGCATATTTATCCTAAAATTTAAAAATTTTTTAGTTTAAGCATCAATTTTTCTTTTATATTTGCACTCAGTACATTCTAAAAATGTTCCACTTTTAAGCTCTTTTTTAATTAAATGTTTATTGTCACAATTTGGGCATGCTTCATTTGTAAGCTCGTAGTTGCTTATAAATCTGCATTTTGGGTAGTTAAGACATCCATAAAATTTACCTCTTTTTGAAAATCTTTCTACGATTTCTCCACCACATTTTGGACATTTTACACCTATTTTAACGGGCTCTTTTTTCTCTTTTTTATCAGTGCTTAAATTTCTACTATATTTACATTTTGGAAAATTTGAACACGCTATAAACTCACCAAATCTTCCACTTCTTTTTACAAGCTCACCACCACAATCAGGGCATTTTTCATCTATTGGAATAGCTATTTTTTGACTTTTTATATTTTTTTTACCATCTTCTATTTTTTGCATAAATGGGTAGTAAAAATCTGCTAAAATTTCTTGCCAATCACTTTTTTCATCTGCTACATTGTCAAGTTTTTCCTCCATTTGTGAGGTAAATTTGCTATCAACAATACTTTCAAAATTCTCTTCTAAAACTTCTATTACTTTAAATGCTATTTCAGTTGGAATTAGTTGCCTTTTTTGAACTTCTACATACTTTCTAGATGTTAAAAGTGAAATAGTTGGGGCGTAAGTTGAAGGTCTGCCAATACCTAGGCTTTCAAGTTTTTTAATTAAACTTGCTTCACTATATCTTGCAGGAGGTTCGGTAAAGTTTTGTTTTGATGAAATTTTTTGTAAAAACATCTCATCACCAACTTTTAAATTTGGTAAAATTTTATCTTTATCGCTTGCTCCATAAACTTTATAAAATCCATCAAATAACACTTTTCTACCACTTATTTTAAACTCAGTTTTTTTACCAGCTACAAAAACATTTTGTATCTCGCTAAGACTTGGTGTCATTTGAGAGGCTAAAAAACGGTTATAAATAAGTTCATAAAGCTTTGCTTCATCTTTTGGAAGAGTTTGATTTGCCATTTGTGGTGTAAAACTTAAATCAGTTGGGCGAATAGCCTCATGAGCTTCTTGAGCTCCTTTTGTTTTAGTGGTGTAAATGTTTGCCTTTTTTGGTAAGTATTTATCCCCAAAATCTTTTTTTATTAAATCTCTTGCTTTTAAAACAGCTTCTTTTGATAAATTTAAACTATCAGTTCTCATATATGTTATTGCTCCGCCATTTGGAGTATTAACTCCTTCATAAAGACTTTGAGCTATCATCATAGTTTTTCTTGGACTAAAGCTTAAATTTGAACTTGCGGTTTGTTGCAAAGTTGAGGTCATAAATGGAGGCTGTGGATTTGTTTTTCGCTGACGACTTTCAATTTTTCTTATTTTATACGTTTCGTTTTTACAAATTTCAACTATATTTTTAGCCTCTTTTTCATTTTTAACGCTTAATTTATCCATTTTTTTGCCGTTAAACTCAACAAACTCACTTTCTAAATCATCTTTAAAAATAGCATCGATACTGTGATATTCAACTGGTTTAAAGGCTTTTATCTCCCTTTCTTTATCAACAACTAATTTTAAAGAAGCACTTTGAACTCTACCAGCACTTAGTCCTTTTTGAATTTTTTGATTTAAAAGTGGGCTTAGTCTATATCCTACGATTCTATCTAAAAGCCTTCTAGCTTGTTGAGCATTTACACTATCCATATCAACAGTTCTTGGATTTTTAACAGCGTTTAAAATAGCATCTTTTGTAATTTCATGAAAAACAATTCTTGGAAGTGATAATGGATCTTTTCCAATTGCCATTGCTATATGATATGCAATAGCTTCACCTTCTCTATCCTCATCAGTTGCAAGGTAAATTTTTTCTGCTTTTTTTGCTTTTTCTTTTATCTCTTTAACGACTTTTGAGTGATCACTACTTATTCTATACTCGGGTTCAAATTTATTTCCATCTATTTTTATCCCAAAAGTTGTTTTTGGAAGATCTCGTATATGCCCAACTGATGCGATAACATCATAGTCTTTTCCTAAAAATTTTTTTATAGTCTTTGCTTTTGCAGGAGACTCAACGATAACTAAATTTTTCATATTCAAACCCTAAATTTTTAATTTTTCCATTAGTATATGCAAAAAAGATTAATTTTATTTTAAAAAAGTCAGATTTTACAAACCATCTCACTAGTTTTTAAATTTAAAATATTTTCAAAATTTTTTAATCTATTTTAAAATTCTTGGAAGAGTTATTCCTTTTTGGTTTTGATATTTTCCTTTTTTATCAGCATAACTTACAGCGCATGGCTCATCGCCTTCTAAAAATAATACCTGAGCAATTCCCTCATTTGCATAAATTTTAGCAGGAAGTGGAGTTGTGTTTGATATTTCAATTGTTATATATCCTTCAAATCCAGGCTCAAATGGAGTAACATTTACTATTATTCCACACCTTGCGTAAGTGCTTTTTCCAAGACATATTGCTAAAACATTTTCAGGCATTTTAAAATACTCAACTGTTCTAGCTAACGCAAATGAATTTGGCGGAACTATGCAGATATCGCCTACGAAATCAACCACATTTTTTTCATCAAAATTTTTTGGATCAACAACTGTTCCACCGATATTTGTAAAAATCTTAAACTCATTTGCAACTCTTATGTCATATCCATAGCTAGAAAGTCCATAGCTTATTACACCAAGTCCAACATTTTCTTCACAAAATGGATTTATCATCTCATCTTTTAAGCTTTTTTCTTTTATCCATTTATCGCTTTTAAGTCCCATTTCTACCCTTAAATATCAAATTTAAAAACTAATTATAGCAAAATTTAATTTTTATAAAAATACTAAATTTAAATCTTAAAAATATTGTTTATCTAAATTTAATATTAAATTTCACTAAAATTAGATAAAATAGAAATTACCATTAAATTTAAATTTGGAGTAAAATTATGAAAACAGAAGAAATTAAAGAACTTATGAAGTACTTTGAAAGTACAGGAATTGGTCGTATGAGATTAAAAGAGGGCGATTTTGAAATAGAGCTTAGAAAAACTTGTGAGTCAAATGATGCTACACCTGAAGTATGCCCAACACCAGCACCGCAACCACCAATAAATGTTGTTGTAAATAGTGAACAAAATAAACAACAATCCTCAAAAGATACTATAAACTCGCCAATGGTAGGAACTTTTTATATTGCGCCAAGTCCTGGTGAAGCACCTTTTGTAAAAGTTGGACAAACTGTTAGAAAAGGTGATGTTGTTGGCATAATCGAAGCCATGAAAATAATGAATGAAATAGAGGCTGAGTTTGACTGTAGAATTTCAAACATATTAGTTGCCGATGGCCAGCCAGTTGAGTTTGGTATGGCAATTATTGAGGTGGAGAAATTATAATGGAGATTAAAAGAATTCTTATTGCAAATCGCGGTGAGATAGCATTAAGAGCTTTAAGAACCATACAAGAAATGGGAAAAGAAGCTGTTGTTGTTTATTCAACCGCGGATAAAGATGCGCTTTATGTAAAATATGCTGATGCAAGTATTTGTATTGGGCCTGCTAGAAGTAGTGATAGCTATTTAAATATACCTGCGATTATGACAGCAGCTCAAATTAGCGAATCAGATGCTATTTTCCCAGGGTATGGTTTTTTGAGTGAAAATCAAACCTTTGTTGAAATTTGCGAGAAAGAAGGCATTAAATTTATAGGACCAAATTTATCAGCCATGGCACTCATGAGTGATAAATCAAAGGCAAAAAGCTTTATGAAAAGAGCAGGAGTTCCTGTAATTCCTGGAAGTGATGGCGTTTTAAAAGACGTTGAAGAGGCTAGAAAATTAGCAAATGAAATGGGTTATCCAGTTATCTTAAAAGCAGCAGCTGGTGGTGGCGGAAGAGGAATGAGACTTGTTACAAAAGGTGAAGATTTAGAAAAAAACTTTTGGGCAGCTGAAAGTGAGGCATTAAGTGCTTTTGGAAATGGTTCAATGTATATTGAAAAGTATATTACAAATCCTCGCCATGTTGAAGTTCAAATTTTAGGTGATGAGCACGGAAATGTAATTCATGTCGGCGAAAGAGATTGTTCTATGCAACGCCGCCATCAAAAATTAATCGAAGAAACTCCTGCTACAATTTTAGATGAAAAAACAAGAGAAAAACTCCATGAAACTGCAATCGCAGCAACTAAAGCCATAGGTTATTATGGTGCTGGAACTTTTGAGTTTTTATACGATCAAGATTCAAAAGAGTTTTATTTTATAGAGATGAATACAAGACTTCAGGTTGAACACTGCGTAAGTGAAATGGTAAGTGGTCTTGATATGGTTGAGTGGATGATAAGAATAGCTCAAGGTGAAAAACTTCCTAGTCAAGATGAGATAGAATTTAGAGGACATTCAATAGAGTGCAGAATAGCAGCTGAAGATCCAAAAAGTTTTGCGCCAAATCCTGGAAAAATAACTAAATTTATAGCTCCAAATGGTAGAAATGTTAGGTTTGATAGTCATATTTATGAAGGATATAGTGTTCCCCCATTTTATGATAGTATGATAGGAAAACTTATAGTTCATGCAGACACTAGGCAAAAAGCAATTGCTAAGATGAGAGTTGCTTTGGATGAACTTATTATTCAAGGTATTAAAACAACTAGAAATTTCCATTTGAATATGATGGAAAGTGCTGATTTTGCAAATAATAAATTTGATACAAATTATCTAACAAAGTACTATTAAGATTAAGCCGATGTTAATATCGGCTTAATCTAGCTTAAAATCTATAGTTAAGACCTAGTCCAATAATTTGATTGTTGTAGTCATCGCCAAATTTTCCATTATATTTAAATTCTAACTTTAAAGAATCTGTAGGCATATAATCAAAACCAACCCCAACTACGCCGAGCAAATCATTTTTTGCATCAGATTTGATTTGAGCTTTTTTACTAGGATTTGATATGAGTGAGAAGTCTATTTTTGTTTCATCATCCATAGTTTCTACGATTAGTCCAGCTTTTCCAAATAAAGAAAACTTATCGTTTATGAGGTATTTTGACTCAAGTCCAGCTTGAAGTTCTAAACTATCAAAGTCTTGTTTGTCTACGCTTAAAGCTAAGAATTCGTCACCATTTTCTGTGTATGCATCATTTTTTACATGTATATAGTCAGCTCTGAAGTATGGTGTTAAAGAAAAAGAATTACTTAAACTTACATCTTTATAGATTCCAAATCCAGCTTGATAGAATTTGCTATCGTATTTTGATTTTATGGTTTTATCTATAATAGAGACTGTTTTATCGCCTTCATTTTCTGAAAAACCAACACCTGCTAAAAGATTAATTCTTAAATCATTTATTGCATAAATATCACTATAAATTAAAGCTTGATATGTATCACTTTTTATATTTTGATTTATATCACCATCAATATCGCTTTTTGTATAAGAAACAGCAAAACCTAATCGAGCATTATCTGCTATTTCACCATCAAAACCTATAATGGTTCCATAGTGATCCGCATCATATCCTAAAGTTCCATCATTAGTTGAGCTTTTGTGACTAAAACTTCCTATTGTTTTAGCCCAGAAATTTTTATCACTTTTATATGTACTGCTAGATAAAATTGCATCTCTTGAAATTTTTCCTGCATCAGAAATTACTTGTATGCCAGCACCTGATATAAGCGGTTGAATAGTTTTTAAGTCATTTGCAGTAATATTATCTTTAAGCATAATATCACCAAGTGTATTATCTATCAATCCAGCATCAATAATATCACCAAGTCCCCCAAGTCTATGCATTCCTGCATTTAAAAGCATGTCTTTTGCTCTTGGAACCACGCCTATTAAAATATCTTTCTCTTTAGTAAAGCTCAAATCATAAAAAGCAAGATCTTCTAAAATAGTAGGATTAAACCAACCAATTAATTTTTGATATTCTAAAAATTTATTTTGTTTTATAATATCGCCATTTTTTAAATTTTTTACTGCTTCATCTTTTACACTAAGAGTTGCACCATCTATTTTTAATGTATTGGCGATTAATTTTCCAGTTTGGATATTTTTTATACCATCGCCTTTTGCTCCTATTTCCAGTGTTGATGATTTGTCAAAAGTTACGTCTTTATCGCCTTTAACTATTGCACCATTTGAAATAGCCAATTTTTCATCTTTAAAAACTACACTATCAGTGAAGTTTAGCACTCCTTCTTTTACTTTTGTATTTTTCCAGTTTTTAAAAGGAGTTTTTATAGTGCCTTTACCAATTTTTGTGAAATTTTCACCACTTATAGAGTGGTTTATTGTTTTTTCACCATCTGTTTTAAAAATAGCATTTTTAATTTTAAAATTTAAATCATTGTCCTTAAAGTCACTAAACAATTTTCCACCATCAAGAAGTTCAACTGTGGAATTTGTTACATTTATATTGTGAGACCCACTTGTATCTTTTGCTATTTTTGATACTTTTAAAACGGCATCATTGTTTAAGTTTAAAGTTGCATCATTAGGTCCAAAAGTTAGAGTATTTTTAACAGTTAAAGTTGTTTTGTTATCTATAGCGGCTGTTGTTTTTTTATCTTTGCCTAATGTCATATTAATGTGGCTAGTTTGTGAGTTATCTATATTTGTATCGCCTGATACTATAAAAGAACTATCTCCTGTTGTATTAAACACCGAGTTTTTTATAAGAAGGCTGTCACCTTTAAACTCAAAATGTTTAGTTGTGTATTTTACATTATCAAATGTGCTATTTCCTGCAAGACTTAATTTTTCAGTTTTCATAGCTGAATTTTTAACATCTACTTTGCTATTTATAGTTGCGTCTTTTAAGTCAATATTTGCATCATTAATGTTGAGGTTTCCATTTTTAGCTTTAAAAATATTAGCTTTTAAATTTGTATTTTTATCTATTGTTATCTCTCTATTAAATTCTGCATTTTCTATATTAAGATTACCACCGCTCATAGTTGCTTTTTTATCTATTTTTAAATTTGAAGCTTCGATGTTTGAACCAGTCAATTTTAAGCTTTTAGTTTCAAGTGTACCTTTACTGTCTATTTTGGAATTTTGGCCGAGATTTAAATTTTCGGCTTTAAAAGTTGAATCTTTGCCTATATTTGCTATACCATCTAGCTTCGCATTTTTTACTATTATATTAACTTTGTCAGCTTCATCTGCGGAGTCTCTTTTTTCCATACTCATTTTTGAGGTTTTATCTACATATAAATTTGTAGCTGTGATATCGCTTTTTTCTTGAAGTTTTAAAGTGGAGTTTTCTAAGATATTAAGCCCATCAACTTCACTTTTAGAATTATTTATAAGAAGATATGAGTCTTTTGTTATATCAAAAGATTCATTATCTTTATTTTCACCTTCACCTTTTGATTTTACATTTACATCTGCTATTACAAGTTTTGCACCTTCTGTTTTTACCTTAACTATTTGACCTTTTTCGTTTTTGTCATTTCGACTATTCTTATGTGCATCATCTATATAATCAGGATCACTACTATCAACATATACTTTTGAATCCTTTTTTATGACATGGTCAAGCTTGCTTAATATTAGCCTACCATCAAGATCTTTTTTTGTTAGGATAAGATTATTGTCTTTTTGAGTTAGGGAGTAAGCACTATTTAGGCTATTATCCTCTAATTTCGCCTTGCTTTTGTCAAAAGATAAACCATCTTTGGTTTTTGCTATTGTGGTTTCAACGCCACTTGCGTCTTTTTGTAAATTCACAAAAAGATTTCCATTTTTTAAGTCCATTTTATTAGCTTTTAAAATACCACCATTTTGACCTTGATATTTCATTGATAAAGTTTTATCCTTTGCTAATGTAAAATCACCATCTAAAGTCAAACTACCATCTTCTATATTTAAATTTCCTTTAAAATTATCCTTGTAGTCTTTAAATATAAGATTACTTTTACCTTTTTTAATGATATCGGTTGCATTTTCTACATTTGCATAAATGTCTATAGAATGATCTGCCCCGTTAGATCTATATGTGTATTTATCTTTTTCTATATCGAGAGTAACTTTATTTTTTAAATCTATATGTCCGCCTAAGGAACTAGCTTTTAAGCTGGAGTTATCAAGAATGGCTTTTCCTTTGTCATCTCTTATTACAAAGTGATTTTTTAAATTTATAACAGAATCTATAGCATTAAATTTTCCGTCATGTACGAAGATTCCGCTAATATTATTTATTTTTGCATTAACTAAATTTATAGCTCCGTCATTTTCTGCA
Source organism: Campylobacter ureolyticus ACS-301-V-Sch3b (assembly GCF_000413435.1). Taxonomy (NCBI): domain Bacteria; kingdom Pseudomonadati; phylum Campylobacterota; class Epsilonproteobacteria; order Campylobacterales; family Campylobacteraceae; genus Campylobacter; species Campylobacter ureolyticus. Next base: position 256,978 of record NZ_KE340326.1, on the reverse strand, counting down.
CCTAGGCTACTGATGTTGTTTATATTTGAATTTATAAAACTAATATCCCCACCATCGGCACTCCAAAAATAATTCCCTTTTTTGTGTTTTTCTATGGTGCTGTTTAAAAACTCAGCTTTACCTCCTTTTTGGGCGGTTACTTGCTTTATCTTAGCAGTTGAATCTTTAACTATAAACTCTCCACCATCTTTTATAAAAATAGTATCTGAATTAATAGTAGAATCATCAAATATTGCCTTTCCATTTATATGGCTAGACTGATTTGTAAAATTTATATTTGATTTATTCTTTGCTTTAAATTCACCACCTTTTTCTACATTAATTCCTTCTTGTCCCGTATATTTTGTATTATCTAGGGTAGCTTTTCCGCCTTCTTTTACATAGAAATTTTGAGATGTTGATATTTTTGAATCTTTTATATCAAGTTCTCCATTTTTTATTATTATGCTGCCTTTGTTGTATAAAGGTAGGTTTTTTGCTATAAATTTACCGCTATCTACATTTATACCACCTCCATATTCTATAAATACTGCTTCATCTTTTGCTTTGTCCTCATTTAAGAGTTTTTCATCAGCAGGTTTTTCACTAGTTAAGTTTACAATACCATTGTTTGTTATTATAAAATTTTTAGCTTGTATTTTAGGGTCTGTTACATTTAGTTTTCCGCCATCTATAGTTATGGTATTATTTACTCCTGTATTTGTACCTTTTATTCGGACATTGTTTATATTAACCTCTCCGTCTTTGCCTACATTAAATTTTTGTGTTTGTAAAAGCCCTCCATTTTCAGCATTTAGCTTTCCGTTTTTTACTAAAATTTCAGGCGAATAGACATAAGTATCAGCAAAATTTGCTTTTCCACCTTCATCTATCAAAAAAGACATAGCTGGTCTAACACTAGTTTTGCTAGCATTTAATATAGAATTTTTACCTATTACATTTATTTTTTCAGCTGTTGTATTATCTTTACTACGGGATTTATTGCCAATATTGAGATTTAAAGTTCCATTTAATATATCTATATTAAAAACACCTGCTTTTTGATTTTTATAATAATCAGTCCATGAAGGACTAGCTGGATTATGTTTAGCTTCTAAAAATGAAACATTTACTACGGCGTTTTTATCTGAAGCCATAAAATCAAGAAATTTATCACCTTTATCATCTTTTTTGATAATACCTTTTCCGCCTATAAGAAAATGTTGTCCCTTTAAACCATATAAATTTACTTCTGTATTTTCATTAGCACCTATCGTTGTAGAATATAAATAAACTGGAGATTTTTCTGTTTCTTCTTTGCCTTTTATGGTTAATGTTTTACTTTTATCTTCAAGTTTTCCATCTATAGTGCTTGTGACTTTATCATTTTTAATTAGTCCTTGCACTCTATTAGATTTATCATTAAAAATTTTAACTTTGTCATAATCGTCAATTTTATAGACTACAGTTGGTTCTGGGTCTTTTAATAACTCATTTGTAATAGGTGAAGCATTTAAACTAGAACAAATAAATACTGCACAAACTAAAGAGAAAATTTTATTCTCTTGCCAAGAAAAACGAATATGATTTCGCATGTTCATTTACACTCCTTTTTAAATTGAAAATAATAATGATAAATTGTATCATTTCTTTATTAAAACAAAATTAACTGTTTTTTGATGTGTTTCGTTAGCAAGATATTGTGAAAAATAAAAGCCAAGAACAACTCGGCTTTTTAGAATTTATATTATTTGAAATTTTAATATTTAGTAAATTTTTAGATTTATTTTCTAGGAGGTAAAACTTCTATGATGGCATTTGCTCTTAGTTTTTCAAAATAATCATCAACTGTTTTTCGTCTTTCATTTTTAGCAAACATTTCAAAAACTTGATCTTTTGCAGTTTCAAAATCCACTTTTTTAACTCCATTTTTAGAATCGATTCTTAAAACCTCATAAAATCCTTGTGGATGGTCCATAATAGGAGTAAATTCCCCATCTTTCATATTTAAAAAAGCAAATGCAGTTTGTTCATTAAGAGATGATTTTGGGATTGTAATTTTATGAGAATAAACAGATGCTCCTACTTTTCCACGTATAACATTTTCAATCTCTTTTTTTGTTTTAGCGGCAAATCTAGTTGCGTTTACTGATTCAAAACTCATAAAAAGCATAGGATTGCTCTCATAGAACTGTTTTACACTTTCAGGAGTTATTTTTTTATCAGCTTTTGCAAAAATTCCACCTAAAAGTTTTTGAGTTTGTATGTCTTTTGCCAAATTTGATCTAAACTCATCGAAATTTACTCCTTGTTTTATAAGAGTATTTTTAAACTCTTCAGGTGTTTTTCCCTCTTTTTTAGCAATTTCTTCAATTGCATTTGTAACCTCATAAGGTGCAACTCTTATACCTCTTTTTTTAATTTCTGAGGCTTGTAGTTTTTCATTTATTAGAAATTGTAGTGCTGTGTCTTGATTGGAAGTTTTTATTTTTTTCATTGTATCAAAAACTTCAAAATTCGTAATTGGTTCATTATTTACCTTCGCAACAACCCAATTTACCATACCTGCATTGGCCACACTAAAGCCAAGCATAAGTAAAAAAATTAACTTTTTTTTCATAAAAAAACCTTTATTTTAAGCTTATAAGACTATAATTGACAAATTATAGCGAAATATTTTACAAATTTGGAAATAAAAGGAAAAATTATGATTGTAACTCGTTTTGCTCCTTCTCCGACTGGATATCTTCATATCGGCGGGCTTAGGACGGCACTTTATAACTACTTATATGCAAGAGCAAATAATGGAAAATTTCTACTTCGAATTGAGGATACTGATTTAAAAAGAAATAAGATAGAAGCTACAAATGCGATTATAGAAGCATTTAAATGGTGCAAACTTGACTATGATGGCGAGCTTGTTTATCAAAGTGATAGATTTGACATATATAAAAAATATATACAAAAACTTTTAGATGAAGGTAAAGCTTATAAATGTTATATGACTAAAGACGAGCTTGATGAACTTAGAAAAAGTCAAGAAGCGATGAAAATTCGTCCAAAATATGACGGGAGATATAGGGATTTTAAAGGAACACCTCCAGCAGGAATTGATCCAGTAATTCGTATAAAAGCTCCAATTAGTGGAACTATAGAATTTAAAGATGGTGTAAAAGGTGAAGTTAAATTTAATGTTGATGATATGTTGGATGATTTTATAATCGCAAGAAGCGATGGAAGTCCTACATATAATTTTACAGTTGTAATTGATGATGCATTAATGGGCGTAACTGATGTAATTAGAGGTGATGACCACCTTTCAAATACGCCAAAACAAATTATTTTATATGAGGCACTTGGTTTTAAAACTCCAAATTTTTATCATGTTGCCATGATTAACGGACCTGATGGACAAAAGCTTTCCAAAAGACACGGTGCAACCGATGTTATGGAATATAAAAAAATGGGTTATTTAAGTGAGGCTTTATTAAATTTCTTAGTAAGGCTTGGCTGGAGTCATGGTGATGATGAAATTTTTTCAATGAAAGAGTTAAAAGAGCTTTTTGATCCACATAATCTTTCAAAATCTTCAAGTAGCTTTAACCAAAGTAAACTAGAATGGTTAAATCAACACTACATAAAAAATGCAAGCTTTGAAAGACTATCTCATGAGCTAAAAGAATTTGACCTTAACCTAGATGAGGTAAAACATGCAAAACTTTTAATAGATAGTATAAAAGAACGCTCAGTCACACTTTTACAAATGAAAGAGATGGCAAATTCTATCCTTAACAAACCACAAAGTTATAATGAAAAAGCTTATAAAAAATTTATTAATGAAAATAGTTTAAAATTACTTGCAAGTTTTGCTGAAATTTTAGATAAAGATATGAGTGCTTTAGAATATGAGGAACTAACAAATAAATTTTTAGAAAAAAATGAAGCAAAACTAAAAGACTTAGCTCAACCTTTAAGGATAGCAATAACTGGCAATAGCGTAAGTCCGTCTATTTTTGAAGTGCTTGAAATTTTAGGAAGCGATGAAGTAAAACAAAGAATTAAAAATTTAATAAACAAATCTAAGGAGATATAATAATGGCAAAATATACAAAAAAAGATGCCTTAAACTATCACATTGGTGGAAAAATTGAAATAAATGTAAAAACCCCTTTTGAAAGTGCAGGCGATTTAACTTTAGCCTATAGTCCAGGAGTTGCAGAGCCTTGCAAAGAAATAGAGGCTGATGAAAGTCTAGCTTACAAATATACAAACAAAAAGAATTTAGTAGCAGTAATTAGCAATGGAACTGCAGTTTTGGGTCTTGGAAATATTGGAGCAAGTGCCAGTAAGCCAGTAATGGAAGGAAAAGCTGTTTTATTTAAGAAATTTGCTGGAATTGATGCTTTTGATATTGAGATTAATGAAACAGATCCTAAAAAATTAGTTGAAATTTGTAGGGCGATTTCTCCAACATTTGGTGGAATAAATTTAGAAGATATTAAAGCGCCTGAGTGTTTTTATGTAGAAAAAGAGTTAAAAGCAAGCACAAATATCCCTGTAATGCACGATGATCAGCACGGAACTGCCATTATTACAACAGCTGGGCTAATAAATGCTTTAAAAATTAATGGTAAAAAACCAGAAGATATAAAAATAGTAGTAAGTGGAAGTGGAGCAGCTGGAATTGCGTGCGCTAAGATGTATAAAAATGTAGGCGTAAAGCATATTTTAATGCTTGATTCAAAAGGTGTTATTCATAGCAAAAGAGATAATTTATCACCTGAGAAAAAAGAATTTGCCATTGAAACAGAAGCTAGAACTTTAGATGATGCTATAAATGGCGCAGATATGTTTTTAGGACTTAGTAAAGGTGGAATTTTAACAAAAGATATGGTTAAATCAATGGCAAAAGATCCAATAATCTTTGCTCTTGCAAATCCTGTGCCTGAAATTTATCCAGAAGAGGTAAAAGAAGTAAGAGATGATGCGATGGTTGGAACTGGAAGAAGTGACTATCCAAATCAAGTAAATAATGTTTTAGGTTTTCCATATATTTTTAGAGGCGCATTGGATGTTGAGGCAAGATATATAACTGAAGATATGAAAATGGCAGCTGCAAAAGCATTAGCAAAACTTGCAAGAGAAGAGGTTACAAGCGAAGTTTGCAAGATGATGGGCGTAGATAAAATTTCTTTTGGAAGAGATTATATAATTCCAAATCCTTTTGATAAAAGAGTTTTATTTGCTGTTGCTCCAGCAGTTGCAAAAGCTGCATTTGATGGTGGTGTAGCAGGCATTAAAGAATTTGATGAAAAAGCCTATAAAGAAGAGCTTAAAAAAATAAAACTATGAAAAATTTAGCTCTTTTTACCGATTTTTACCAACTTAGTATGATGCAAGGGTATTTTGAAGAAAAAAAAGATACCGTAGCCATTTTTGATGTTTACTTTAGAAAACATCCTAGCAATGGTGGATATGCCATACTTTGTGGTATAAATGAAGTGGTTGATTATATTAAAAATTTGAAATTTAGCGATGATGATATAAGGTATTTGAAGGGCTTAAATTCTTTTAGCAAAGATTTTTTAAACTATTTAAAAGAGTTTAAATTTAGCAGTGAAATTTATGCTATGGAAGAGGGAAGTGTTGTATTTACACATGAGCCACTCATTAGAGTAAAAGCAAATATTTTAGAAGCTCAGCTAATTGAAACTGCTATTTTAAATATTGTAAATTTTCAAACATTGATTGCTACAAAAAGCTCACGAATTGTAAGAAGTGCAGCAGGTGATGGTGTTATGGAATTTGGACTAAGAAGAGCTCAAAGCAGAAGCGCTGGATTTTATGGTGCAAAAGCTTCAATAGTAGGTGGTTGCGTGGCAACTTCAAATGTTGAAGCTGCAAAAGAATTTGATATAAAAGTAGCTGGAACACACTCTCATTCTTGGGTTCAAAGTTTTGATAATGAACTTGAAAGTTTTAGAGCTTATGCAAAAATTTATCCAAACAATGCCCTTTTGCTTGTTGATACTTATGATGCTTTAAGTAGCGGTGTTCCAAATGCAATTACAGTTTTTAAAGAGTTAAAAGAAAAAGGTTTTAAGCCTCTTGGCATTAGGATAGATTCTGGAGATTTAGAGTATTTGAGCAAAGAAGCTAGAATTATGCTTGATAATGCCGGCTTTAAAGAAGCTATTATTGTTGGTTCAAACGACCTTGATGAGTATAGCATACAGCATTTAAAAGATGGTGGAGCAAAGATTGATAGTTGGGGTGTTGGAACAAGGATGATAACTTCAAGCGATGATGCATCACTTGGTGGGGTTTATAAATTAAGCGGGGTTGTAAAAAATGGTGAAATTATACCTAAAATGAAAATTTCAAATGACCCAAGAAAGATAAATAACCCAGGATATAAACAAGTATATAGATTTTATGATAAAGACACAAACAAAGCTTTAGCAGATCTTATAACCTTAGATGATGAAAAATTAGAAGATATTAATGAAGTAGAAATTTTTCACCCACTTTATACATATAAGAGAAAAAAACTTTCAAATTTTTATGCTAAAAAACTTTTAAAACCACTTTTTATAGATGGCAAATTTGTAGGCAAGAAAAAAAGTGTAAATGAGATAGCTAAATTTACACAATCTGAGCTTAAAACTATGTGGGAAGAGTATTTAAGAAACATAAAACCACAAAGTTACAAAGTAGATTTATCTCAAAAGCTATGGGATATAAGAGAAAAAATTATAAACAATCATAAAGCTTAAGGAAAAATATGAAAAATATAAAGCACATAACTCATCCTTTAATAGAACATAAACTTACCTTTTTAAGAGATGTTAAAACTGATCCTTTTCAGTTTAGAATGCTTATTGATGAGATAACATATCTTTTAATTTTTGAAGCTTGCAGGGATTTAGAATTAAAAGATGTAAAAGTTCAAACACCAGTTTCAACTGCAAATTGCAAAAAACTAAAAACAAAAGTTATGATTTGCCCGATTTTACGAGCTGCTCTTGGTATGCTTGATGCAGTGTTTAAGATTATTCCTGATGCAAGTGTTGGATTTTTGGGATTTCAAAGAGATGAAAAAAGCCTAGAAGCAAATTTCTTTTATGCAAAACTTCCAGATGATTATAAAAACAGAACCGCAATTGTAATTGATCCAATGTTTGCAACCGGTGGGACAGCTATTGAAGCAGTTAAGTTTTTAAAACAAAAAGGCGTTAAGAATATTAAATTTATCTCTATTATAGCAGCACCAGAAGGACTTAAGAAATTTAGTGAGAAATTTCCAGATGTTAATGTATATGTCTCAGCCATAGATGAGGGCTTAAATGAAAAAGGCTATATCGTTCCAGGGCTTGGAGATGCTGGAGATAGGGTTTTTAATACCTTAAGTTAGTATGAGATTTTTTATAGCTTTTTTTATTTTTGTATTTATTGGTTGTGCTTCTAAAGACTCATTAAATTTACAAAATCAAAAGGCTATTTATTTTATAGGTTTAAATGGCGTTGTGGTAGAGCTTAGAAGTAGTGATGGATTTCAAAGTGCGGTTTTAAAAGATGCAAATTTTAATGAATTTAAACTTTTAAGAAAAAACCCAAAAAGCCAAATTTTATCAAGCGATGAAGTTTCTATCTCAATAAATGGTGATAGAGCTATTTTATATTACGGAAATTTTGCCATAAACCTTGTTTTAGCGTATAAGGAGTAAGATGTTATTTGGAAAGATTGATTATTTAAATTTACTTCCTTTTCATGTGTTTTTAAAAAAATATCCGCTTCCAAGTTATGTAAAAAAGGGTATTGAGTTTAAAAAAGATGTACCAAGTGTGCTTTGTAAAAAACTTTACAATAGGCGTGTTGATGCTGCTGTTATATCAAGTGTTGAAAGTAGGCGAAAAAAATATAAAAAATTAAATATGGGAATTGTTGCAAAAAAAGATGTTAAAAGTGTTTTAGTTAGAAAAAACTCAGCTAAAAGTTTAGATCCAGCTTCTATGACATCAAATATGTTAAGCAAAGTTTTAGGCTTAAATGGAAGTGTTGTGATAGGCGATAAGGCATTAAAATGTTATCTTGATGAGGGTTTTGATAAATTTTATGATATGGGAAAAATTTGGCATGAAAGAACAAATTTACCATTTGTTTTTGCTGTTTTTTGTCTTATAGACTCAAAAAAAGCCTATGAGAATTTAACAAATTCATTTTTAAGAAGTAAAGTGAAAATTCCTCAATATATTTTAAGCCAATACGCCAAATCAAGAAGTGTTAAGAAATCTGAAATTTTATGGTATTTAAACTATATAAGTTATAAAATTTGCATAAAAGAAAAGAAAGCTTTAAATATGTTTTTAAAAAAAGCAAGACTTTTAAATTTTAACCCAAATTAGGAAAAAAACATGAAAAAAATTATCTTATTTTCATTATTTTTTAATTTTATTTTCGCAGCAAGTGATTTAAATACGAGCAATAAAAATAAAATTGAAAGCAATAAAACAAAATTTAGTGAGTTTTTAAAAGATCAAAACAGCACTCAAGCAGTTAAAATTCCAACTCATTAGTTGTTTTAAAGTCCTAAAATTTAGGACTTTAATATTTTATTATTTTACAAGTTCTTTTTTATTTACAATATATGGAACGCCTTGAACGCCAGCTTTGAAGTATTTCTCAGCTAAAGAGTTAAGTCTATCGATTTCTTTTTGATCTACTCCCTCAACTGCTGGGATATTATCAGCATAGTATTTTTTAAGAACTTTTATTTTCTCAGCATCATTTTTTGCTTTAGCTACTTCTTCGTAAATTTTAGCACTTTTTGCATGAGAAGCTGGTCCGTGGATAGAAGTCATAATTATTTCATAATTATTTTCTTTTAAATTATCCTCTATGCTTGCTATTTCTCTTTTACAGAATGGGCAATCTGCATCACTTAGCATAATTAAAGTTTCTTTTTTAGGATCATTTCCAAGTTTGATTATATTTTTTGTCTCTTCTTTTTTATAGATTTCAGCAATACTTTCATTTATCATACCGTTTATAAACTCTTCTTTATAGCTTTTTTTTGTTTTAATGTTAAAAAGATCTTGAGCTATAAAATCACCTTTTGTATAAATTGCATCTTTTTGGCTAAAATCACCTTGGCTTACTTTATAAATAACCTCTTCAAATCCATCTAATCCTGGGATTGGGGTTCTTTTTTCTACTTCTACGCTCATAGCATGACCTGGTACCATTTGCTCAAAGAAATTTTTGATTTCCGCATCAGTTGCTGCAAACATTGAGCTTGCTGCGATAATTGAAGTTAAAACTATTTTTTTCATTTTTCACCTTTTTTTAAAAATTTTGTTAGATTATATAATTAAATATTAAACAATTTAATTAAAATTTATAAACATTCTATCATTATCTAGATTTTTGATATCATCAAATTTATCTAAATATTCTAGATATGCTATTGCAAATTTACGACTAAGACCAAGTTTTTCTTTTAAAATTTGAACATTTGCTAAGCCGTTTTTTTTGATAATTTCTCTAATTTCTTTCATAGCAAGATTTAAATTTGATGAAGTTACAAAAAGATTATGAGCTAGGCGAACTATTTTTTTGGATTTTGTTAAGCTTTTAAAAATATTATCACCTACAATTTTATCAATATCTAAGTCATCATATATATTATAAGGAGCTTTTGGAGTGAGTTTTGAGCTTTCTAAAATATTAAAAATTTTATCGGTTAAATTTTCTTCAATGCTGTTTAATTCAACACCTTTTTTAACATATAAAAGATTGTTTTTTTCTAAAATTTTTTCTTTTACTAACTCATCAAGAGCAAAATTTGCAAACTCATTTGTTGTCCAGGTTATTTTAATGGCAATACTTTGAGCCGAAATAACAGCAAATTTATTTTTTTCTATTATAAACTTAATTATTTTTTTTAAATCGCTTAAAGCTTCAAGGCCGTAAATACAAAGCCCCTCTTTATCAACAAATACTTGATTTAGCGAGCTTGCGACTTCTAAAGCTTCTTCATGGGTTAGATCAAATCTTTGAAATGATGAGATAAGTCCAAAGCCGTGTTTGTGAGTGGCGGTTAAAATCTCAAAAACTTTTTTAAAATCTTTTTCTAAAAGGCGCATTAAAAACTCTATTTTTTGAGCTTTTTTAAGTGGTTCGCTAATTGGGTTTAAAACTCTTCCACCACCAATCACACGTGAGTTTTCAAGCACTACAAAAGCTTCGTTAAATTTCAAAAATAGCTCTTTTTCAAACTTAAAAGTTACAAAACTTTGCTCTTCTTTTGTACTTAAAACCAAAGCTTTTGCCTCGATTTGCCTACTTCCAACACAAAAAATAACCTCACTTGTATGAGAAATCTCTCCATAAAATACAGTATCAATCTCTTTAAAGCCTCTAAAAAAGCCCTTTTTACTTAAAATATAGCCTTTTTTAAGCTCACTTGTTTTTGCATTTGCCAAATTTAACGCAACTCTGTTTGGATGAGTGGCAAATTTGGTAAACTCATCATGGACTTGAATGCTTTTTACTAAAAACTCTTTATTTATATCTAGGCAAAAAAGCCTTTCGTTTTCTTTTATAGTGCCCTCTATCAAGCTTCCAGTGACAATTGTGCCAACTCCTTTAAAGCTAAAAACTCTATCGATATAGTATCTTGTTAAGGCACTTTCTTCACGTTTTTTAGGTTTTAATGTAAATAAAAAGTTTTTAAGCTCAGCTATGGAAAGTTCATCTTTTATGCTTACAAAAAAGGTTTTTAAAACTTCTAAGTTTTTAAAATTTTCTATATATTTAAGGGTTTGGTTTTGGGCGCTAAGTTGCTCATCTTTGCTTGTTAGATCGCACTTTGTGATACATAAAATCAAACTTTTTACATTAAGGAGCGATAAAATTTGAATATGCTCTTTGGTTTGAGGCATGAGCGAGTCATTGCTAGCTACAACTAGCATCGCCGCATCAAATGCATAGGCTCCTGAAATCATAGTTTTAACTAAGTTTTCATGTCCAGGAACATCTACAAAAGCGATATTTTCATCACCTTTTTTCAAATTTGAAAAGCTTAAATCAATTGTTATGCCTTTTTCGATCTCACTTTTCATCTCATCACCCTCAAAGCCATTTAGCGCTTTTATGAGTGAAGTCTTGCCGTGATCTATGTGTCCTGCGGTGCCAATTATCATACTTTGCATTAAATATCCTTAAGGCTGTTCTCTAAAAATTTCGTTGCAAATTTTGATTAGATTTTGCAAGTCTTTATCCATTATGCTTCTAAAATCAAGCATAAATTTATCATTTTCAATTCTTCCAATAACTCTTTTTTCTCTAAATTTTTGCTCTAACTCTATCGGGTTTCCCAAAAAAGCCAATGCAATGCTAGGATATTCTTTGCAAGGAAGCGTTCCACCACCTATAAAAGTTTTTGTTTTTACTACTTTTGATGGCGTGGCTACATTTGCTTTTACTAAATTTGCCATATCAGTTAGCTCATCAATGTCTTTGTAAATTTGATGAGTTGTTTGGATGAGGTTAAATTCTTTGTTGATGTAGGCTTTTAGGGTTTCATTTAAGATACTTAGAGTTATCTTATCAACTCGTAGCATTCTTAAAAGTTGGTTTTTTTTAAGCTCATCTATCAGCTCTTTTTTACCTAAAATCAGCCCACATTGTACACTTCCAAAAAGCTTATCGCCGCTAAAGCTAACTAAATTTACAGCGCTTTGAAGAACCTTTTTAAGTGGTGGTTCATGAGTACTTAAAGAGTATGGAAGCTCATTTACATAAGCACTTCCTAGGTCATAATAGCTTATTAAACCGCACTTTTTAGCCAAATTTGAAATTTCACTTGCACTTACATTTTGGCTAAAACCTTGAATGTTGAAGTTTGATTGATGAACCTTCATAAGCATTTTTGTGTTTTCATTGATAGCTTTTTCATAGTCGTTTAAATTTGTCTTGTTTGTTGTGCCAACTTCATGCAAAATCGCGCCTGAGCTTGCCATAACTTCTGGAATTCTAAAGCTTCCACCAATCTCAACTAACTCGCCTCTACTAACGATAACTTCACTATTTTTGGCAAATGTATTTAAGACTAAAAAAACAGCACTTGCATTGTTATTTACGATCAAAGCATCCTCACAGTCAAAAAGCATGGAGCAAAGCTTTGCTGTGTAGTTGTATCTTAGCCCTCTTTTTCCAGTTTTTAAGTCATATTCTAAATTTGAGTAAGAAGTTATTGTTTTTTGGGCTCTTTGAAGCAACTCTTCATTTATAACACTTCTTCCTAAATTTGTATGAATCACAACGCCAGTTGCATTTATCAAGGGCTTTAACTCTAAATTTTTATAAATTTCATACTCACTTTTTATCGCCTCAATAATACCTTGTTCATCTTTATACTCTAAATTTAAAAGAGCTTTTTTTCTCTCTTTTTCGATAATTTGTTTGGCTAAATTTAAAACAAGTGGATAAAAATAGTCTTTAAATTCAGCCAAATTTGCGATTTTATCCACTTTTGGTAAGTCTATTTTCATTAAATCTCCACATTGTTTAATTTTGATGGGTTAAACTGATATTTTGCATTTTGTAATTTTACTAAAACTTCTAAATCGCCAAGCTGTTTAAAAAGTTTTATAATGGTTGGTTTGCTAACATCTATATTGTCCATAATGTCGTTGTATGTGTGGTTAAATACTAAGTTTTCATCTAGATTATTAATAATAAACTTTATTACTTCAACTGCTTTTGTATCAGTTACCAAAGCCACCATTCTTATAATATTTTTATTTTTATCAATTTCTTTATCTTTTATTTTTGGCAAAAGTACATCATAAAGTGAATTTAAGAGTTCTTTTATATTTATTGGCTTTACAAGGTAGTTATTTGCACCAAATTTTATAGCCTCAAGAAGATATTTTGTATCTGTATAAGCTGTGGTGAAAATCATAGGAGTGTCATTATCTTCTTTTCTTAAATTTCTTAAAAGCTCGATTCCTGTTGCCTCTTCAAGTAAAATATCACTAATTATTGCATCAATATTTTTATTTTCAAGTACTTCATAAGCTTTTTTTAGGCTTGGGCAAGGATATAAATTTCTTACAAAATCTTCTAAAACAGTTGTTGTTTGATGAAGCAGATGTGTTTCATCCTCAATGTATAAAATATCAAAATTTGACAATATATCTAAATTTCTTTTTTTCATGACTCATCCTTTAGTGGCAAATCTATTATAAAATTTGCACATTTATACTCTTTTTTGCTTCTTCCAAGTATAACATTTTTTACATATAAGTTTCCTTTTAGGTGCTTTTCAACGATGTTTTTACTCATATAAAGCCCAATACCAGTTCCTAAGCTTTTATGTTTTGTAGTAAAATATGGTTCAAAAATTTTATCTATTATGATGGCATCAATTCCACCACCATTATCTATAATTTCAACTCTAGCAAAACCATCAAGCTTTGTAAGTTTTATCCAAATAAATTTAATATCTTCTTTTTCATCTATTGCATCTTTTGCATTGTTTATGATGTTTATCAAAACTTGCAAAAGCTCATTCTTAAAAGAGTATATTGTTATTTCTTGGCTCTTATCAAAAATCAATTCAATCTCTTTTTTTTGAAGCAAATACTTAGTAAGTCTTATTGCATCGTTTATAACTTCATTTAATGTAAATGTTTTTTTAGCTTTTGTTGGGCTATAAAAACTTCTAAAATCTTCTAAAGTTTGTGACATTCCATTTGCCAAAATCATAGCCTCATTTACTTGGCTTTTTACAAACTCAGGAGTTAGTTTATTTTTTTCAAGTTTAGTTTCAAAGCTTTGTATTATCATAGAAATTGCTCCTAAAGGTTGGCGCCATTGATGAGATACATTTTCAAGCATTTCACCTAAGCTTGCATTTTTGGATTGTAAAAAAATGGTTTGATCTTTTTTTCTAGAAATTATTAGCTCTTTTTCAAGTCTTTTTTCCAAATTTTCATTTAGCTCTTTTAGGGCTTTTGTTTTTCTTTTAACGCTTCTTTCAAGTTTTTCATTTATTTTTTTAGAATTTATTGTGAGTGCAAAAACTAACATAAAAAAGAAAATTATTGTAATAATTAGTGAAAAAGACAGAAATTTAAGACTTTGGATATAGCGGTAATCAGTTCTTGTTTTTTTATTGTTTATCTCTTTTAGGTGATGGATTAAAAGTAAATGCGCGTTTGTGTTTATGCTAATTAACTCTTTTTTTAGATGCATCATTTCAGCTACTGGTATATCGACTTCACAAGCTATTAAAATAGTTTTTTCAACCTCTTTTAAGGTTTTTGTGATTTTATTCTCAAGGTCGGCTTTATAGTAGTTATATGGAAAATTTTCACTTGTTTTAAAAAAAATTCTTTTTAGTTTTTCTTTGAAAGTTAGTGTGTTTTCATTAAATTCTGGTATTTTTTTATATTCGTTCCATTCAAAAATTATTTGGTTTATGCTTTCCTTGGTAAGTTCGATATATGTTTTATTGTAAGTTGTATCAAATTTAGTTATAAGAAAATCAATATTTGAACTATAGATATCTCTTATATTTTCAAGTCTTGTGATTGGTGAAATATTGTAATGGTATATATCATTGATTACATTTTTCAAATTTGATATAAATAATATAAATACTAAAAGCATAGAAAAAATTGCAACAAATATTGTAATAACAAGCAAATTTATATTTCTTCTAAAATCTAATTTTTTTATAAGTTCTACTAAAAAATTCATTATTTAATTCTCATATAAAATTTCTATTTTGCCACCATTAAATTTAATTATTCTTTGCTTTTCATAAAATTTATATCTATTTATAATTAGATTTGCTCTATTTATTACTAAATTTTTAGGGCTATCTTTGAAATTTAGGCTTTCAAATATTTTTGAGACTAAAAATGCATTTAAAAACGCATTATAAGAGCAATTTTTTTCATCTAAATTATTTTTAACAAGTAAGTTTTTATATAGTTTTAAAAGCTCATCATCTTCTTTTAAGACTGGAGAAAATGAAGAAACATAAGCATTTTTGAGCTCTTTAAAATAAATTGGATTAACAGAACTTAGAAATAAAAATTTTATATTTTCATTTTTTTTACTTAATTTTTTTGCAATTTCTAATGAAATCCTATCTAAAAGTGCAAAAACTACAAGCTCACTATTTAAATCAATATTTTCTAAAATCGGTTCAATTATATTTGAGTTTCTTTTATAGCTTGAGCTTGAAAATATGCTTAAATTTCTATTTATTAGGGCTTTTGCAAGGCTATTATAAGCCTCTTCCCCATGCTCTCCGCTTTGATAGATTATAGAAATTTTACTTAGATTTTTTGTATCTATAAAAAATTTCATCGCATTTTCTATCTCATAATCAAACGAAGGAAATGTTTTTATAACGCCCTTAAATACGCTAAAATTTAAAAAATTTGGTGCATAAACAGGTGAAAAAACAATTATATTTTTATTTATAATTTTAGGAGCAATACTTCTTAAATTTGCCGTGTCAAAAGGCATAAAAACAAAGGTATTTTTACCTAAATTTGATAAAATATTTTCTCTAAAAATATCTGAGTTAAACCCATCATCAAAAACACTAAATTTAATTTTATTTTTGTTTTTTGAATTATAATCATCAAAATACATCTTTGCGCAATTTCTAATGCTTTCGCCCATTTGGGCATTTGCTCCACTTAGGCAAAAAGAGGATAATACTCCTTGCTCTTTTGAAAAAGATAAAGAAAAAATAAATAAAATTAAGACTATTTTTTTCATAAGTATGATTATATCATTTTATTTTTATTTTAAAAAAGATAAAAAAATTAGCTATAATTACTAATCGCAAAAAATGTATCGGCGAAAATTTTAAAAAGGATAATAAATGATATTTCAAACACTTCAAACAAATCTTACAAATTTAGATGAGCGCTTAAATTTAGCTAAAAAATTAGGTTATTATAATTTAGATAAACTCAATCAAGCTCTTTTAAAAATCACACAAGCAAAAAGCCTAGATGAGTTTTTGCAAAATGGGTATTATGACTATTTTTACACTTCTGAAAATTTGGTTCTAAAACTAGCCAAAATTTATGGCTTAGATATTTTAGATGAGCTAAATCAGGCAAAAAAGCTAAACGATGAGTTAAGCAGATATAGAAATAGTTATATTTATATAGATACAAATTTCAAAAGAAATACCGAGCCTATTTTTATGCTAGCGATGATTCAAGGCGTTCGATATCTTTATTTTGATAAAAAAGAGTTGGTTTTTAAAAGCTTAGATAAACAGCTTCAATTTATCTTAAAAGTTGTAAAAAATCACCATAAAAAGATAAAAAAACTGCCTTTGTTTGGCGAGATAACTGGGTATAAATTTAACCATTTAGGTAAAAGCTACAGTTTTGATGTAGATGGAACGCTGCAAGATAGGGAAATTTATGAAAGTGTTGTGTGGATAGAGATTTAAATTATTAGTAGTTACTAAGTAGTGGTTTAATTCAAATTAAAACAATCATTATAAAATAGTATAATTTGCAATTAAGGAAGATAGATGAAAGAATTTGCATATTTAAATAGCGGGCTAGAAGTTGTAATTCCTGATGAGATAGAGGAGCTAAAAGCGCCAAATGATGAGCACTATCTAGTTAGTAACTCGCCAAATTTAAAGGCTGAAATTTACGCACCTGAGATTGATTTTTATCTAAAAAATAGTAAAGATAACGTTTTACAAAAAGCTAAAAATTTAAACATTTTATACGAAGCAAGAGCCAGTGTTTTTGACTTGGCAAAAGATATGGATTATGAAAAAAATGTTGGCAAAAATGTTATTTTGATAAGCGATAAAGAGCGCACAAATTTGAGTGAAATTTTAAAGCAAAATGGCTATAAGGTTATAAATTTAACTCACGCTGAAGTTAAGTTTTTATATGGAGAAATTGGCGATTTATACACAACAGTTTTGAGCGCAAATGACGAATTTGAGGTAAAAAGCGACTTTGTTTTGGTTGATGGGATAAAAGAGTATATGCTAAGACAAAGTGGGACTTTGGATATTGGCATTTTAACAGATGAAGAAATTTTAAAATATTTAGATGAAAAAACGCCAATTTATCACTATAAAAGCGCCATAACTTATGATGATAAAATTTGTCAATATCATAAAAGAAGAAGTGAACATTGTGCAAAATGTGTTGATATCTGCCCAACGGTTGCGATTTTAAAAGATGATGAAAAAAAAGAGCTAGTTTTTTCACATATTGATTGCATTGGATGTGGCGGATGCGTGAGTGTTTGTCCAAGTGGGGCGATTGATTATGCAAAGATGCCAAGCGAGGCGTTTTATGATGTGGCTTTGAAATTTAAAGATAAAAAAATAGTTATAACACCAAGGATTATGGATCTAGAAACCTGTGATGTTGCCCTTGATGAGGGAGTTTTGCCCTTTGCTATAGAGGGAGAGAAGTTTTTAAGCCAGACACATTTTATGACGCTTTTACAAGAAAGTGGAGCAAATTTGATCTTTTTTAGCGATGTTATCGCACCAGGAGTTAAAGAGTCTATAGATTTAGTAAATCAAATAATAAAAGCAAAATTTAACGAAGTTGGGATTTTGGTTGCAAAAGATGAAATTGAGCTTAGAAAAGAGCTAAAAGAGCTTAAATTTATAGATGGGCTTAAATTTCACATGAATGAGCGAACTCTATCAAAAAGAGAGATTTTCTCAAAAAGAGTTTTACATATTGTAGGCGATGATGACCTTGGCGTTGCAAAAAGTGGCGAGTGGGTAAGATATGGAAAAGTAAGCATTGATGAGAATACCTGTACGCTTTGTTTGAGCTGTGTTGGGGCCTGTAATGTTGCAGCGCTAATTGCCGATGAGAGTGATAACTCTATCAAATTTAACGCCTCACTTTGCACAACTTGTGGATATTGCGTGCAAAGTTGCGCGGAAAAAGAGACGATCTTTTTAGAGCGTGGTGAAATAGAGCTTAAAAAAGAGTATTTTAGTTATCAAACTTTGGCAAAAGATGAGCTTTTTAAATGCATCGAGTGCGGAAAAGAGTTTGCTACTACAAAAGCTGTTTTAAAAATAGCAAATACGATGATACCACTTTTTGGTAATGATACAGATAGAATAAAAACACTTTATTGCTGTGCTGATTGTAAGGCAAAGATAATGATTCAAAAGCAGATTAAAGAAGCTAAAGAAATGCAAGATAAAATTTTAAAGGAGTCAAAATGAAAGATAAAAATATGACTTTAGGCAGAAGCTATTATTATGAATTTTTTGCAATACCATTTTTTTTCAGTGAAAAAGATGAAAAATTTAACCTTTGGAAAAAACAGCTTGATTATTTAAAAAATTCCCCAATTGCTAATGAAAATTTAGATGATTTTAAAGCTCTTAGCAAGTTTAGTTTTGATGAGTTTAGAGCTGAACAAAATAGGCTTTTATATGATTATTCTTACTCAAATATCCCACTAACTGCGTCATTTTACAAAGAAGGGCGAGACGAGGGGCTTGCTAAAAAGCTAGTTTTAGATACTTTGCGAAAGAGTAAATTTAGAAAAAATAGTGAGCTTTGCAAAGATAGTGAGGATTTTATCGGATTTATTTTTTATCTAATGTCATCACTTTTAAAAGATGAAATAAATTCAAACGCATTTTTAAGTACAGAGCTTTTTGTAAATGTGATAAATGAGTTTATAGATGAGTTTATAGATTTTATAAAAGGTAGTAAAGAGGCTGATTTTTACTTACATTTGGCGAATTTAATGCAGAGTTTTTTTGAGCTTGAAAGATCTATTTTAGCTGTTGAAAAGCCAAAAATAAAACCAAGTGTAGCAAAAGAAATGATAGAAAAACAGCCATATTTATCAAATTTAAAAACTACAAAAGAAAAATTTGACTGGGATGAATAATAAAATTAAACTTAATAAATTTATTTAATGCATAATTGAAATATATTTTTAATTATAAATCTGCTAAAATATCATATAGTTGATAGTGCTATATAGTGTAGTTATAAGGTATTTTGCCTAAAATTATGCAAATTTAGCATATATCTTTATTTGGTTAAATCAAAATTTCATGCAAGGAGGATGATTATGACTGAAAATCGTAGGGATTTTTTAAGAAAATCTCTAAAAATCGGTGCAGTTGCAGGCGCTACAGCAGCGATTGCAAATGAGGGATTAAAAAATTGTGCGACGACTTTATCAGATGATTGTGCCACAAATGCAAGTAGTGGCGTGGTTTGTGGTAAAGCTGTCAAAAAAGAGGTTCTTTATAAGAAAAATAACTTATGGGAACAATACTATAGAATTGCTCATTAAAGGATAAAACATGAGTCAGACAAATATAGGAAGAAGAAGTTTTTTAAAGCTCGCAGCTCTTGGTGCAGGAACCATGGGAACAACGAGTGCTTTTGGGAAAAATGAAACACTAAGAAAAGCAACTTCTGAAGAGATTAAAAATCCATTTCCAAACTCTGTTATGAAAAAGACAATTTGTTCTATTTGTTCAGCTGGATGTGGAGTTGTTGCTGAGGTGGATGAGGCATCAAATACTTGGATAAGACAAGATATGGCGATTGATCATCCAATAAGTCAAGGAAGTCATTGCTCAAAAGGAATTGATCAAATTGATTTAACAAAGTCTAAAATGAGACTAAAATATCCACTTAAAAAAGTAAATGGCAAGTGGGAGAGGATTAGCTGGGAAACCGCTGTAAATGAAATCGGCGATAAAATGATGAAGATTCGTGAGGAAGATGGACCTGACTCAGTTGAGTTTTTAGGTTCGGCTAAGTTTTCAAACGAACAGGCATTTTATTTTAGAAAATTTGCAGCATTTTGGGGAACAAACAACATAGATCACGTTGCTAGAATTTGACATAGTGCAACAGTCGCCGGTGTGGCGAATACTTGGGGTTATGGCGCTATGACAAATCATGTTGGAGATGTTGCTAAAAATGCTAAAATGATGTTAGTAATTGGAGCAAATCCAGCAGTTGCAAACCCAGTTGGTGCGATGAAACACATTATTCAAGCCAAAGATAGAAATAACGCAACTTTAGTTGTGGTAGATCCTGTTTATACAAGAACAGCTGCAAAAGCTGATATGTTTATTAGAATAAGACCTGGAACCGATATAGCATTTATTTATGGAATGCTTCATCTTATCTTTAAAAATGGTTGGGAAGATAAAGAGGTCATTAGAACTAGAACTTATGGCGTTGAAGAGATAAAAGAAGAAGCAAAACATTGGACTCCTGAAGAGGTCGCAAATGTAACAGGCTGTAAAACTGAAGAGTTAATCCAATTTACAAGAATGTTTGCTGCTACAAAACCTGCAACTTTGTTTTGGGCGCTTGGTATCACTCAACATTCAGTTGGTCACTCAAATACAAGAATTTTATCAATACTTCAACTAGTATTGGGAAATATGGGAAAAGAAGGTGGCGGAACAAACATCCTTAGAGGTCACGATAACGTTCAAGGCGCTACTGATATGAACTGTTTGGCTGATAGCACATCAGGATATTATGGCTTAGGCGATGGTGCATGGAAACATCACTGTAAAGGCTGGGGAGTTGATTTTGATGAGTTTGTAAAAAGATTTGCTGTCTCAACCAAAGAGCCACGAGAGAAGTTGGGTGAGCCAGTTAAAGGAACAAATTTTAAAGAGTATTTTTACCACGATTCTGCAAATCCTGAAGATAGAAATTGGCGAAATGAAAAGGGATATTCACTTGCAAAATGGTGGCAAGGTGTCTTAAAAGAGGAAAAAACATACTCAAGTGGAAATTTAAGAGTTCTTTGGGTGCAAGGAACGGGCATTACCTCTATGGCACACACTACCAAAATCCAACAAGCACTTGATAAGCTAGATATGTTAGTTGTCGCAGAGCCATTTTTAAATGAGGTTGCAATCCTTAGCGATAGACCTGATGGAATTTATGTCTTGCCTGTTGCAACTCAGTTTGAAAGCGAGGGCTATGTAACAGCTACAAATAGAGCCGCTCAGTGGAGAACTCAGATTATAAAACCTATTTATGAAAGCAAAGAAGATCAAGAAGTTATGTTTTTATTTGCTAAAAAATTTGGTTTTTATGATGAGTATGTGCGTGGAATGAAGATGGGTATTGTTGATGGTGAAATAAAACAAGTTAAAGATGACTTCAAATGGCCTGATGATGCAACTGATGAGATAGCAAGAAATACTCAAAGCATAGGAAATAATGGAAGAACTGCCGCAAGACTTAGAAAACACCAAGAAAATTGGCACAACTTTGATCCCGATACACAAATGGGAAGAGGTCCAGTTGAGGGTGAATACTACGGACTTCCATGGCCATGTTGGGATGAAAAGCATCCAGGAACTCCGATACTTTATGATGTTTCTAAACCTTATGCAGAGGGCGGTATGGGCTTTAGAAATAGATTTGGACTAGAGCACAATGGGGTAAATCAACTAGCTGATGAGAGCATAACTTTACCTGGTTCAAAAGTAAAAGGCGGATATCCACAAATTACAAAAGAAAACATTGAAAAAGTTTTAGGTATTACGCTAACAGAAGATGAAAAAAGAAAGATGGGGCCTAGCTGGAGTGATGATTATAGTGGAATTATTGCTCAAAAATGTAGAGAAGCTGGAGTTTGTCCATGTGGAAATGCAAGAGCAAGAGCTGTTGTTTGGGAGTTTTTAGATCCGATTCCAAAACATAGAGAGCCGATCCACTCGCCAAGATGGGATTTAGTTCAAAAATACCCAACTTTTGAAGATCAAGCCAAAAATTTCCGTGTTGCAAGTAAGTTTATAAGCGAGCAACAAGAAAAAGATTGGAGTAAAGAGTTTCCAACTGTTATGAGTTCACTTAGGTTTGTAAATTTAAGTGGAGCTGGAATGATAGAAAGAACTTCTAAATACCTTGCATCCATAACACCTGAAATGTTTGCTCATGTTCATCCAAGTCTAGCTGCAAAATACGGCATAAAAGATAGAGATATGATGTGGATACACGCTCCGCAAGGAACTAAGATAAAAGTTAAATGTTACTATTCTTATTCAGTAACACCAAATAATATCTGCTTACCATATCACTTTGCTGGAATTATGCAAGGAGTTGATTTAAGTCACAGATATCCTGAGGGAACTAAACCTTATACAATAGGTGAGAGTTCAAATACAATAACAAACTACGGTTTTGACCCTGTTACTCAAATTTCAGAGTTTAATGCAGGTTTGTGTAGATTGGAAAAGGCATAAGGAGAGCGTTATGGCAAGATTAAAATTTTATGTGGATAATGATAGATGTATAGGTTGCTATGGTTGTCAAGTAGCTTGCTCTTCAGCTCATGAAGTGCCAATTGGTATAAATAGACGAAAAGTTGTGCTTTTAAACGAGGGCGTTCCTGGAAAAGAAATAGCTACAACTATAGCTTGTCAGCATTGCACGGATGCACCTTGTGCGCAAGTTTGTCCAGTTCAATGTTTTTATGTTAGAGAAGATGGCGTTGTTTTACACGATAAAAAGACCTGTATAGGTTGCGGATATTGTCTTTATGCATGTCCATTTGGTGCGCCACAATTCCCAAGAGATGGAGCTTTTGGCATAAAAGGTGAAATGGATAAATGTACAATGTGTGCAGGTGGACCTGAAGAGACTAACTCACACGAAGAAAGAGAGCTTTATGGACAAAACCGCATAGCCGAGGGTAAGATACCTATGTGTGCGGCTATCTGTTCAACAAATGCTTTGTTGGTTGGTGATGCGACTGAGGTTTCTAATATTTATAGAACTAGAATTACTTTAAGAAACGCAGCTACAAAATACTAATTAAAAAGTTTTGGAGACGAAAGTTTCCAAAACTTTAATTTATCTAATAATATATCTTTAAATTTCATAACTTATGCTAAAATTCATCTAAAATAACAAAAGGATAAAAAGATGAAAAAATATATTATATTGTTTTTAATGTCATTTTTATTTATTGGTTGTGCTGCTAATAAAGCTCAAAATGCTGGTATTTTGAGTCAGAGTGAGCCTGTTTTTATAGATGAAAAGCCAAAAAGCCAAAAAGTTTGTATTAAATTTACAAACACAAGCCAAACTAGTAGTAATTTAGATAAAAAACTAGCTTTAAGTTTATCGCAAAATGGTTATAGCGTAATAGATAATGAAAATCTTGCAGATACTATTATAAAGATTAATTTAGACTACTTTAAAAAAATAAATGTATCAAGTGGCTCATCTCCAAGAGTTGGTGTTGGTTTAGGTAGTGGTTTTTCAAATTTTGGTATTGGTTTTGGAACAAGTGCTAATATTTTTGATAGTGCTGCTTATGAGGCTCAAGTTTCTTTTTTTGCAAAAGTAAAAAGCTTAAAAGATATAAAAACTTATCAAACACTTTTTAATTATCAAAGCAAAGAGGGTAGTTCTTTTGAAATTGCTTTAAATGAGCTTGAAGAAAAAGTCTCAAATCAAATTTTAAGGTATTTAAACTTATGAAAAAATATATAATTTTATTTTTTAGCATTATTTTATTTTTTGGTTGTGCTGGTAAAACCTATACCGATAGAAGTGTTGTAAAAAGTTCAAAACCAATTTTTATAAAAAATGCTCCTAATAACAACTCGGCTTATGTTAATTTTACAAATACAAGTAGTGTAGATAGCAATCTAACACAGGCCGTTTCACTAAATTTAGCTAAAAATGGCTATGAGATAGTCAGCGATAAAAGTGAGGCTTCCACCAAAATCAGAGGAAATTTAAACTTTTTCAGACGAAATTATATAAAAGATATTGATCCATTTGTTGTAAGTGGTATAAATTTTAGATATTTTGGATACAATAGATTGGATGCCTTAGATGACTATTACTCATCAGTTACTAATAGCTATGTTTATGATGCAGAAATTTCACTTCAAATAAATATTGATGGTGAGATTTATGAGACAAATTTATACTTTCAAAGCGATAAAAACACAAATAGTACTAACACAATGATGGAAATTTTAAATACTAAAATTTCTAATCAAATTTTAAATTATTTGAAATTTTTGAATTAAAATATTTGGGATTTTATCTAATCATTAAAATCCCATCACAATCTTCATAGTAATTTGGTAAAATTTTTACCTTTTTAAAGCCAAATTTTTCATATAAATGTATAGCTTTATTATCACTTCTTACTTCAAGTCTTAGAGTTTTAAACTTTAGAGTTAAAAACTCAAGCATAGCTGAACCAACACCCAAATTTCTAGCTTTTTTACTAACTGCGATTGAGTAAATTCTAGGAATTTTAAGATATGAAAATACTAAACAATATCCTAGAATTTCCCTTTTTTTTAAAATAGATTTATCGCTTTCTAGCTCATAAACATATAAAAAATTTCTTTTTATATGATAATAAAATGAAGATTTGCTTAGCTTAAACTCATTAAAGCTTTCATTTTCTATCTCTAAAAGTGCTTTTATATCGCTATTAGTTGCTTTTCTTATCATTTTATTTTTGATAAATTGAGTATTTTATTTCGAGTTTGTGAGGGCGATAACTCATCTTTACTTTTTTAAGATTTTCAAAGCCCATATCATCCCCAACATTTATAAGATCGCATTCAAAATGCTCTTTTAAAACCTTAGAAAACTCTCTAAATATAAATTGCGCGCAACCTAAAACTTCAAAATCTGTTTTTTCTATTATCACGCTTGCAACACCTTCATTTATTTTTTCACCAACTGTAAAGCCTTTTAAAACGCCATCAATATACAAAACTATACCTATTAATTCAAGCTCTTTATAGTGATTTAGCATTCTTTTTATTGCTGCTTGCTCTTGATAAATTCCTTCCATAAACTCGCCATTTGAAACGCTTGGCATATATTTTATACGCTCTTGTGCCCATAAATTTGTAAGATTTAAAATATCGTTTGTATGTTTTTCAACGCTTAATGGAAAAACTTCAAAATTTGGATATGTTTTTTTAAATTTGTTAATTTCAGTTCGTTTTGTATGGTAGGCGTTTCCTTTTAGCTCTATCAAATCATCGCTTTTATAGATATAATCTGCAAGTTTTTTTTCAAAAATAAAATCTTCAAAAACATCAAAAATATCAGCTGTTTTATCTAGGGATTTTGCAAATTTATCAAGCACGCATTCAGCAACATAGTCAATATGAGAAAAAAACTTAGAAGAGTTGTTTTGATTCATAATTTCAAAACATTTTAAAATAGCACTTTTAAGCTTTTTAAGTTTTCCAATTGGTGGTAAAAGCATACTAAGCTCAGTTCCAGTCATTACAAAAAGACAAAAACTATCTTCGATAATTGCGTAAAATCCACTTACATTTGACAACCAAATGTAATTTGCAGCAAAGGTATAATCGCTTATATCAACTTCTAAATCCTCACCTAGAGTAAGAAGATACTTTTCCATAATAGGTTTTGTGTCGATAGTAAATTTATGAAAATCAACACCATTTACTTTAAATTCCAAAACTTTTCCTTTTAATGAAATAATCTTGAGATTATACACCAAATTTTTAGTTTTGTGCCTAAAAAAGGTTATTTTTTAAAATAAAATCGATCTATATAAAAAAACCATAAAAATAAAATTATACTGAAAATAAAACTCATTAAAAATGCTAAATTTGAAGAGTTGGATGAAAATAAAATAAGTATAAATTTAATCAAATAAGGATTTACAAATTGTCCCAAATATAAAAATATACTCATTAAGCTCATTGCAATTGCCATATTTTCTTTTTTTACATAAATGCTTACTCTTGACATTATAAATGGCATCAAAAAACCATGTCCAAGACCAACAAGAAAAAGCCCCAAAAAGACAAAATTTAAATTTGATGCTAGAAATTGCATTAAAAATCCAGCTCCAAAAAGTGCACCAAAAATAAACTTACAATAATGCTTAAATGTTTTTAATATTTTAGCAAAAAATACTCCTACTAAAATAACAAAAAAATGTTGAAGACCCATAAGAAGTCCAATATATTTTGGCTCTACAAAACCTTTTTCAAGTATGTTTATTGAAAAATTTGTAGGAAAAGAATAAAAAGTAAGCATAGCTAAAAAAACAGCTACACAAAATGGATAGATTTGTTTTAAGACCTCTAAATTTGTAGTTTTACTTTTATTTTGTCTAAGCATAATGGTTGGCAAAAACAAAACTGCAAAAACCATAACAAAAACACCTAAAAAATAGATATAAAAGCTATAATTCCAAGAAATTGCAGCAAGATAAGCTGAAAGTGGTGCTGCTACTAAGCCCATAAGGCTTGACATCGCTGATGATAAACCTAGGAGTTTTACTTTGTCTTTATCATCATATAAAAAACCAATAAGTCCGTTTGTAAGTGGTTGAATGAAACCAACCCCAATTCCTAAAATTGCTCTTAAAAATAAAATTATCCAAATATTATCAAAAAATGATGCTCCAACTCCACCTATTATATAAAGACAAAGTCCCAAAATAGCGATATTTTTAGCATTTAAATATTTTGTTAAAAAGCCAAATAAAAATGCACTAAAAATAATAAAAATACTATGAATTGAAACTATTTGTGATACTAAAATTTTACTAGTTTGATTAAAATGCTCACTTATCATCCCAAGTGCCGGAGCTATCGCAGCACCAGCCATAACTGTAGTAAGAGATAGTGTTAGGATTGTAAAACTTATAAATTTTGAAATTTTTTTATCCATTTTATTTATCTATTAAAGAGTTATAACTACAAAAACCTTTAAATTTAAAGGTATTTTATCATCAAAAAATGAGATTTCATAAAGCATATCTTTATAGCATGAACTAAAAATTAACTCACCTTCATAAATTTCATCTTTTTTTATAAAATTTGCTTTTATGGTTCCCATATTCATATTTACGCCTTTTATTTTGGCGTTTAAATTTGTAAAATTTCCTTCTAAATTTGAAATTTTTAAAGTATTTGGAATCATTGCACGAACTGGTTTATTGGAAAATGAAAATAAAACTTGCTTATCTTTATATGAAATTTCACAATTTTCTATATTTAAATAGCAGTCTAGGTTAGATTCAGTCTTTATATCTTTTTCTTTTTTATTAAAAGTTAATAAAAACAAAGCTACAACTGTAAATAAAATAGTAAAAATAACTAGCTTTTTTTTCATTTTTTTCCTTAAAAGCTAGATTATATCAAAATATTTTTCAAGTTTATTAAAACTCTTTTTCTATAACACTTTTTGGAGTAAGACCTAAAAACCTTTTTTTATTGTCTTTGTTGTATATAAAAGTTGCAGGAACGCCGCTTATCCCACCAACTGCATTTGATAAAAACAAAACGCTATCTTTATCAAAAATAAGTGGAAAATCGATATCTTTATCTTTTGCAAAATTTAAAGCATCATCCATATCTTTTGCATCTCCAAGCACAACTATGAAGTTAAATTTACTGTTTTTTAAATATTTAAGTTGCTCTTTGCAAGCACCACACTCTTTTGTTATAAAAATAAGACCGAAGCTATCATGATTTGTAAGAGTGAGTTCGCTGTTTTTAAATTTGAAATAAAATGGTTCTTTTGAATTTAGTGCTAAAATTCCATCATTACAGCCACAAATAAACAAGATTATAAAAAATAAGATAATTTTGCTTTTAAATTTTTCCAACCAATATCTCCATAAACTTTATCTTTTATAGTGCCATTTTTATCTATTATAAAAATACTTGGAAGTGTTTTTACACCGTATCTATCAAAACTTATTTTAAGATCATCTTTTAAAACCACAATAGAAGAAAAACTCACTTCATCAATATAGTTTTTTATAATCTTTTCATCATTTACTGAATTTATTGCATAAGCTTTAAAAACATCTGGATTTTGTTTTAAAAACTCATCTAAATTTGGAAGTATTTGTGTGCAGCTCAAACAGCCATATTGCCAAAATACAATTATTTTATTAACATTATTTTGTTGATGAATTTTTACTTTTTTGCCATTTAGGGTTGTAGCTGAAATTTCAGGTGCCATGCTTCCAATGTCTGCGCTTAAATCTTTTTGACAACCTGAAAAAATCAAGCTAAAAAAAAATAAATTTAAAAAAATACTAATTAATTTTTTCATCATTTATAAGTTTTCCGTGCGATAAGGTTATCACTCTATCGCCTTGTTTTCCTAAATTTGGGTTATGTGTTATTAAGATAATGGTTTTTCCATCTTTTTTTATTTTTTGAAAAAGCTCAAGCACTACACCTTCATTTTTCTCATCCAAGTTTCCAGTTGGCTCATCTGCTATTAAAATTTCAGGATTGTTTATTAAAGCCCTTGCAATACAAACTCTTTGTTGCTCACCACCACTTAATTGACTTGGCAAATGAGTAAATCTATGGCTTAATCCAACCAAATCAAGCGTAGCCTTTGCATCCTCAGCTTCAACACTTGAATGATAATATTGAGCAAGCATAACATTTTCTAAAACGTTTAAATAAGGTATTAAATGAAATTGTTGAAAAATAAGTCCTATTGTTTCACGTCTTATTTTTAAATGCTCATTTTGAGATAAATTTGCAACATCTTTTCCTAAAAGCTCGTAAATACCGCTTGTTGGATTATCCATTAGTGATAAAATATTTATTAAAGTTGTTTTACCGCTTCCGCTTGGTCCCATTATGCTTAGCCATTGATTTTTAGGCACTTCAAAGCTTATATCCTCTAATGCATGAACATCTTTAAAGCTTTTAAATATATTTTTTAAACTTATTACATTTTCCATTTATTCTCCTCTAAGTGTATCTGCAAGATTGATTTTAATAGCTTTTTTTATTGGATAAAATGCTGCTATAAATGAACAAATTAGTGAAATTAAAACTGCAATTATAACTGATAAAATTCTAAAATCAATGCTTGCTTTAAATATCATCATTCCTAAAATTTGAGCTAAAACATAACCACTAAATGCACCCAAAACTGCACTAAAAATAGTAATTATTGCTATCTCGGTTCCAAAAAGTTTTACAATATCTTTTTTTGTTGCACCAAGAGCCAAATTTAGAGCAATTTCTTTTTTTCTTGAGAAAATAATTGAACTAAGTGTTGTATTTACACTAGTTGAGCTGATTATTAAAATAACTAATCCAATCAATGCCATAAGTCCTTTTATCTTATCAAGCATTGACCCTTCTGAGAGTGAAATCTGAGCTATTGGTTTTGCATTTATCAAATCATTGCTTAATTTTTTACTCAAATTTGAAATTTTATCAAAATTTAAATTTATAACTGCGTTTGCATAGTTTATGACCTTCTCCTCATCAAGAGCTTGAGCTACTGAAATATCTACAAACATAAGCTCATCACTTTCATCGCCACCGTAAAATATCCCTTTTACGATAACATTTTTAGAAACTAAGTTTTTAGGATTTGTTATAGTGATGGTTTGGTTAATTTTAGCTTCCAAACTTTTTGCTAAATTTATACCTAAAAAAGCTGAGTCTTGCGAAAAATCACTTAAATTCATACTTCCAGATCTTACTTCTAAAAATGGCTTTGTCTTTTTAAGTCCTTGAAAATCAACTCCCGCGACGATTCCATTGCCAATGCCAAAACTATAATATCCATATAAATATGGTGTTATTCCTAAAAGTACATTTTTGTCTATTTTATCAATAGTTTTTTCATAATCATCAAATTTTATATAATTTCCATTTTGTGGAGTTATGATAAAATTTGCTCCATAAGCTTTTAATTCTTTACTCATTTTTGTATCAATATCAAAATAAATACCTAAAAACCCAGAACTTACAGAAGTTCCGATAAAAATAGCTATAAAAATAACAAAAACTCTTTTGCTTCCAACTTTTAAACTTTTAAAAATAGAACTTAGAAAAAATTTATTATTTTCTTTCATACAAAACCTCCGCTGGAAGTAGATTTATAACATTTCTCATAGGCAAAAGTGAGCCAATAAGTGCTATTAAAACAGCAAAAAACAAAGTTATTGGTATTACTATAAAAGATATGCTTATAAAATGTGAAAAAATAAAATATGAAATAATCTCTGAAACCAAATATCCAAAAGCAACGCCAACTAATGAGGAGATTATAGCAACAAAAACGCTTCCAAGTGCAAAATTTAAATAAATTTGAAAATTGTTCGCACCAAGAGCTTTTAAAAGTCCTATTTCTTTAGTTCTTCTATAAATTTCAGATGTCATAAGTGATGAAATTGCTATGCTTGAAACAATTAGTGAAATAAGACTTACCACAAGCATTAGAGCTTGAATTTTTGTCACAACGCTGCTTTCAGCATCGCTTATTTGAGTTTGTGCTTTTGCATCTGCACCTTTTAAATCTTCGCTTATTTGGTATGCAATTGAGCTTACATAGGCTGTGCAATACCATAAATCATACTCTACTTGATCTAGGCTATCAAGGTTTTTTCTAGCTTTTAGAGCAAGGTCATTTTCAGGTATTGTAAGAGCTGATACTTCAACTTTTTCAACTTTATCTTGCAAATTTAAAAGTTCTTGAGTAAATTTTAAAGAGGTAATGAGTTTATTGGAAAATTCTCCACCAAATTCTAAAATTCCAACTACTTTTAATTTGTAATTTTTTATATTTATTTCATCGTTTAGTTTAATGTTTTCCTTTGTAGCTAAATCACTTCCAACCAAAACTTCATCTAAACTATCATCTTTTGGAAGCCTACCATCAATCTTAAAAAATGGATAAATTGTTTTTATGCCAGTTGTAAAGTCCTCTTCATCAGTAACTTTTACATTTTTATCAAAATAGGTTCCAACTATGTTTTTTCCATCAATTGTAGCTGTTAAAAATGGCGCAAAGCCGATTATATTGTTTCTCCAAAAAATTTCTTTAATAGCATGGAGGTTGCTTTCATTTATGTAATTTTCATTTTTTAAAGGTTGAAATTTTTTATCACCAACATCTATGCTTAAAGAATTGCCTTTTGGTAAAACTAATATGTTTGATCCATAACTTCTTAATTCTTTTGATACAACATTTCCAATACTTAAAGTGATATTTAGCATTGAAGAGATAAGCAAAGTGGTTAAAAATATAGTTAAAAATGAAAGGAATTTCATATCACCTCTAATAGATGATAAAATTATTTTTAAAATCATTTTTCAACCTCCTTGTATCCTTCTACTCTAAAATTTGCTTTTGTGAGTTTTTTAACATATTTTTCAGGATTTTTTAAAAATTCTTTTTTGTTTTCTTCGCTTTCAAAAAAATAAGTTTTATCCCCATAAACATAGTTAAATTTTGCTTTTAGGTTTATAATTTTATTTTTGCTTACTGGATCAGTTACTAGCTTTTGTCTTACTTCGCTAAAATAGTTTGCTCCAAGCATAATTTCACTAAATGGAATTATTAATTTATTGTTTTCTATTTTAAAATTAAAAGGTATTGGGTTACATCCTCCCATTTTTCCAACTGATGGAAGGAAAATCCTAACATTGCAAGCAACACATATTAGCTCATCACCTCTTTTTACATATCCTTTATCGCCACATATCATGCAACTATCAAAAACTGCAGTTGGCACTAGCTTATCAGGATATTTATTTATCAAAAAAAATCTTATTGTTTTTCCATCATCACTTATATAAGCATAACGGTGGAGTTTGTTATCTTTTAGCTCATTTATGTCAAAAGAAAATTCATCATTTTCATTAGGCTCAATTACAGTAGGCTCATCTATCATAAGTGGTCTTGAAGCGTGTAAATCATAATAAAGCAATGTTGTTAAAGCTATAATTGATGATAAAATTATGGAAAAAAAGTTTGTTTTTATAGAATTATTATAAGCTTTTTCTTTTCTAAATTTTATATCTAAAATCTCAGTTTTTTTACTATTTTTTATAAATTTAAACAAAGTTAAAATTCCAAATAAAATAAAAACTGCTATGTAAAAATAACAAAATGATTTTTCATAATGAAGTGATTTAGCAACAAAAGAAAGAATATTGGTATCGGTTTCTATAACATTTTTTCTCATTAATATGAGCAAAACTTCAGATATAAAATATGATAAATTTATTATTATAAAAATAATTCCAACTGGTATTAAAAAAGCTTTTTTGTTGATATTTTTTCTGCTAAATTTAAAACAAAAATAAAACACAAAGAAAAATGCTATCCCAAGAAGAATAAATCCTAAGTTTTTAATCCCAAGGCTATCAAGTAAAGCATTATCAAATACTGCATATCCGTTGCTTATATAAAAATATTTAACACCAAAACCAAAAGTAATTAAAAATAAAACTATAAATTTAATAAATTTAGGAATTCTAAAAAGTAAAATAGGGCTTATTATAAATAAAAAAGCTAACATTGAATTTGTGAATAAATACAAATTTCTTAATCCGTATGCATATTTTAATGCAATAAAATATGCAAAATATCCAAAAACAAAAGCACTAAAAACTAAGCTTACTAAATTTATAAGTTTTTCTTTTAAGTAAAAAAGTGTTATAAAAAAAACTAATGGTAAAAAAGCATCTAATATGTGAACAAAAAATATACTCATAAAACCTCTTTTCTAAGGGGTTTTTACCCCCTTAGTTTATTTATCAGGTGTACCTGTGTATTTAAAGTTATATTTAACTGTAAAAGGTTCAAACCATTTACCAACGCCAGTTTCTTCATCAACATGGCGACCAAAACCTTGTTTTTCAGGGTTTTGAATTGCATAAACTAACTCATAATTTCCAATTCCGCCATCCATTTTTATATTTGCACCATAGTGAGGGCCATCATCAGCAACCATTGGCATAAGGGTTCCTTTTTTAACTTTACCATTATCCAAATTTGTTAATTGATAAGCAATTGTTAAATAAGGCATCCAAAAACCTTCAGGAAAGCCATTAGGATTGCCTTTAAGAGCGTGAATATCAGCCTCAAGGTGGATATCTGCTAGACTTGCTGCAAGATCGATTCCACGTGGTTCCATCTCAATTGGTTGTAAATAAACAGCAGCTATCTCCATACCGTGCATCTCAATAGGATCGCCGATTGGAACTTCACCACCAAATGCTAAACTTGTTAAAACCGCACTACTTAGTGCAACACTTAATAAACTTTTTCTCATTTTGTCTTCTCCTTTTTTTGAAGTTTATTTGTTATTAAAATACCTATTATTAATATTATTAGAACTAAAAATTGTGGAATTAATGTTTCGTAATAAGGATAAACACCAAGCCAAGTTATTGGTTTAAACTCTTGAGTAATTAGTGTAGGGGTTATAATCTTTCCCTCAACTAGTTCTGCTATACCTTTTCCAGTAAATACAAAACACATATAAAATATAACATATGAAGTTACTTTGAAAAATAGCTTTATAGGAATTCTTACTGCTCCTGCTTTTAATAAGAAATATAGTGCAATTAAAACTATCATAGCAACACCAAGCCCTGCAAAAATAGCACTAAAATCAGCACTTGTTGAAGCATCAAATAAAAGTGCTTGATAAAATAATACCGTTTCAGCACCTTCTCTAAATACAGCCAAAAATACTGTTATCCATAATGTTTTTGCTGAATTTTTGCTTATTGCATCCATTGCCCCTGTTTTTAAGGCATTTGCCCATTTTTTATCTCTTGCCTTGTGAAGCATCCAAAACCCTACATAAATTAGCAATACAACTGCTATTAAAAATGTAATTCCTTCTAATAGTTCTCTAAATTGTCCAGCATAAGCTCTAAAAAAGTAATATATTAAAAACGCAGTTACAAAGCTTAAAAAGACACCTGTAAATAAGGCAGAGTACGCTATATTAAGCCTATTTTTATTTCCGCTTTGAATTAGATATGAAACAATTGCAACTACAATAATTAGTGCTTCAAGTCCTTCTCTTAATAAAATTCCAAATGCTGCTAAAAATAAGAATAAAGGTGATGTATTGCTGACCTTATCAAGAGAGCCAACTAATAATGTATTTAATTTATCAAAATTTTCTTTTAGTTCTTTTTTATCTGCTCCACTTTTTATAAGCGCAACACCATGAGTAAATAAACTTTCTATATTTAATTTTAGTGTGCTATCAACCGCTCCTATTTTATTTTCCATGCCAGATGCTTCAAAAATATCTAAATAAGTACTTTGAAGCTCATCAATTAAAGCCTCTTTTGGCATTTTATCATAATTTTTTAGGATATTGTCAGTTGCAAGTTTTATATCATCTGCAACTTTTGAATAATCTTTATTTTTAAGCTCATCCTCGTTAAATCCACTAACTTTAATATCTGCTATTTTTTCTTCAGGTATTAAAAGCATAGCATCAAAAAGAGTATCTTTAATATTTTCAAATTTTTCTCTAATGTCGTGTTCTGTTAGATTTTCATCATCTAAAGATCTAATTACGTTTCTTAAAGCTTGTTGAATTTGTTGATCTGTTTTTGGTTTAGTGAAATTTGAGATAGCAATTTCAAGCTTTGTGTTTCTGTAATCATCAAATAATGCTTTGTTTATAAGGCTTTTTGTTTCAAGTAAATTTTTATTTCTAAATGCAATAGCTGCCTCATCAAGCTTTAATGAAAATTCATCATGCAAAGATTGTAGTTTAGGATTTAGGGCCGAAGCTGCTTGCAGATTAGCTACAACTTCATCATTAGAAGCTGGCGTGGTTATACTATCTTCATTTAAATTTGATGTTTTTTCACTTGTATTTTGTGTGGCTATTTGAATGTTTTCATTTTTTATTTCATCTTTATCTAGTTCGTTATTTGAATTATTGCTCTCTCCTAAAAGCATTGCAAATATATCATCTGCCTGGGCTTCTCTTTTAGCATTTGCTTCTATTGATGATTTTATAGCTGCTTCTTTATCATAGCTTAAATCACTTGCTTCAGCTTTTAGTCTAAAGCCATTTTGAATAATTGGAGTAACTTCATCAAGATCAAAATAAAGCCCATCAATCAAAGCTTTTATTTTATTTATATCAGCACTATCTTTATAATATCTTCTTAAATTTGTAAATTTTCTTTCCATTGAAATGGCTTTACGACCAATATTTCTACCTATTGTGCCTTCCATATTTTCAAAATGTTGAAAATATGCATCTTCAACAAGTTTTTTCGCTTTTAGATTATCACCATTTTCATAAACTTCAACACTTTGATTTATTAGTCCTTTGATGATTTCTGTTTCTTTAAAATAATCATCAACCCTTGCAAAGCAAAGTGAGATAATAAGTGTAAAAATAGTTAAAATTATTCTCATAAAATCCTCATTTTGATTGATAGTAAAAATCATTTAAAAAATAATTTTGCAAGAATGATACTGTTTTTTATATTAAAGTTTTATTAAAAAATGATTGTCGTTTTTAATTAAATTGCAGTAAGTCCATATAAAAATACAATTAAAATTATAAGTGGAAGTATGAATTTAACATAATAAAACCATATTTTTATAAATGGGTTTTTAAGTTTTCCTTGATTGCTTATTTCATAAACTGCTTCATCTTTCATAACCCAGCCTACATAAATACAGCATAAAAAAGCAGTTATTACAAAAAAGAAATTTGCACTTATCATATCAAAAGCATCAAAGATATTTCGCCCTAAAATTTTTATATCTTCAAGTGGTCCATAAGCTAAAATTGATGGTATGTTTCCAAAAATAAATATGAAAAAAAGTGTTAAAGTGGTAGCTTTTTTGGTTGAAAATTTAAATTTTTCTTCTAAGACTTGAATTATTACTTGATAAATCGTAAGTGAGGTTGTAAGTGCAGCTACTAAAAGTATTAAAAAAAATACAATAGCAAGCAAATTTCCAAATGGAATATGTGAAAAAGCAACTGGCAATGTTACAAAAACAAGACTTGGACCGCTATCTGGTGAAAGCCCTGCTGTAAAAATAGCAGGAAATATCATAAATCCAGCCATTACTGCAATTACAGTATTTAAAACTCCTGTAATGGTTGCTGTTTGTATCAAATTTTCATCTTTTGAAAGATAGCTTGATAGGGTTATCATAACACCAAATCCAAGCGAAAGAGCAAAGAAAACTTGTCCTAAAACATTGATTAATAACTTTGCATCAACTTTAGAAAAATCAACACTTAAATAAAAATTAATTCCCTCTTCAAAACCACTTAAAAAAATATTTCCTACAATTACAGTTATAAAGCATAAAAATAAAAATGGCATTAAAAATTTTACATATTTCTCAATTCCATCAATTATGCCTTTTTTTAAAATATACCAGTTTATTAAAACAAATATAAAAGTATAAACCGCTATCATAAATGGGCTTTTTTCTATATGGTTTATATAAAAATTTTCTGTGTATTCTTTCGAAGTTATCGCAGTTCCTAGGTCAAAATTTCCACATAATATATTTGCTATATATGCGCTTACCCAGCCACCTAAAACCATATAATATGCAAGTATTCCAAAAGCACCTAATAGTGCTAAATATCCTGTAATTTTCCAAAATTTGCTTTTTGAAAATGCATCTACGCTATTTTTCATAGCATTTCTGCCAATTACATTTTCAACTAAAATCATAGGAATTCCAAGAAGAATCATCGCTAAACAAAAAAGCAGCACATAAGCCCCGCCACCATTTTCTCCAACTAAATATGGAAATCTCCAAGTACAGCCAAATCCTATAGTTGCGCCAGCAGCAGTTAAAATATAAGTGAGCTTATTGCTCCAAAGTTTTTTATCTTGCATGAAAATCCTAAATTCTGTTTTAAAAGATTACGATTATATCTTAAATTTTATTTTAAAAAAATAAAATTTATAAAATTTGCATTAAATTTCTATTTCAATGCCAACAGGACAGTGATCACTTCCATAAATTTCATCCATTATAAAGGCATTTTTTAATTTATCTTTTAGGCTATCGCTTATAAAAAAGTAATCAATTCTCCACCCAGCGTTATTTGCTCTCGCATTAAATCTATAAGTCCGCCAAGAGTATTTTATATCTTTGGGGTTTAAAAATCTATAAGTATCTATAAAGCCACTTTTTATAAGCTTATCAATCCAAGCTCTTTCAATATCTAAAAATCCGCTCCTTTGAGAGTTTGCTTTTGGGTTTTTAAGATCGATTTCTTTGTGGGCTGTATTTACATCACCACAAATTATTATATCTTTTCCCTCATTTTTTAAATTTACAATATAGTTTAAAAAATCATCATAAAATTTCATCTTATAGTTAAGTCTTTCATCATCTTTTTGTCCATTTGGAAAGTAAATGTTAAACAGTACTACATTTTTAAATCGGTGCTCTAAAACTCTTCCCTCATCATCATTGTTAAAAAGAGATTTAAAACACTCTGTATCAAAATTTGAAAGACTCATAACACCTGAATATCCACTTCTTTTTGCAGGGTTTAAATTTATCTCTTTGAATGGTAAGTTGTAAATTTCAGCTGGGATTTGTTCTTGATCTGCTTTTACTTCTTGAAGAGCTAAAAAATCAGGCTTTATATCCTCTATCCAGGCAAAAGCGTCTTTATTTACAGCTGCCCTTATGCCGTTTATATTCCAAGAAATTAGTTTCAAAATTTTTCCTTTTTAAAGCATTATAGTTAAAAATTTATAAAACAAAACTTTTAAATTTAAAAAGAGTCAAATTTTAGCTAAATTTAGATAAAATAGCTTCCATACTTTTAGAAGCAAGGAAAAATATGAAGTTTTCAAGGCTTAACCTTTTTTTTGGTGGAATTTTTGCCTTATCGTGCTGGTTTTTTATAGTTTGGGGACATGAATTTGTAGGCTCTACAAATACAATGATTTTTTTATGTGCTTCGGTATTTGGTCTTTTTATGGCTTTTAATATCGGCGGAAATGATGTTGCAAATTCTTTTGGAACAAGCGTTGGAGCAGGGACTTTAACTCTAACACAAGCTCTTTTAATAGCTGCTGTTTTTGAAGTAAGCGGGGCTGTTTTAGCAGGGGCGAATGTAACTGATACGATTAGAAGTGGCATAGTTGATTTAGATAGTTTATCAGCCTCACCAATGGATTTTGTTTATATAATGATAAGTGCTTTATTTTCAGCTTCTATTTGGATATTTTTAGCTACAAAAAAAGGCTGGCCAGTTTCTACAACTCACGCAATTGTTGGAGCGATAGTTGGAGCTAGTTTAACACTTGGCTTTATGCTTGATGTAAAAGAAATTTCTGTTTTATCACTTGTGAAATGGTCAAAAATAGGTTCAATTGTAATATCTTGGTTTTTATCTCCTGTGCTTGGAGGAGTTTGTTCTTTTGTGCTTTATAAATCCGTTAAAAAATATATTTTAAACTATAACGCCATCGCCGAGCTTAAAATAGAAAAAATTAAAAAAAAGAAAAAAGCACTAAAAAAAATACATAAAAAAATTTTTGATGAACTTAGTGAGGCTGAAAAAGTTAAATTTACAGAAGCTATGAACATGGATATTTTCACGATGAAAGATCCAAATTTTGATCCAAATGATTTAGATACTGAGTATTTTAAAAAAATTCACGAACTTGATGCACAAAAAGAGTCTTTAAAATCTCACCAAGCACTTGAAATGGGAATTCCTGCAATTGCTGCTTTTGGTGTTGGGATAATTTCAAGTATGTTTATATTTAAAGGACTTAAAAATTTAGAACTAGGTCTTTCAAATTTGCAAAATTACTTAATAATAGCGATGATTAGTGCGGCAACTTGGATGGCGATGTTTATCTTCGCAAAAACTTTAAGAAGATCTGATTTGTCAAAATCAACTTTTTTAATGTTTTCTTGGCTTCAGGTTTTTACTGCTGCTGGGTTTGCTTTTTCGCATGGGTCAAACGATATTGCAAACGCCGTTGGTCCATTTGCTGCGATAATTGATACTTTGGCAAATAACACCATAAATCCAACTGCTGAGGTTCCGCCAATCATAATGGCAACTTTTGGAATTGCTTTAGTAACTGGACTTTGGTTTATGGGAAAAGAGGTTATAAAAACAGTTGGAACAAGTTTAACGACAATTCACCCAGCATCTGGTTTTTGTGCTGAACTAGCCGCAGCAAGTGTGGTAATGAGTGCATCAATTTTAGGACTTCCTGTCTCATCAACTCACATTTTAGTTGGAGCAGTTTTAGGAATTGGTGTGGTAAATGCACAGGCAAATTGGGCATTAATGAAACCAATTGCATTAACTTGGGTTATAACCCTACCAGCAGCAGCTTTTATAAGCTCAGTTGGATTTTTGATATTAAAGATTGTATTTTAAAATTTTAAATATATTTATAAAACATTTTTTAAAGCTCTATATAATGATAGATATTTTAAAAGAAAGGATTTTTAATGAAAAAAATTTTACTAGCATTTATTAGTGTATTTTTAGTTTTTGCGACTTTTAGTTTTGCTTCTGAGACAGAAAACAAAACCTTAAAAATTCACCCATTTACAGGAGCTTTGGGAAGTGTTTCAAATATTTTGGAATTTAATGATTTTTTAATTTTGATCGACCCACAAGAAACATATAAATCAACAAAAGCTTTAAATTCCTATATAAAAACTTTAAATAAGCCTTTAAAAGCTGTGATTTTAGCAACCCATCCAATAGCTGATAATAGCTACAATGGTTTAAAAATTTATGGTTTTGAAGCTTTAGATGAGTTTGTAAAAAGTGGAAAAATTTCATTTTTTATAGATTTATTCGAACAAAGTGCTGGTGAGGATATGATAAAATCAGCAATTACTTCAACCAATCTTTTAAAAGATGGAGAAAACGAAATTGAAGGAATTAAAGTAGATGTTAAAGCAAATAAAGAGAGTTTTCCACCTGAGATAGATATTGATTTTAAAGATTATGGAATTTATTTTACACATTTATCTGCAAACAACTCTCATCTTTTAATTAACAGCAAAGATGAAGTAAAATCACTTCTTAAAAAATGGAAAAAACTAAGAAAATATAGCCTAGTTTTATCATCACATTTATTGCCAATTGATCAAAATGGAGTTGAGTTCACCATCTCATATCTTGAAAAAGCAAAAGAAGTTTTAACTATTGCCAAAGATAAAGATGAGTTTATAAACTTAATGAAAGAAGCTTATCCAAATGCTAGCATGGAAGCTTTTTTATATATGAGCGCAGACTCAATTTTTAAATAAAAATTATAAATTTAGGGCGTAATTTGCCCTAAATTCTTACATAATCTTAAAAACTTCACTTAAATTTATTTAATTTTAAAAGCATATTAAATTTTACCAAATTTAATTGTAACTGATGCAATTAGAAGCGGTATGACTAACCTAAATAGCTTATTGACTTGGATAGCGATGTTTATATTTACAAAAACTCTGATTTGTCAAAATCAACCTTTTTAATGTTTTCTTGGCTTCAAGTTTTTACTGCTGCTGGATTTGCATTTTCACATGGCTCAAACGATATTGCAAACGCCGTTGGTCCATTTGCTGTAATAATTGATACTTTGGCAAACAACACCATAAATCCAACTGCTGAGATTTCACCAATCATAATGGAAACTTTTGGAATTGCTTTGGTAACTGAGCTTTGGTTTATGGGAAAAGAGATTATTAAATAAGATTGAAAATTTTTTAGTATCGCAACTTTAAATTTTTAAAATATAAGAACCTTTAAATCATTTTTAAAGGTTCTTTAGTTTTAATAAAGATATACTACCATCCATACACAAATCTAAGATTTGCACTAAGTTCATCTATCTTACCACCCATTGCTCCAACACCAAAGCTTATATTTGATAGAGGTTTTATGCTATATATAACACCAAGTTCACCTCCACCACTAAAGCCTTTATTTGTACTTTCTATAGTTTTATTTATGTTAGGTGCATAGGTACTGCTTTTGCCATCAAGCTCATATATAAGTCTTGCTCTTGCATATAGGTTTGTATCTGTATTTGTATTATAGTAAGCTATACTATCAAATTTAATTCTTTTTGATGAGATATCTTTGATATTTAAAGTTTCACCATTTATATCTAAATCATAACCATCAACATTTGAATAAGCATAGCCAAGTCTATTTGTTAGCATAAATCTATCAAAGTAAGAATCATGTCCTAAAAATGCTCCAAGAGAGTAAAATGTAGAGTCTTTATTAATATTTAGATTATCGTAGCCTTTTAAGGTGTATTTGTTATTTAACTTACCTATTTTTGCATAAGAGTCTATAAAGAAGTTATTTCTTAAATCAAATCTTGCTAACGCTCCTACTGCATAAGCATTTATCTTTCCATCACTTGAATAAGAGTTCGCACTTCCATCATAATCTGCATAAGAGTATTCAAAAAATCCACCCATTAGTGCATTATCAGCTCTACTTGCAACACCAACATCAACAACTACTCCATTTATATCAGTATCGCTTTTATCGATATTGCTTTTATATCCTTTTATATATCCAAAACTTATAATATTATCAGTATTTACAGATATATTATCATCAAGCATTGCTATGTTTGATATATTATCACCCATTAAATCACTCATTTGATTTACAACATGAGAACTTGCCAAATTTGGTATTAATGTATGATTTAACTTAGGATTTACTTTAGGAGTGATAGGTTTATTAGGCTTTGGAGTTGGAGTTGGAGTTG
Source organism: Campylobacter ureolyticus ACS-301-V-Sch3b (assembly GCF_000413435.1). Classification (NCBI taxonomy): domain Bacteria; kingdom Pseudomonadati; phylum Campylobacterota; class Epsilonproteobacteria; order Campylobacterales; family Campylobacteraceae; genus Campylobacter; species Campylobacter ureolyticus. The sequence continues at coordinate 215,387 of NZ_KE340326.1, read as the reverse complement.
TTGATTCAATTTCTCCAACTTCTAAATATAAATTACTTTCATCTTTATTTAACTTTACATTATAAATTGTACTAGCTCCTACTTCAGATACAATTGATTTAGTAGCTTTAGTCAACTCTTTACTTTTTATTTCAAGGTCTTTGTCTATAGCTTGTTCTTCCTCTAAAGTATTTTCATCAATAGATGCTTTTTTAATAATGTAAATTTTTTCTTTTGGTTTAAGATTTTTAACAATAGCTTTACTTTCTCCTTGCTCAACATAAGGATTTACTTTTACACTTTTTAAAGTTGTCGGTTCATTTTTTGTTAATTGAAGCACTACATCATTTGTTTTTATATCTTTTGGAAGATTAAAATTTACCTCATCAAAGTTGTTAATATTTCCTGCTATTAGATTTTTACCGGTAACATTTAATTTATTGCCTAAAATTGCATCTTTATTGTTACCATCTGAAAATCCACCATGAATTACACCTTTAACTAAAAAGTGTTTACCTAAAGCTAAATCTCTTGCTGAGTTATGAAATAAATTTACAGTGTTATTTATAGCATCACCTTCATTTGAGTAGCCACCATAAACATCACCACCTATATTTGATGAAGTTATATCTAAAATGTTATTGTTTACTTCATCTTTGGCAGAACCACCTGCTACAGAAGAGCCAACCTTTGAAATTTTTAATGAGACTTTGTTGTTGCTAGCAGCTCCTTCTTCTGATTTACCACTATAAATCTTGCCATTTATATTTGATGAAGTTATGTTGATTGAGTTGTTATTAGCGTTGCCTGAAATTTCGCCTCCGCCAAAACCTAGCGCAGTTGTTGAAAGACCACCATAACTATCTCCATCTATGCTTGATGAAACTATTGAAACGGTATTGTTAGTTGCATTATTTGTTGATGCTCCGCCGACAACTACAAAATCCATAAAGAAATTATCTTGTTTGGATATTTTTGATGAGATTATTTCTACTTCATTTTTATTGGCATCATTGTCAAAGCCTAAAAAAGCTGAATCTCCACCAAAAATCGCACCTTTTACTTTTGATGAAGTAATTTTTACTCTATTTTTTTCAGTGCCTAATTGTATTTTATCAGGGTCTCCGTATGATGCTCCGCCGGAGATAAGCATAGTGTTGATTATTTCTGATTTATCTATTATTACTTCATTGTTTTGGGCTTTTCCTTGTGCTATTCCACCTGTTATTTGAAAATCAAAATTTGTGTTATCAGATATTAATTTTGATGAAGATATATTTATGGTATTATTTGAGCTATCTCCTTTGTTTTCATCGGTTGATCTTCCACCTACTATATATAATTTATTTATATTTGTTTGTATAGAATCAATATTTACTTTATTAAAATTTGTATTTCCTTTCCAACTATCTGCTCCAAATATACGAATGTCCCTTGTTATTTTATCTGGCATTTTTGTAATATTTATCTTATTATTTAAAACATCATTATTTTCAGACATTCCACCGATTAGATTTACTACATAGTTATCAGAGCTTGTGGCAATACCTGATAATTCTACATTTAGAGTATAGCCGTTTATTTCATCATTTTTATTTGCACCTGCAGCATAGACAACATTTTCTTTTCTGCTTACTTTATCAAGAGTTATTTCTTTGGTTGGCAATTTTCCTGCATTTAGCTTATGATTAAATGTTGTAAACATAAATGGTGGATCAATCACTGTAAAATCACTCTCTGATCCAAAAGCAGCACAGTTAAAAAGTGCCATAGCTAAAACAAAACTAATAGGTACAAAGCTTTTTTTAGAACTTAAATTAAAATTTTTCATATTTTTTTCCTCATATTAAGTTGGCTGATTATATATTTTATCCTTAAAAATGCATAATATTATGGATAATAAATACAGTATTACTTAATTTTATTTAAAAATATTTAAAATTTATTTTAATGTCTACTGCTTATTTTTATAGGTGATTTAAAAAATTAATTTCAAATTAATATAATCATTTGAATTTTTAAAAGCCTAGGTAAAACCCAAGCTTTTAAACTGATAATTTAAAATCTTGCCCCAATCGTAAATTCAAAGCTATTTGTACTATCATAATCTTCTTTATTAAGTGGTTTTACCCAGAAAAGTTGTAATGGTCCAACAGGTGTTCTCCACTCTATTCCAGCTCCAGCACTATATCTTTTTGACTCACTCCAGCTATCATCACCTATCATTCCATAGTCAAAAAATGTTACAAAACGCATATTTATACGATCAATTAAAGGCATACTTAACTCAAATGAGTTATTAAAACTTTGCTTTCCACCTGTTTCTATATAGTTACAATGCGAACTATCAAGACAAATTTTCCTTTTTGGAATACTTCTTCCATCATATCCTCTAACAGATCTCATTCCACCTAAAAATAGCTTTTTATTAACTGGTAGGTTTTTATCATTAAAGAAATATCCAGCACCTGCTTTATATCTAAATATTAAATCCCAATCGATATAATCTTTCATTCCAAAGTACCAATTAAAATTCGCATTTCCTTTTAAATACTCTATATCTCCACCAAGTCCTGAGTAATCAAGTGAAGCACTAGCTATAATACCACTTCTTGGTAAGTAGTAATCATCTGTATTGTTAAATACAATTGATGGAATAAGTGAGCTTTTTAGATTATTTCCATTTTGATAACCAGCTTTTTCATAATAAGCATTTAAGCCATTTATTTTTGATTTTTCAATCTCATAAGTTAAATACGCACTTGTATATCTTCCAAGCTTTCTACCAATTGTTGCACTTGCTCCATAAGCTTTTTCTTTATAATCATCCCAGTCCCAATCTCTTGCATAAATTTGACCACTTAGGCTATATTCTGAGTTATAAATTCTAGGATTTGTAAAGCCAATTGCTCCACTTAGTTGGTCATCGCTTTTTTCAGCACTTACATAACCACTTATTCCACTACCAAATATATTTTTTTCAGAAACTGATGCACTTAGTAAAATTCCATCACTACTTCCATATCCAATGCCACCAGTTATACTTCCAGTAGGAGCTTCTTTAACATCTATATTTAGATCTATTTCGTTATCATTTACAACATTTTCAGTTATTTCGACATCATCAAAATATCCAGTTCTTCTAAGTGAATTTTTAGAATCAACCAAATCAGTCCTATTATAAAGCTCACCCTCTGTTAGATACATCTCTCTTCTTACAACTGAATCAGCAGTTTTTTCATTACCTGAAATTGTTACATTTCTTACATAAATTTGAGAGTGAGGTTTAATGATATAATTTATTTTAACGGTATTATTTTCATTATCAGGTTTTAAATCAGGATTAACCTCAACATAGGCATATCCCTTATCTGCAACTAAATTTTCAAGTTTTGCGATATCTCTTCTTATCCAATCAGCATTAAATCTCTTACCACTTCTTAATTTTAAATCTTTAATAATTTTTTTTGTATCAAGCTCTAAATACTGTGGTGCTTCGATTGAAATTTCACTAACTTTAAATCTTTCTCCCTCTGTTATATAGTAAGTAAGATCAGCAGTATAGTTGCTCATATATGTATTTACAAAAGGAGCTGAAACAGTGGCGTTTAAATAACCTCTTTTCATATACTCATTTTGTATTCTAGCTGGATCATTTGGAAGATCTGCAGTTTTTAGCTTACCATCATCAAAGCCCCACATCCAGCCAAAGGTTTCTCTTTGTTTATTTGCAATTGCAGGTCTTATATCTGAGTATTTAAGCTTTTTAGCGCCAACTAAATTTACATTTTTTATTGTGATTTTTTCGCCTCTATTTACGATAACTGTTAAATGAAGTGAGCTTTTATCTTCATCTAAAAACTCCTCTTCAGTCTCAACAACAGTATCAAAATAGCCCTTTACTTCATAAAATTGCCTTACTCTTTCTTTTACTTGACTTAGAGCAACTTTATCGTATGCTTGACCAAGCTTTAAGCCAATTATTTGCTCCATTGCAGTTCTATCGTTTGTAACAACGCCTTCAATATCAAGTTTTGAAATAATAGGCTTTTCTTTTACATGAACAATCAAATTTCCATTATTTTCAGTAATGTAAATATCATCAAAATAGCCTTGATTAAAAAGATTTGTAATGGCTTTATTTGTGTTATAGCCAGTGATGGCATCTCCTATTTTAAGGCCTGATATATTTTGTGCAACTAATGGTGAAATTTGTTTTAAACCCTCGAAATTTACAGACTTTATAGCTGTTGCGCCAAAAGCCAAATTTGCTAAAAATAGTGCTAGATATGTAGTTTTTTTCATTTGCTAACCTAAAAATAAATATTTTGGCGCTATAATAGCATAATTAAAATAAAATTTTAGTGAAAATAAGGAAATTTATGAAAATTGGTATTATTGGTTTAGGATTAATAGGAGGCTCGGTTGGGCTTTGCCTAAGAGATATGAAATTAATAGATAGAGTTTATGGAAGTGATATAAGTAAAGAAAATGAGAGTCTTGCTCTAAATTTAGGACTTGTTGATGAGATAATAACTTTTGATAAAATGAAAGAAATTTGTGATGTTATATTTTTAGCAATTCCAGTTGAGGCAATAGTTGAAACTTTACAAAATTTAAAAGATATTAAAAATACCACAACGATAATTGAACTAGGAAGTACAAAAGAAAAGATAATTTCTTCTTGCCCAAAAGAAATAAGAGCAAATTTAGTAGCTGCTCATCCTATGGCTGGAACCGAAAACTCAGGTCCAAAAGCTGCATTCAAAACACTTTTGCAAAAAGCTGTTGTGGTTATTTGTAATGATGATGATACGGCAAATTTACATGCAAAAAGAGCTATCGAAATTTTTTCTTATGCTGGTATGAAGATAGTTTTTATGGATGCTAAAAAGCACGATCACCATGTTGCTTTGATTTCGCATTTACCGCATGTTATAAGTTATTCATTAGTAAATAGTGTTTTAAAAGAAGAAAATAAAAGAAATATCATAAATTTAGCTGGAGGAAGCTTTTCAGATGTTAGTCGTATTGCAAAATCTTCACCTGAAATGTGGAGTGATATTTTTAAACAAAATAAAGAAAATGTTTTAAATTCTATAAATTCTTTTAAAAAAGAACTTGATTTTTGTCAAAATTTAATAGAAGATGAAAAATGGCAAGAGCTTACAAAATGGTTATATGAGGCAAGAGTTATAAGAGATTTTTTATAAATTAAAATTGAAATTTACCGTAAGTTTATCAGTTAAAAGTAAAATTAGGTAAGAGCTATAAAAATAATATAATTTAAGGTGAGAGTTTGAGAAGAAGAAATTCAAGAGAAAGTGGTGGCTTTTTTGGAGCATTTTTTTTAGTAATTTTATTAGTTGTATTAGGAGTATCGTATTTTGTTTATTCATCTGAGATGTTTGAAAGAAATGCGCCAAAGGTTAGTTTAGGAGATAAAATTGATTGGAATTTAAAAACTCCAATTAATGTAAAAATAACAGATGACACCGGCATAAAATCGCTTAAAATTTCATTAAGTGATGGTAAACAAGTTGTAAATTTGATGGATGAGACATTTGAACTAATTCAAAAAGAGCTAAATTTGGCCATAAATTTGCCAAAAGGAACATTGCTTGATAGAAATGGAAATTTAAAATTAAATATCGAAGTAAAAGATATAAGCAAATGGAAATTTGGAAATAAATTAAACAAAGAAATAGATGTTTTAGTAGATACAAAGAGGCCTGATGTTTATGTTTTAAACCAATCTTATAAAATTACAAAAGGCGGATCTGGCGCAGTTGTTTTTAAAGCTAGCGATGATAATTTAAATGAAGTTTATATTCAAACTAGTTTTGGTAAGAAATTTGAAGTAGTGCCATTTTATAAAGACGGATATTTTGTCTCAATTATCGCTTGGCCTGTTAATGAAAAAAATTTCACTGCTTACGTGGTTGCAACGGATAAAGCAGGAAATGAAAGCAAGATAAGAATTAGATATTATTTACAAGATAAAGTTTATAAAACTTCTAAAATTTCACTAACTGATGAGTTTATAAATGGCAAAATAAGCGAGCTAGTTGAAATTTATGCAAAAGATCCAAGTATTTATGAAGGAATTGAGAAATTTAAATTTGTGAACGAGACTTTAAGAAATGCAAATGAAGAGCTGATTTATTCAAAAACTAATAAAATTTTAGAAGAAAAAGTGGATGATTTTTTTATAAAACCATTTTATCCTCTTAAAAATGGAGCCGCAGTTGCAAGCTTTGGCGATCATAGATTTTATGTAAAAGATGATAAAGATGTAAGCCAGTCATGGCATTTAGGACTTGATTTAGCAAGTGTTGCAAATGCTCAAATTATAACAAGTAACCCAGCTTTTGTAGTTTTAAAAGCAGATAATGGAATTTATGGATTAAATTTAGTTTTATATCATGGGCTTGGACTTTATAGTATTTATGGGCATTGTAGTGCATCATCAGTAGAAGTTGGGCAAAATATAAGTGAAGAAGAGGTTATAGCAAATACTGGAAGTTCTGGACTTGCATTTGGTGATCACTTGCACTTTGGTATGAGTGTTCAAGGAGTTGAGGTAAGACCAGAAGAATGGATGGATAAAAAGTGGATGAAAGAAAACATTTTTCAAATTTTAGATAATGCAAAAAAACTTATTGATAATAAAAAATAAGTTTTATCATTTACTAATTTTAAGATATAATTAAACATTAAAAAATTATAAGGGGTATGTTTTGAAACAAACAACTATAAAAAAAAGAATTGAAGGCGTTGGTATTGGGCTTCACAAAGGCGAACCTATAAAAATTGCCTTAGAGCCTTTGGGCGAGGACTCAGGGATTATTTTTTATAGACAAGATGTAGGCGTAAGCATAAAAGCTGAACCAAAAAATGTTATAAACACCCAAATGGCAACTGTTATTGGAAATAGTAACGGTGTATATATTTCTACAATAGAGCATTTATTAAGCGCTATAAATAGCTATGGGATTGACAATATAAGAGTTGTTTTAGATGCAAATGAGCCACCTGTTATGGATGGAAGTTCTATTGGATTTTGTATGATGCTTGATGAAGCAGGTACAAAATCTTTGGATAAAAATAAAAATATAATGGTTATAAAAAAAGAAGTCGCTGTTAAAAAAGGTGATAAATTTGTTTCTATAAAGCCATCAAATAGCCCTAAATTTAACTATACTATTAAATTTAATCATCCAGTTATAGGTGAGCAAATTTATGAGTTTGAGTTTTCTAAACAAAACTATATTAAAGAAATAGCAAGAGCTAGGACTTTTGGATTTTTAAAGGATGTTCAAGCTTTAAGAGCTCAAAATTTAGCACTTGGTGGAAGCCTAGAAAATGCCGTTGTTTTAGATGATAGTGGTATTTTAAATCCTGGTGGATTAAGATTTGAAAATGAATTTGTAAGACATAAAATTCTTGATGCAATTGGTGATTTGGCATTAATGGGAATGCCTATTTTGGGTGATTATACAGCGTATGCTGGAAGCCATGAGTTAAATCATCTTTTAACTTTAGAAATCTTAAGTGATGCAAAAAATTATGAGATAGTAAATTTAAAAGATAAAGCTTTTGCGAAAGAATACTCAAAAGTTTTTGCATAATTAAGGATAAATTCATTAAGCAAGTTGATATTTTAGTTCTTACATTGTGCAAACCAGCTATTGTTGGTATCTATGAGAATGATGCTTTAATACAAAAGCTTAGTGGCGAAAATCCAGCGAGTGATTTTTTAATAGAGGCAATTGATTATATTTTAAAAAATTACAATTTAAAAAGCATAGTTTATGCAAATGGACCAGGAAGTTTTATGGGCATAAAAGTTGCTTATGTTATTCTTAAAACTCTTAGTATAGCTAGAAATTTGCCACTTTATGCAGTAAGCGGATTTGAGTTAAATGGCAATTCACCCATTAAAGCAAATAAAAATTTAAGTTTTGTTTTAAAAGATAACGGTGAAATAATTTTGAAAAAAGTAGAAGCAAAAGAGTTTAAAATTCCTTCAAATTTATCCAAATTAAATAAAACAAATGATATACTTCCAAATTATATAATAGATGCAGTTTAGGGGAAAAATGAAGATAAAAGTTCCAGCAACTAGTGCAAATTTAGGTCCAGGCTTTGATGCGTTGGGACTTAGCTTAAACCTATATAACGAGGTTGAGATAACAAAGCAAAATTTACCTTGCATTTCTATAAAGGGCGAGGGAAGTGGAAATTTAAAAATTAAAAAAAATAACACTTTTGTAAATATTTTCTTAGAAATTTATGAGTCTTTAACTACTAGGCAGGATAATTTTAAATTTTCATTTATAAACAATATCCCATTTTCAAGGGGGCTTGGAAGTAGTTCTTCTGTAATTATTGGAGCAATAGCAGCAGCTTATGAAATGGCTGAGTTTAAAATCACAAAAGAGGCTATTTTAAATAAAGCTTTATTTTATGAAAATCACCCTGATAATATCGCTCCTGCTACATTTGGCGGTTTTGTAACAAGTGTGGTTGAAAATGGTAAAGTCTATACTCAAAAAATTCACTTAGACTCTTCTATAAAAGCTGTCGTTGTTATTCCAAATAAGCCAATGTCTACGGATAAATCAAGATCAAAATTGTCAAAAAATTACTCTATGAAAGAGTGTGTTTTTAACCTCTCTCACAGTGCTTTTTTAACAGCATCATTTATAAAAAAAGATTACGAAAGCCTAAAAATAGCAGCTAAAGATATGATGCATGAAGATTTAAGAATGAAGGCTTTACCAGAGCTTTTTGAGGTTAGAAAAATTTCTTATGAAAATGGAGCTTTAATGAGCACACTCTCAGGAAGTGGATCAAGTTTTTTAAATATAACATATAAAGATGATAGTAAAAATTTAGCTAAAATTTTAAAAGATAAATTTCCAGAATTTAAAGTAAAAGAGCTTGATTTTGATAATGAAGGCTTTAAAATATCATAAAAAAGCAAAATAAAAGAAAAAAAAGATATAATGATGGGGAAATTTATGCAAATTAGGTCATGTGTGGTTTGCAAAAATAAATTTGAACAAAAAAAACTTTTAAGATTTAGAATAAAAAATTATAAAATTAATAAAGAAGATTTAACCGGAAGAAGTTTTTATATATGTTCTGATTGTATAAAAAAAGAAGAAAAAATTTTAAAAAAAGCAGTTTCTAGATTTGTAAGAATTTCAAGTTTAGATGAATTAAAAGGAGATTAGTTTATATGGCGGAAGTTCGCATAAGTGAGATAGCATTAGAGCTTGGGTACTCGAGCAAAGAAATCATTGAAAAAGCCAATGAAATGGGGCTTAAAAAAATAAAAGCACAAAATAGTGCAGTTAGCATGGAAGAAGCAGAGGCTATATATAACTATGTTCAAACAGGTGAGTTGCCACAAAAGCTTAAGACAAAATCAAAAATACATTCAAAACCTAAAAAAGAAATTGAAATTTTAGACGATGAAGAGCCTATTAAAAAGTCAAAAAAAGAAAAAGCTGATAAACCAAAAGCCCAAAAAACAGTAAAGCCTAAAAAAGAGTCAGTTTCAAAAAAAACACAAGAGCAAAAAGAAGAAGATCTTAACTCTGTAAAAGAGCCAGAAGAAATTAAAAATGAAGAAGTTAAAAAAGAGACAAAAGAAACAACTTCAAAAAAAGATATAAAAACAGAAATCAAAGAAGAGTTAAAGCCACAAGATAAAGATGAGATAAAAACTACAAAATCTAAAAACTCAGAAACTCCTAAAAAAGAAATTTCAAAAGAAAAAGAATCTGAGTCAAGAATTAAAAAAGTTGAAAGTCTGGCTTCTTTATCTTTGAAAAAAAGAAGAGGCTTAGTAATAGTTAAGAAAAAAGATGAGCCTAAAGAAGAAGAAAAAACAGAAGTTAAAGCCAAAAAAGAGCCAACTCAAAGATTAAATATCGGACTTGATGAGATATTTTCAAACACAAGTTCAAATTTGAAAAAGAAAAAATCACCTAAAAAACAGCCTTTAAATACAAGAAAAGAAAGTGCTACAAAAATAGAAATTTTAGATGATAGAGATATAAAAGATGTTGAAATTGATGATGAAAGTGAGGTTGTTTTACCTGATTTAACTCTTAGTGCTATTAATGTTGAAAACCAACAAAAAGAGATTAAGCAGCAAAAAGTGTATCGCTCAGCTCAAAACAAATTTACAAATCAAGAAACTAGAAGCATAAGCAGAGGTGTGAGAAAAAAACATAAAAAACCAGTTAAAAAAGATGAGGAAATTTCTGTTAGTTCTATTGATATTCCAAAAGAAATTAGAGTTTATGAGTTTGCAGATAAGCTTGGAAAACAACCTAGTGAAATTATCTCAAAGCTTTTTATGTTAGGACTTATGGTAACTAAAAACGACTTTTTAGACGAAGATGCGTTAGAAATTTTAGCTGATGAGTTTAATGTAACTATAAATATCATTGATGAAGCTTTGAAATTTGACTACACCAAAGATTATGATGAAACAAAAGATGATGAAAAAGATCTTGTTTTAAGAGCACCTGTAGTTACTATAATGGGACATGTTGATCATGGAAAGACAAGCTTATTAGACTATATAAGAAATTCACGCGTTGCAACTGGCGAAGCTGGTGGTATAACTCAGCATGTTGGCGCTTATATGGTGGAAAAAAATGGTAGAAAAATAACATTTATTGATACCCCAGGACACGAGGCTTTTACAGCAATGAGAGAAAGAGGTGCTGAGGTAACTGATGTTGTTATTATTATAGTTGCAGCAGATGATGGAGTAAAGCCACAAACAAAAGAAGCTATTGCTCATGCAAAAGCAGCAAATGTTCCAATAATCATAGCTATTAATAAAATGGATAAACCAACAGCTAATCCTGATTTAGTAAAATCAGGCTTAAGCGAGCTTGGAATTTTGCCAATTGATTGGGGTGGGGAGTATGAGTTTGTTCCAATTTCAGCAAAAACTGGAACGGGCATAGATGAGCTTTTAGAAATAGTTTTACTTCAAGCTGATATTTTAGAGCTTAAAGCAAACCCAAAAAGAATGGCAAAAGCAACAGTTATAGAAAGTTCACTTAAAAAAGGTCTTGGAACAGTTGCAACTATCATCGTTCAAAATGGAACTTTAAATATAGGAGATAATGTTGTAGCTGGAGTATCTTATGGAAGAGTAAGAGCTATAATGGATGATAAAGGAAATCATATCAAAAAATTAAGCCCAGGAGAGTGTGGCGTTATAATAGGTCTTAGCGAAGTTCCAGAATCAGGTGAAACACTAATTGGTGTGGAAGATGAAAAAACAGCAAAAGATTATGCTAGTAAAAAACATGATTATCTTAGACAAAAAGAGCTTTCAAAATCAACAAAAGTAAGCCTAGAAGAGCTTGGTGCAAAGATAGCAGAAGGTGAGCTTAAAACTTTACCTGTTATTGTAAAAGCAGACGTTGGTGGAAGCTTAGAGGCTATAAAAGCAAGTCTTGAAAAACTTAGAAATGATGAGATTAAAGTAGACATTATCCATAGTGGAGTAGGTGGCATTACACAAAATGATATCGGTCTTGCAAGTGCGAGTGAAAATTGCATAATCCTTGGCTTTAATGTTAGGCCAACTGGAGATGTAAAAGAAAGAGCTAAAGAAAGAGGCGTAGAGATAAAAACTTATAATGTAATCTATACTCTTTTAGATGATGTTAAGGCTATTTTAGGTGGGCTTATGAGTCCTATTATAAGCGAAGAAGAAATAGGTCAAGCTGAAATAAGACAAGTTATAAATGTTCCAAAAATCGGTCAAATCGCAGGTTGTATGGTAACTGATGGAAACATTACAAGAGGAGCTGATATAAGAGTCATAAGAGATGGCGTAGTTAAATTTGAAGGAAAAGTAAGCTCGCTTAGACGTTTTAAAGATGATGTAAAAGAAGTCTCAAAAGGCTTTGAATGTGGTGTTGGCATAGAGGGATATAACGATATGCAAGTGGGTGATTACATAGAAAGCTTTGTAAAAAGAGAAGAACAAGCAACTATCTAAAAAGAGTAAAAATGAGCGGTGAGATAAGAAGACTAAGAACAGCAAGTGTTTTAAAACAGCTTATTCCAGAAGCCTTATCTGGGCTTTCTGACCCAGATCTACAAGGGCTTTGTGTTGTTGATGTGGAGTGCAAAAAAGGAAGATATGATGCTTTTGTCTATCTTGATAAAATGGCATTTGATGAAGATGAGCAAATTCTAGTTTTAAAAAAGCTTGATAAGGTAAATGGCTATTTGCAAAATTACTGTAAAGAGGCTGAGGGTTGGTTTAGAAGTCCTAAATTTCATTTTAAATTTGACGATAAACTAGAGTATCAAAACCACATGGATGAGTTGTTTAAAAAGGCCGCTAATAGTTTAAAAAAGGATATAAATGACTGATATAAAAGCTCTAGTGATGGAGTGTGGATTAAACCTATATGATACTGAAGTTGCAAATGAAAATGGCAAAACTATTTTTAGAGTCTATATCACAAAAAGCGGCGGTGTAAATTTGGATGATTGTGAAAAAGTAAGCAAGCTTTTATCACCTATTTTTGATGTCGAACCACCGGTAAATGGTAAATACACACTTGAAGTAAGTAGCCCAGGACTTGAGAGAAAGCTTACAAAACAAGATCATTTTATAAACAGTATTGGCGAAAAAGCTAAAATCACAACAATAAATAAAGAAAAATTTGAGGGTGAAATTATAGGCTTTGATAATGAAATTTTAACTCTTAAAACTGATAAAGAAAATTTAGATATAAAATTTGATGAAATTTTAAAAGCTAAAACTTTTATTGAGTGGTAGATAAACTTTCAAATTTAAAAGATAAATTTTTAGAAGTTTAAAATTGTTTTTATCGATTTTCGAGCGTAAGAATCTAACAGGAGCTTCAAGACTTTTACTTCACGCACAAAATTTAGAATTTGAATTTTTAGAAGAAAATTTTAAGTTTGAAAGTAAAGCTGATTTTGAAAAAGAAATTTTAAATGCAGTGAAAAATTAAAATTTCTAACACAAATTCAAGAGATTTTAAGCGGGGGGGGGGGTAAAATGTCTAAAATATTTTTAAAAGGAAAATTTTATGGAAAAAAATGAAAAAGAATTTTTAGTTTGCCCATTTTGCGGACAAGAAGATATAAAATACGGTGCTTCTGTGTGTAGAGGTTGTCAAGCCGAAATACATTATGGTAGAAAATGGGGTGCAATATTTCTAGTTGGTATTTTGTCTTTTTTCTGGGCTTACTTGTTAGATTCTTGGGGTGAGAGGTTAGTGCCTATTGCGATCGGATTAGTGTGTATAGCGATTGGTATTATGCTTGCAAAAGATAAAAAGCCGTATTTTAAAAGAATTAATAAAACCGACAGATCATAATTTTTTTTTAAAGTTGCAAATTTAAGTATTTGCAACTTTCTGAATTTTTATTCAATATAATATAATTTATCCTAATGATACTTATCAAATCAAACCGCTTTAAAGATTATTGAAAATATTTGTAGTGTGATTAGTTCAAAAAAGCGTAGAGTGAAAATCGCCTAAAAATAAAAATTCTAACTAATACGACAAATGTAAGATATTTGTAATATGTTTTAATTTAGTTTTTATATAATTTTTCTTTAATTATTTCTTGCAAGAATTTAATTTATTTTAAAAATATTTTTATCATTAAATAGAATAATCTTATTTAAATGCTTAAATATCTCTAATATCTTTTATTAATTCATCAAATTTTATAAACTTGATATAAATCAATTGTTTCTCATTTTATTTTTAGTATAATTACTTTTTGTTTAAAATTTATAAAGGAGGCTTTTTGAAAAAACTAATTGATAAAATTAAGCGCTCTCCATCTGCTTTTGCCACCTTGGTTCTTGTGATAAGCTTTGGTTTGGTTATCGGACATGGGCTTTTTACATTTGTCTATGCAAAAGGTTTTTCATATTTTGGGCATGATTCTGAGGCCTGTAAAAACTGCCATGTTATGAATCAAGTCTATGAAAGCTGGATGAAAGGCGGACACCAACATGTTGCAACCTGTAGTGATTGCCACGTGCCTGAAGGCTTTGTATCTAAGTGGCTATTTAAGGCTGAAAATGGCCTTCATCACGGATATGCCGTTACTTTTAAAGACAACCCTGTCTCATTTGAAGCAACAAAAAAAGGTAAAGGTATCATACAAAATAACTGCATCGCCTGTCACAGCGAATATGCTGCACACTCGGTAGATGCAACTATGAAAAAAGGTGCTCCAGGAAGCGAGCCACTATCTTGCGTATCGTGTCATAGACAAGCCGGACACGCACATAACTTTTAAAATCAACAAGGAGAAATGATGAAAAAATGGACTTTATATACGGTTGCTTTTTTTGTTGCCGTTGTTTTGGGTGCAGCCATGTTTGCACTATTTGTAGATATCGGTTCTAAATTTGAGGAGGAAAAAAGCTATCCTATGATGCTTCATAAGGTTAGTGATTTGGACCCTGATGTAAAAGAGTGGGGTAAAAATTTCCCATCACAATATGAAAGTTTTGCCGCTATGGAAAATATTGCTTACGAGACACCATATGCTGGTTCAGTTCCTTATAGCAAACTTTTAAGATGGCCAGCGGCTACTAAATTTTGGAATGGATATGCTTTTGCAGTTGATTATAACCGCCCAAGACTTCATTTTTATACACAAATTGACCAGATTGAAACAAAAAGGAATGATAAAGAGTATCTAAACTCTCACGGACTTCCTAAATTTAAAGGTCAACCAGGAGCCTGTGTCAACTGCCACACCGGACATTTAACTGCCATTATGAAAGATGGGGATTATAACTTAAGCAAAAATCCAGTTGAGGCTGCAAGTAGAAATATGCCATTTTTTGATGTAAAGGGCGAAGAGGGCAAAAAAGAAAAAGCTGCATGGACAAAGATGAACTCAATTCCTTATTTTGATGTTATGAAGCTAGTCGCTGATAAACATGGCGAGGATCCATATAAAGGTTCACACTTAGGAAGTAGCTGTGCTGATTGTCATAGTCCTGATGATATGAGTTTAAGAGTAACAAGACCTGCATTTGTCAATGCTATGGTTGATAGAGGTTATGAGGCAGATCCAAAAACTGGCCTAAAAGCTAGTCGCCAAGAGATGAGAAGTTATGTTTGTATGCAGTGTCATGTGGAGTATTATTTCCAAGGCAAAGACTCAACTCTAACTTATCCATGGGCTAAATGGGAAAAAGATAAACCATTTAAAATAGAGATGTTTGATGAGTATTATGATGAGATGTTTGAAAACGGTAAGTTTAAATTTGACTATAAGCATAAAACTACAGATGCACCAATCATTAAAATGCAACATTCAGAAGCTGAACTAAGTTCTGCTGGAATTCACGCAAGAAGCGGTGTAAGTTGTGCTGATTGTCATATGCCATATAAAAGAGAGGGCGCTCAAAAGGTTTCAAGTCACACTGTACAAAGTCCATTTGCTGACATTACAGGAAGTTGTAGGACATGCCACATGCAAAGCGAAGATAAGCTAGTAGAGCGTATAAATTTCATACAAAATCGCCACTCTTATGAGCTTAGAAAATGTGAAAATGCACTACTTTCTCTAATCCAAGATATTGAAGTAGCAAGAGGCGAGCTTGCAAAACTTCCTGAGTTTGCAAATTTGGACGCTGATACACAAAAAGCTGAAATTTCAAAAGCTTTGGAGAAAACTTTATGGAACCAAAGACGCGCTCATATGAGATGGGACTTTGCATTTAGCGAAAATAGCTATGGTTTCCACGCACCACAAGAAGCTGCAAGGATCATCGGACAATGCCAAGAATTTGCTAGAAAGGGTCAAATAGAACTATCAAATGAACTAGCCAAATTTGGAGTAAATATAGAGCTAACTCAAACAGCAGATGAGGTACCAGAGCCAGAGCAGATCACAAGTCATAAAGGTTTAGTTGCAACTCCACCATCACAAAAACTTAAAGAGCTCGATGAAAGAGTTAAAAATTTAGATTTTAATTAAAATTAAACTCTTAAATCTCAAATCCACATTGTCACGGGCATAAAGCCTTGCTTTGTGGATTTATGAGTAAATTTAAAACTACAAAAAATTTTATAAATTTAGTGTTTTTGGATCGCTTCCGTAAGCATTCTCTCCCTTATCACCTTTTTTAAATATAGGTAAAAAAATAAAATAAAAAAACAAAGCAAGTGCTATTACTAAAAATAACATACCTAATTCTTTTGATGTTTGAATAAAAAGAAGACTAACTATAAGTGCTATTGTTGGGGCAAATATTATAACTAGCACAAACCACCCACTTTTGCCAAAATCATGAACTTTTCTTACAAGTAGCGCAAGCGATGGTATAAACACAACCAAACCATAAATTGAACTAAACATCCCATCTGCATCGCCAAAAACTAAAACATCAATTATGCCTAGTATCAAGCCAACGATAAAGCTAAAAACACAAAACCAACCATACTCTTTTCTTCTAGCTCTGCCACTAAAGGTGGCAAATTTCCTAAAAGCACCCAGATAATACTCATCAAAGTAATTCATCAAAAACTCCTAAATAAAAAAGTTTTTGAATTGTATCAAATTTATAAAAAATTTATTAACAAAATATAAAAATACTGGTTCTATTCTAAGCCGAATTTGCTATAATCTTAAATAAAAAAGATATAAAAATGAATGATGAATTTTATATGAGTTTAGCCATAAAAAAAGCTTGGCAATATCAAATTTTAACCTATCCAAATCCAGCAGTTGGGGCATTAATACTTGATAAAAATAATCAAATTTTAAGCATAGAGGCTCATCAAAAAGCTGGTTGTAATCACGCCGAAGTAAATGCCATAAAATCAGCCTTAAAAAAGCTTAATCCAAATTTAATTTTTCCAAAAGATGAAAAGCAAACTTATGATTTTATTCTAAAAAATCACAATAATTTATTAAAAGAAGCAAAAATTTATGTCACACTTGAGCCTTGTTCGCATTATGGCAAAACTCCACCTTGTGCAAATTTGATAAAAGAACTTTGTTTTAGTGAAGTCATAATTTCACAAAAAGATATAAATCCAACAGCAAAAGGTGGTGCCCAAATTTTAAAAAACGCAGGAATAAAAGTAAAATTTGGAGTTTTGCAAGATGAGGGATTTTTACTTTTAGAGCCATTTTTAAGATGTCTTAATGGAAATTTCAGCTTTTTTAAACTAGGGATGAGCTTAAATGGCGTTATAAAAGGTGGAGTTATTACAAATAATGCTTCTAGGCTTTTAGTTCATAAACTAAGAAATGTTAGTGAAATTTTAGCAATTGGTGGGAATACTGTTAGAGTTGATAGGCCTATTTTAGATACTAGACTTTTAGGAGAAAATTTTAAAAATCCTGATATTTTTATCTATTCTAAAAAAAATGAATTTGATAAAACAATTCCACTATTTAGTGTTCAAAATCGCGAAGTTATAATAAGTAATGATATAGAAAAACTAAAAAACTATAAGCTTTGTATGATTGAAGGCGGCGAGCAAATGGCCAGAAATTTGCCTAATTTTGTAACACATGTATTAATATTTTTTTCAAACAAATTTATAAATTTGGATAGTATTTCTCTAAATTTAGAGCTTGAGCTACTTTTTTTAGACAAACTTGATGATAATTATTATGGTTGGTTTAAGATTAAAAGGTAGTTTTTTTATTTTTTACTTTTTGTAACAAATTTGTTTTTTATAACTTATAAAAATAACTTTAATGACACTTTTATGTTGCTTTTTGATATACTGAACGAAAACCAAAACTAAGGAGGTTTCTTTGGAAAATGAAGCGATAAATGAGGGCAATATATCACACATAACTAAAAGAGGACTTATAGTTATGCTGATAGCTGCAATACTCTCTTATGCCGTATATAAAATTTTGCCATATGGAGACAATGCAAATAAAGGCTTAGGCCTACTTGTCTTTATAGCGATTTTATGGCTTACTGAAGCTGTCCATATAACAGTTACTGCTTTGATGGTTCCACTGCTTGGAATTTTTATAGGCGTTGGTTCTGTTAATGCGGACGGCGTGTTTAAAGCTTTGACTATCAAACAAGCTTTATCAAATTTTGCAAATCCAACTATATTTTTATTTTTTGGTGGTTTTGCATTAGCTACTGCTCTTCACATCCAAAAGCTCGATACAAAAATAGCTATGAAGCTTATATCATTATCTGGCTCAAAGCTTGGATATGCAGCAATTGCAGTATGTTTAGTAACCGCAGGACTTTCTATGTGGATATCAAACACAGCAACTGCAGCTATGATGCTTCCACTTGCTATTGGTATGCTTTCAGGGCTTGATAGAGTTAAGGATAAAGGAACGATTGTTTTTGTTCTTTTGGGAATTGCATACTCTGCAAGTATTGGCGGACTTGGAACAATGGTAGGTTCACCACCAAATGCAATTGTTTCAGCAGAGCTTGGTTTAACATTTTTTGATTGGATGAAGATAGGACTTCCACTTACCATTATACTGTTGCCAGTTATGCTTTTGACACTTTATTTTTTATTTAAACCTGATTTTAATAAAAAAATAGAAGTTGATGCGAGTGTGGATATTCCTTGGACAACAAATAGAGTTTTAACTATTATTGTCTTTTGTACAACTGCACTTTGCTGGATATTTGCTAAGCCTTTAACACATTTAACAGGCATAGCTTTTAGCGATGGTTTGATAGCTCTTGGAGCAGCAGTTGCTGTTGTTGTTTTAGGCCTTTGTACTTGGAATGATGTAGCAAAGAACACTGAATGGGGTGTTTTAATGCTATTTGGTGGTGGATTGGCTTTAAGTTCTATTTTAAAAGACTCTGGTGCTTCACTTGTTTTAGGTCAAGCAGTTGCTAATATATTTGGTGGGGCTTCACCTTTGGTTATTATATTTGTTGTTGCAATATTTATAATAATTTTAACTGAATTTACAAGTAACACCGCTTCAGCAGCACTTTTAGTTCCTGTTTTTGCAGGAGTTGCTACTCAAATGGGTATGCCAAAAGAGATCTTAGTTACAGTTATTGGAGTTGGTGCAAGTTGTGCGTTTATGCTTCCTGTTGCAACTCCACCAAATGCTCTTGTTTTTGGAACAGGAATGTTTGGTCAAAAAGATATGATAAAAGCAGGTATTGTTTTAAATGTCTTTTCGGTTGTAATAATTGCACTTTATGCATATTTCGTATTTTAAAAAATTTGGGCTTCTTAGCCCAAATTTACTCACTATTTATAAAAAATAATTTTAAAATTTAATATTAAGCAAATTTAAAGTTTGAAAAAGTGATAATTTTCTTTTAAAGAAATAAGGAGTTTTTTTGCAAGATAAAATATCACATATAACAAATAAAAGCTTAATTATTGTTTTAATCGCTGCGATTTTATCATTTTTACTTTATGAATTTTTACCTTACGATTCAAATGCAAACAAAGGTTTAGCAATTTTACTTTTTATCGCTATATTGTGGCTTACAGAAGCTATTCATATTACAATTACTGCTTTGTTGGTTCCAGTTTTAGGAGTGCTTTTAGGTATAGGTATAAGTTCTGAGAGTGGCTTTAGTCCGCTTGGTATAAAAGATATGCTAATAAATTTTGCAAACCCTACTATATTTTTATTTTTTGGTGGATTTGCTTTAGCTACGGCACTTCATGTACAAAAACTTGATGTAAAAATTGCTATGAAATTGGTCTCTTTATCAGGAGCTAAGCTTGGTTGGGCGGTTGTAATGATATGTGCAGTAACAGCGGTTTTATCTATGTGGATATCAAATACCGCAACTGCAGCTATGATGATACCTTTGGCAATTGGTATGATAAGCCATTTAGATAAAGAAAAAGATAGAGGAACAATAATTTTTGTAATGCTAGGAATTGCGTATTCTGCAAGTATTGGCGGTCTTGGAACACTCGTTGGATCACCTCCAAATGCCATCGCATCGGCTGAACTTGGATATAGCTTTTTTGATTGGATGAAAGTTGGGCTTCCGCTTACTTTTATATTTTGGCCTTTAATGCTTTTTGTTTTATATATTTTATTTAAACCTGATTTTCATAGAAAAGTTGATATTGGAGCAAGTGATGATACGCCTTGGACAAGAAGTAGAATTATTACGATTGTAGTTTTTATCCTAGTAGCAACTTGTTGGATATTTTCATCATTTTTAAGTGAGCTTTTTAGTGAAATTTTAGGTAGAAAACTTGTTATAAGCGATGCACTTATTGCTTTAATTGCTGCTATTTTAGTGGTTGTTTTAGGGCTTTGTAGTTGGGATGATATAGTTAAAAATACCGAATGGGGTGTTTTAATGCTATTTGGTGGAGGACTAACATTAAGTGCTATTTTAAAAGATTCTGGTGCATCATTGGTTTTAGGAAATGAAGTGGCAAATGCTCTTGGAAACGCACCTGATATTGTTATTATTTTCATTGTTGCACTTTTTATTAAAATTCTAACTGAATTTACCAGTAACACCGCTTCAGCTGCACTTTTAGTGCCTGTTTTTGCAGATATTTCTATGCAAATTGGCATGCCAAAAGAAGTTTTAGTTGTAGTTATTGGAGTTGGTGCAAGTTGTGCGTTTATGCTTCCTGTTGCAACTCCGCCAAATGCCCTTGTTTTTGGAACGGGTATGATAAGACAAAAAGATATGGTAAAAGCTGGATTTTTACTTGATGTTTTAGTAACAATTGCTATAACTTTGTTTGCTTATTTTGTTTTGCTTTAAAATTGAAATTTATAAAACTTTAAAAGCCTTTTTTGGCTTTTAAATTTATTTTAATTTTTAAAAATTTATCTTACTTTTAAACTAAACTCACTCATTATCAAATTTGCTACTTTTGATGAAAAAGCATCCATAAACTCATCATATTTACTTTTTTCTTTCCAAACAGGATCTTGAACACCTGAGATTTTAACAACTTCATCTTTTACTTTTTTATAGTTGCTAATTTCATCGATTAAGCCTAAATTTAGTGCTTCATCAGGTAAAAAAACTCTTGCATTTGCCCATAGATTTTCATCATTTTTGTTTAATTTTCTAGCAGTTGCAACTTCACTTACAAACAAATCATAGCTTTTATCTACTAAATCTTGAAGACTTTGTCTTTCAGACTGGCTCCAAGCTCTCATTATAGTTCCTGCTTCTTTAAACTCACCAGCTTTTACAACTTGATCTTTTATGCCGATTTTAGAGGCAAGTTCTTCTATATTGTATCCTTGCATTATAACACCAATTGAGCCGATAAAACTTCCTTTATTTGCATAAATTTTATTTGCCCAAACACCACTTAAGTAGCTTCCACTTGCCATTGTTCCGCTTGCATAAGCAATTACTGGCTTTTCTTTATTTAGCTCTTTTATAGCATTTGAAATTTCAAAACTTGGCGCAAATGCACCACCTGGACTATTTATATTTAATAAAACAGCCTTTATGTTTTTATCATCTTGAATACTATAAATTTCTTTTAAAATAGCACTTTCATCAATAATTGCACCACTTAGTTTTATCTCAGCCAAATTTACTCCACTTTTTTCTATTTTTGTTCCTGAAAAGCCAACTAAAACCAATGTTATTAAAAATAAAACTATAAAGACTTTTATGCCAAATTTCAAAATATCACTAAAAAATTTACCGATTTCTTTCATCATTTTATTTTTTCTCCTTTTATAAATATATTTTTTGCCTCTTTTGTATTTAAGATAAGCTGAAGTGGAATTTGCTTTTCATCACTTACTTCAAAACCTTTAAACACCGCGATATCAGCTATTTTACCAACTTCTAAACTTCCTAAATTTAAATTTAAAGCTTTTGCTGGATTTAGTGTTGAGGCTAGAAGTAGAAATTTAGCTAAATTTTGTAAATCAAAATCTTTATGGATTAATAAATTTGCTCTTAATTCATCAAATAAATTTAGGCTTATATTTGAGCTAAGTCCATCTGTTGCTATACACAAATTTATATCATTTTTTAAAACTTCTTTTAAATTTAGAGATTTTTTACTCAAAAGGCGGTTTGAATAGGCACAATGGATTATTGAGTGAAGTTTTTTATCTAAAATTTCAAACTCTTTTAAATAAACACAGTGGATAAAAAGCGTTTTTATGCCTTCAAAATTTTCTATAAACTCTTTTATGCTATAAAAAGGCTTTGGGTTTTGACTAAAGTTTTTAAGCCATTTTTTAAATTCACCACTTCCTTTTCTAAGCCATAAATTTTCATGATTGCTTTCTAAAAAATGTGTTGAAATTAAAATTTTATTTTTTCTAGCAAATTCACAAAGTCTTTTTGTTAAAATTGGATGAGTGGAATAAGGAGCGTGGATAGAAGCTGCTGGGATAAAAAGATCGTTTTTAAATTTATTAGAGTTTTCAAATCTTTTTAAAAAATTATCCCAGTTTTTTTCTACAACACTTTCATTTGCACCTAAAAGCTCATTAAAATAAACAACTCTTAAAGGAGAATTTACGCACTCTTTTAAAGATGCCCCAAAACTTGAAATTTCCCCAATTGTCGTTACACCTGAATTGGCTAGTGAGTTGATAGCATTTTTTATGATTGTACCTTTTGCTTTTTTTGACAGATCATCTCTATTTTTAACTATGCTTTCAACCCACTTTATAAAATCCCCATAAATTAAATTTGTTTTATTAGCGCTAAATTCTAAATGTGTATGTGAGTTTATAAGTCCTGGCATTACAATGTCATCACCAAAATCATAAATTTCGGCATCTGGATAGAGCGTTAAAAGCTCCTTAAAATCACCAGTTTTTTTGATTTTATCATCAAATGCGATTGATTTATTTTTTAAAACAGTGAAATTCTCATCACAAATTAAAATATATTTGGCTTTTAAAATTTTCATTTTAACTCCTAAAAGCCAAATTGTAGCGAATTTTTAGTTATATTTTGATATAATTTTATCTTTAATTTTATAAACAAGGAGAAAAAAATGAAAGTTGTTATTATTCAAGGACCAAATATAAATATGCTTGGAAAAAGAGAGCCAAATGTTTATGGCGTTATGACCATGGAAGAAATTCATAAACAAATGAAAGTTGTAGCTGATCAAAACAATGTTGATATTGAGTTTTTTCAAAGCAATTTAGAGGGCGAAATTATAGATAAAATTCAAGAATGCCTTGGTGATGCAGATGGAATTATAATAAATCCAGCAGGATACTCTCACACTTCAGTGGCTATTAGAGATGCAATTGCAGCTGTTAACTTGCCAACTATTGAAGTTCATATTAGCAATATCGCAAGAAGAGAAGAATTTCGTCAAAAAAGTTTAATATCAGCCGTAACAGCTGGACAAGTCATTGGTTTTGGACCGATTGGATATCATCTTGCAATGATTGCAATGCTTCAAATTTTCAGTCAAATTGAAGCAGTAAAAAAAGCTAAAGAAGATACTCAAAAAACAGATGAATAATTACATTTTAAAAGATGAAAATGCCGTATTTTATGAGTGTGGTTATAGCTGTGATAATGAAATGTTTTTAAGCATAAATGGTAATAATTTTTTTATAACCGATTCAAGATATGCTATTGAAGCTAGAAATTTAGTAAAAAATGCAGAAGTTATCGATGCTAAAAACACACTTATAAAAGAAGCAAGACTTTTAATAAGAAAATTTGGGATAAAAAGCTTAGTCTTTGACCCAAATGATTTTACTTACGCGGATTTTAAAAAAATAAGCTCAAATTTATCACTAAATTTTATTTCAAAGCCATTTTTTTCAAAAAAAAAGAGAATTATAAAAACTGATTTTGAAATTGAAATTTTAAAAAAAGCAGCAAATTTAGGAGAAAAATGTTTTGATGAGTTTGCTTTGTTTTTAAATAAAAATGGTGAAAATTTGAGTGAATTTGAGCTATTTTATGAGGCTGAAAAAATTTTTAAACAAAAGGGTGTTTTGGGTTTATCATTTAGCCCAATAATTGCTTTAAACAAAAATGCCGCAAAAGCACATGCTTTGCCAAGTAGTGATATTTTAAATCTTAATGATTTGCTTCTTTTAGATGCTGGGGTTAAATATAAAAGATATTGTTCTGATAGAACTAGAACTGCTATTTTTAATAAAAATTTAAACTTTTCAAAAGAACAAATTTTTAACTCCAATAAACAAAATGAAATTTTTGAGATAGTAAAAGAGGCTCAAAGTCTTGCTATAAAAGCTGTAAAACCAGGAGTTATGGCTTGCGATGTTGATAAAATAGCAAGGGAATTTATAAAAAAACAGGGTTTTGAAAAAGAGTTTTTTCACTCAACTGGGCACGGTGTTGGTGTTGATATACATGAGTTTCCAAATATTAATAAAACAGATAAAACTATCTTAAAAGAGGGAATGGTTTTTAGTGTTGAGCCAGGAATTTATTTAGAAAATGAGTTTGGCATAAGAATTGAAGATGTTGTGGTTGTTACAGAAAATGGATGCGAAATACTGTAAAAAATGCAAATTTTAAATAATGGCTTTTATAAAATTAACGATGCAAAATGTTTTATAAAAAGCAAATTTTATCCTTTTAAAAGAGCAAAAAAAGAGTATTTTAAATATGAGTTTTATCTAGGAATTGGTGGAAATATTGGTGAAGTTAAAAAAAATTTTCAAAAACTTTTTCAAAAAATAAATAAAGACAAAAGATTTTTTATAAACTCAACTTCCCCGATTTTGCTAAATAAGGCTTTTGGATATACAAAACAAAATGATTTTTTAAACGCTATTATAAGAATTCAAACATCAAAAAGTCCAAATGAAGTTTTAAAATTAATGCAGCATTTTGAAATTTGTTTTAAAAGAAAACGAAGCTTTAAAAATGCTCCAAGAACTCTTGATTTAGACATTTTGTATTTTAATACAAAAGTTAGAAAAAATAAAAATTTAATTATCCCACACCCTGGTGCAGAAAAAAGAATAAGCGTTATAATCCCTCTTGGAATTATGTTAAAGGAATAGTTATGAAAAGTTTATTAGATGATGTTAAAAATTTAGATTTTACTTTACCTAGTGAGTGTGTTACAATTTTTGGTTCAGCTAGATTTGATGATAATAATGAATTTTGTAAAAAAGCATACGAGTTATCAAAAATGCTTTCAAATAGTGGTTTTACTATCGTTACAGGTGGCGGAGGCGGGATAATGAAAGCCTCTAATAAAGCCGCTTTTGAAAATAATACTCAAAGTGTTGGTATAAATGTAGTGCTTCCAAACGAACAAAAGCTTAATGAATTTGTTACAGATGGAACTGTTTTTTCAAATTTGGCTTTAAGAAAAGTAGCATTGATAGAAAAATCAAGTTATTTTATTATTTTTCCAGGTGGTTTTGGAACTTTAGATGAGCTTTTCGAAGTGCTTGTTTTGGTGCAAAATGGTATAAAAGAAGCTAAAATTTTTCTTTATGGTGTTGAGTTTTATAAACCATTAATTGAGTTTTTAAAAACATCACTTCTTTTTGAAAAAACAATTTGCTCTGCCGATTTAGATCTTTTTACATTAACCGATGATATAAATTTAATTTATGAAAAAATTATAAAATCCAAGATTTAAAAAATAAATACAAGGATAAAATTTGAAAATTTTAGTCGCATTAAGCGGTGGTGTTGATAGTTCGTATGTTGCAAAAACTCTAAAAGATGAAGGTCATGAGATAATAGGTTGTTATATGAAGCTTCACAACAAGCCTAATTATCACGAGCAAAACATAAAAAAAGTAAAAAAAGTAGGTGAGTTTTTAGGCATAGAAACTAAAATTTTAGATCTTCAAAGTGAGTTTGAAAAAGAAGTTTATAGGCCTTTTATTGAAATTTATAAAAGTGGTAAAACACCAAATCCATGCGCATTGTGTAATAGAACTATAAAACTTGGAAAATTACTTGATTTTGCTATAAAATTAGGTTGTGAAAAATTAGCAACTGGGCATTATGTAAGAGTTGAAAATGGGCTTTTAAAAGTAGCGCTTGATGAGAGTAAAGATCAAAGTTATTTTTTAGCAAATGTTAAAAAAGATGCGTTAAAAAATATGATTTTTCCACTTGGAAATAGTTATAAAAAAGATATAAAAGCTTATATTGCAAACTTTCCTGAGCTCATAGAAATAGCTGGACAAAAAGAAAGTAGTGAAATTTGCTTTGTTGAAAATAGCTATATTGATATTTTAAACAAACATTTTAATACAAATACCCCAGGAGTTGTGAAAAATAGTAATGGAGAAGTGGTTGGAAAACATGATGGATATATGCATTATACGATTGGAAAAAGGCGTGGTTTTAGTGTTTTTGGAGCACATGAGCCACACTATGTCACTAAAATAGATGCTAAAAATAATGAAATTATCGTTGGGCTTAAAAATGAGCTTTTAGAAAACGAGTTTGAAACTATAAATTTAAATGAATTTTTAAATTTAGATGATGAGTTTAGAGCAAATATAAAAATAAGATATCGCTCATCAAAAATTAAAGGAACTATAAAAAAGCTTGAAAATGGCGGAACTAAGGTTATTTTAGATGAGAAGACAAGCGGTATTGCAAGTGGGCAACTAGCTGTATTTTATGATGATTTAGATAGAGTTTTGGCAAGTGGATTTATAAAATAATTTTATTTTAAGAAAACATTTGCTAAACTAACGACTTTATTTTAAGGAGAAAATTATGACATGCCCCATGCTACAAGGCTTTAAAGGATTTTAATAGTTTCAAAGAAACAGGAAGTTTGTTTATAACAAAGTTTAGTTTTTTTGCGCCATTAAATTTTATATTCTTTTGCATTGTCAGTGCTGTTCATTGTAACTGTATCTTTAAAAATAGAACAAATTCTTTTTTAAAACTTTTTAAATTACCAAAAGTAAATGGATTAAGTTTTAAAAATGCTTCAAAAATACCACCTTTTTTATTTTATGAAATGCGTTAGTTAACTTAAAAACTAATTATTTCAAAAAAACAAAACAAAATAAATAAAAATAAAAAAGGATAAAAATTATGAAAAATTATATAACAGGTTTTCCAAGGATAGGCGAACAAAGAGAGTTAAAAAGAGCATTAGAAGGCTTTTGGGCTGGAAAAATAGATGAAGCAAGTCTTCAAGCAGTCGCAAAAGAGTTGCGAATAAAACATATAAAATATCAAGATGAAAGAGGCATTGATCTAATAAGTGTAAATGACTTTTCATTTTATGATTTAATGCTTGATAATATCATAACTTTTGGTGCGATACCTAGTAGATTTCAAAATTTAAATGGCTTAGAGCAGTATTTTGCACTTGCAAGAGGAAGTAAAGATTCAGTTGCTATGGAGATGACAAAGTGGTTTAATACAAACTATCATTACATAGTTCCTGAAATTACAAAAGATACGAAATTTAGTCTAAATTTAGATAAAATTTTAAGCGAATATAAAGAGGCAAAAAGCATAACCTCAAGAAAACTTAAAATAAATTTAATAGGTCCCATTACATTTTTAGCTTTATCAAAAACAACTGATAAAACTTGCCCATTTTCTAAATTTGATGAGCTAGTTTCTAAATATTGTGAGCTTTTAAAAGAAATTTCAAAACTAGATGATGAGGTTATAGTTCAGATAGATGAACCTATTTTTGTAACTGATTTGGATGAAAAATTAGTAAAATTTATAAAGCCAACTTACAATAAATTTAGTGAAATTTCAAATTTAAAAATCATTTTTATGACATATTTTGAAAACGCTATTAAGGCTGTAAATGAGCTTGTTGATACAAAAGTTTGGGCGATTGGGCTTGATTTTACAAATGATAAAAACTTTAAAGCACTTGATGTTTTAGCTAAAAGCGATAAGGTTTTATTTGCAGGGATTATAAACGGCAGAAATGTTTGGAGAGCAAATTTAGACGATAAACTAAAAATTATTAAAAAAATTAAAGAAAATTTAAGTGACGATAGAATTTTTATAGGTACGAGTTGCTCACTTTTACATGTGCCATTTACACTAAAATACGAAGATAAGCTAAATAGCGAGATAAAAAGTTGGTTAAGTTTTGCTGTTGAAAAGCTTGATGAGGTTAGAATTATTTCAAAACTTGCATCAAATTTAGAACTAAATCAAAATGATCAAAAAATTTATAATGAGAGTTTAGAAGCGGCTAAAAATAGAAAAATTTCAAAACTTATAAATGATGATGAGGTAAATTTAAGAGTTAAGAGCTTAACTAAATTTAGACGTGATGGGGATTTTAAAGATAGGATATCTTTGCAAGATAAAAGGCTAAATTTAAAAAGTTTGCCTACTACAACAATTGGAAGTTTCCCACAAACTGCTGAGCTTCGTCAAATAAGAAGAGCTTATAAAAATGAAGTTGTTGATGAAAATTTCTATGAAAATGAAATAAAAAAATATATAGATGAGTGCATTAAATTTCAAGAAGAAATTGATCTTGATGTTTTAGTTCATGGTGAGCCTGAAAGAAATGATATGGTTGAGTATTTTGGTGAGCAATTAAGTGGATATGCATTTACGCAAAATGGCTGGGTTCAAAGCTATGGTAGTAGATGTGTAAAGCCTCCACTTTTATTTGGAGATGTAAAAAGACCAAATCCAATGACTGTCAAATGGATAACTTATGCACAAAGTAAAACAAACAAGCCTGTAAAAGGCATGCTAACAGGGCCAGTAACTATTATGAATTGGTCTTTTGTAAGAGATGATAAAGATAAAAGTGAAATTGTAAAAGAGCTTGCTCTTGCAATTGCTGATGAGATAAATGATTTGCAAAATGCAGGAATTAAAATTATACAAGTTGATGAAGCTGCTTTTAAAGAGGGGTATCCATTAAGAAAAGAAGATGTTTGTGCGTATGAAAAATTTGCAGTTGATGCATTTAGATTAGCAGTTAGTCCAGCAAGAAAGGATACGCAAATTCACACTCATATGTGCTATAGTGAATTTAATGATATCATTAAAACCATTGAAGCTATGGATGCTGATGTTATAAGCATAGAAACTGCAAGAAGTGGAAATGAACTTTTAAAAGTTTTTAAAGAGGTTGGCTATAAACAAGAAATTGGTCCAGGGGTTTATGATATTCATAGTCCAAGAGTGCCAAGCGTAGAGGAGTTGGTAGAACAAATAGAAAATATTTTAAAAGTGCTTCCAAAAGAAAAGCTTTGGATAAACCCTGATTGTGGTCTAAAAACCAGAAAATGGGAAGAGGTAAAACCAAGTCTTAAAAATATGGTTGAGGCCGTTAAAATAATAAGATCTTATTAAAAATTTAAAAAACAGAGAATAACTTCTCTGTTTTAAAGTTTAATTTCGCTAAAATAAGGCAATTTTATTTAAAGGTTTTTTTATGCGAGGTTATAAAATATTTTCTGGAACTGCAAATGTTGAGTTTTCTAAAAAAATTTCTAAATATCTTTCTTTACCACTTGGCGAGTGTTCTATTAAAACTTTCAGCGATGGTGAGATAAGCGTTCAAATAGGTGAAAGCGTAAGAGGAAAAGATGTTTTTATCATCCAACCAACTTGTGCTCCGGCTAATTCAAATTTAATGGAGCTTTTAATTTTAAGTGATGCATTAAAAAGAAGCAGTGCTAGCAGTATAACTGCGATATTACCATATTTTGGATATGCAAGACAAGATAGAAAGGCTGCTCCAAGAGTGCCTATTACTGCAAAATTAGTGGCAGATATGATGCAGGTTGCTGGAATAGATAGAGTTGTTACTATGGATTTGCACGCTGGACAAATTCAAGGATTTTTTGACCAGCCAGTTGATAATTTATATGGTTCAATTGTTTTTACAGATTATGTAAAAAGTAAAAATCTTAAAAATCCAATTGTGGCAAGCCCAGATGTTGGTGGTGTAGCAAGAGCTAGAAGTTTAGCAAAAAAACTTGGTCTTGATATGGTGATTGTTGATAAAAGAAGAGAAGAAGCAAATAAAAGTGAAGTTATGAATGTCATTGGCGATGTAAATGGCAAAGATGTGATTTTAGTAGATGATATTATAGATACTGCTGGAACTATAGTAAAAGCTGCAGCTGCTTTTAAAGAAAGAGGTGCAACTAGCGTAATGGCTTTTTGTACTCATCCAGTTTTAAGCGGAAAAGCCTATGAAAATTTACAAAATGATGCTTTAGATGAACTTGTTGTAACTGATACAATCCCACTTTGCGAAAAGGGACAAAATTTTAAAAAAATAAAAGTTATAAGCGTTGCTCCACTTTTTGGCGAAGTTATAAGAAGAGTTTATCACGATGAGAGCGTAAATAGCCTATTTGCATAATTTATAAGTAGCTTTTTGCTACTTATAAAATATTATTAAATCTTATCAAAACATTTGTATATTATTTAAATTATATTTTGACATTTATAATCTAGTTATGTAGATTTAGTATCAAATATAAGATTATCACATTAAAAAAATAACAAAGAAATTGTGTTTTTATTTTATAAAATTTTCGCTAAAATAATATAAAAATCAAATTTACAGGACAAAGATGGAAAGCAATATTAGAAATTTTAGCATTATAGCTCATATTGATCACGGAAAAAGCACTTTGGCTGATCGCATTATACAAGAATGTGGTGCGGTGAGCGATAGACAGATGAATTCGCAGGTTATGGACAATATGGATATTGAAAAAGAGCGCGGAATTACGATAAAGGCTCAATCTGTTAGATTAAACTATGAGCTTAACAAAAAAAAATATATTATAAATTTAATTGATACTCCAGGGCATGTTGATTTTAGTTATGAGGTTAGTAGAAGCCTTGCAAGTTGCGAGGGCGCTATTCTTGTGGTTGATGCAAGCCAAGGTGTGCAGGCTCAAACTATCGCAAATGTTTATATTGCACTTGAGCACAACCTTGAGATAATTCCTGTTTTAAATAAAATAGATCTTCCAGCGGCAAACCCCGAGCGTGTAAAAGAAGAAATTGAGCATGTTATTGGGCTTGATTGTAGTGATGCTATAGAAGTAAGTGCAAAAACTGGATTTGGCATAGATGAACTTTTAAAAGCAATTATTGAGAGGATTCCAGCGCCAAAAGTTGCAAATGATAAGCCTTTAAAAGCTTTGATTTATGATAGTTGGTTTGATAATTATTTAGGAGCTTTAGCTTTAGTAAGAATTTATGATGGAAATATAAAAATAAATGATGAAGTTTTAGTTATGGGAACTGGCAAAAAACATCTTGTTATAGATCTTTTATACCCAAATCCAATTGCGCCAATTAAGACAAAAGAGCTTAAAAGTGGTGAAGTTGGGATCGTTGTTTTAGGTCTTAAAACAGTTAGTGATGTAGCAGTTGGAGATACTATAACATTATTTAAAAATAAAGCAAGTGAGCCAATTGGAGGTTTTGAAAAGGCAAAACCTTTTGTTTTTGCTGGAATTTATCCTATAGAAACTGATAAATTTGAAGATTTAAGAGATGCGCTTGATAAGCTTAGTTTAAATGATAGTTCTATAAGTTATGAGCCTGAAACTTCTGCAGCACTTGGTTTTGGGTTTAGAGTTGGGTTTTTGGGACTACTTCACATGGAAGTTGTAAAAGAAAGACTTGAAAGAGAGTTTGATCTTGATTTAATCGCTACAGCGCCAACTGTAACTTATGAAGTTTATAAAACAGATGGAAATATGTTTGAAATTCAAAACCCAAGCGAACTTCCACCAATTAATGAGATAGAGGCTATCAAAGAGCCCTATGTAAAAGCTACTATTATAACTCCAAGTGAGTTTTTAGGTAACATTATGACTTTAGTAAACAATCGGCGCGGAATTCAAACAAAGATGGATTATATAACACCTGAAAGAGTGCTTTTAGAATATGATATCCCTATGAATGAAATAGTTATGGATTTTTATGATAGGCTAAAATCTTGCACAAAAGGATATGCTAGTTTTGATTATGAAGTAAGTGATTATAGAGCAGGTGATTTGGTAAAACTAGATATTAAAGTTGCGGGCGAAAATGTAGATGCTCTTTCAATAATAGTCCCAAGAGATAAGGCTTTAAGCAAAGGAAGAGATCTTGTAAAAGCTATGAAAGATATCGTTCCAAGACAGCTTTTTGAAGTAGCTATCCAAGCAAGTATTGGAAATAAAATAATAGCACGTGAAAATGTCCGTTCAATGGGCAAAAATGTAACAGCAAAATGTTATGGTGGAGATATCTCACGAAAAAGAAAACTACTTGAAAAGCAAAAAGAAGGTAAAAAAAGAATGAAACAAGTTGGAAAAGTAAGCTTGCCAAGCGAGGCATTTTTAAGTGTTTTAAAGATTGATTAAAAGAAATTATTATGCCATTTGTTAAAATTTGTGTTACTAAAGAAAATAATGAGCCGACAAAAGAGCAAAAAGAACTTTTAATAAATGAGGTTTTAGGTAAAAATAAAAGCTCAATCGTTGTCATAATAGAAGAAATTGATACTGATAATTATGGACTTGGTGGCAAGAGCATAACAAATTTAAGAAAAAAGTGAGTTTTAAGCCTAAATGAGATGTTTAAATTGTAGATGCCTTAGTATAAAAACTTTTTGTAAAAGTTGTAAAAAAATACTTAGCGAACACACTTTATCTAAAAGAGAATTTAACGGCTTTAAGGTTTATTCGTTTTACAAATATAGTGATATTAAAAACTTAATTCACTCAAAGCATCATTTACACGGAGTTTTTATCTATAAAAATTTAGCAAAATTAAGTTTTACAAAATTTGCTAAAACTTTTAAATTTAATGAAAAAATTTTAGCAATTCCTTTGGATGATAATATTAAAAGTGATTATTCTCATACTGCTATTTTGGCAAAAGCCCTAAATTCAAGCGAAATAAAGCCAGTTTATAATGCTTTAAGAGCAAATTCTGATGTCAAATATAGTGGAAAAAGTTTAAAATTTAGACTTCAAAACAAGCGAGATTTTAAAATTTTAAAAAAAATTAATAAGCCAGTTATCTTGGTAGATGATTTGATAACAACTGGCTCAACTATGAAAGAGGCTTTTAAAGTTTGCCAAAAAGCAGGTATAAATGTGCTTTTTGGACTAACTTTGGCTGATGCAAAAGAGTAATGATGTTAATTTTATTTTTCTTTAACATAATGAAAATTGATTACAAATTATTTTCTGTATATAATTAATATTTAATGGAGTAGGAATGAATAATTTACCATATGATGATACTAATCCAACCAAGATATTAGAATATGCTCAAAAATTAATAGGATTAAAATTTTTGGATATTCTAGAACAAAACATAAAAAACTCAAAACAATATGACTTTAATGAAGAAGTAGAGGCTTATAATAATCCTAAAAAAAAGGGATCCCTTGGAAATTTACTTGAAGAACATTATTTTTTTTATAAGCCAAATAGTAGTCCTGAACCTGACTTTGAAAAAGCTGGAGTGGAACTAAAAACAACACCTTATGAAAAAACAAAAAAGGGTCTAAGGGCAGGAGAGAGGTTAGTTATATCAATGATTCCTAATAATGAACCCATTGATACTGAATTTAAAGGTTCTCACTTAGAAAAAAAAATATGTAAGATTTTGATAATTTGGTATTGTCGCCTTAAAGAGGTAGATAGAATAACATATAAAATTGATTTTGTTAATCTTTATGAGCTATATAGCGACTTATGTAAAAAAGATTTGGAAATCATATTAGAAGATTATGAAACCATAGTTAATAAAATAACTTCTGGGAAAGCTCATGAATTATCAGAAAGCGATACTAGATATTTAGGAGCTTGCACAAAAGGCTCTACAGCAAAACAAAGTTTACAATCGCAATTTTATGAAGATAAAGATAAAAATTGTAAAGTGCCTGCTAAAAGAAGAGCTTTTTCTTTTAAACAATCATATATGACATATATTTTAAACTCTTATGTAAAATCTGGTCTTATGAACTATGATTCTATTTTTAAAAAAAATGAATTAAAAAATGGATGTTTTGATAAAAAAGTATTAGAAAAAATTAATAAATACAAGGGATGGAGCGTAGATGAATTATGCAAAGAATTTAACTTGTCAGCTGATTCAAAACCCAAACAAAAAAATAGAATTTTGGTTAATTTAATATTAGGTGTACATACTAACAATTCTGAAGAATTTGAGAAAGCAAATATAGTAATAAAAACGATTAGATTAGAAAAAAATAAAGAAAAACCTAAAGAAAGCATGTCGTTTCCAAAGATTAATATAAAGGAATTTATTAGTAAGGATTTTGAAGATTCTTATGAGTATAAATTTTTTGAAGAAACGAGATTTTTGCTTGTAGTCTTTAAATTAAATGAATATGGCAAATATATACTTTCAGGTTCAAAGTTTTGGAATATGCCAATTGAGGAGCTTGAAACAACAGGAAAACGTGAATGGAATTTATATAAAAATAAATTTACAGAAGGTGTAAATTTTAAATTAAAAACTCAAAAAGATGGAAAACTAATAATAGAAAATGACTTACCAAAGAAAAATGACACAGAGATATTTCATTTAAGACCTCATGCTAATAAAAGCTCATATTTAATAGGTGGTAAAAGATATGGAAGCGGAAAAGAAAGTGATATGGATGAGTTACCTAATGGGGATAAAATGACAAATCAATGTTTTTTTATTAACAATGATTATATAGCTAAGATTGTAAAAGATATTTAAATGAGAGATATAAAGTAGATGAAGCTAACAGTAGTAGAATTATTTGCTGGAGTTGGAGGATTTAGAGTAGGTTTAAATCATATTAAATCTTTTGATAAAAACGGAAGAGCAATAGAAAATGGAGAGTGGGATTTTGTGTGGGCAAATCAATATGAGCCATCTACAAAAATTCAACCTGCTTTTGAATGTTATGTTACTAGATTTGGAAAAGAAGATAATTCAAATCTGGATATCAATAAAGTTAAAAAAAGTACAATACCCAATCATTCTCTTTTAGTTGGTGGATTTCCTTGTCAAGATTATTCTGTTGCGAGGTCTTTATCAAATGAAATGGGAATTGAAGGTAAAAAAGGTGTTTTATTTTGGGATATAAAAGATGTAATTTTGGAAAAAAAACCACCATTTATATTATTGGAAAATGTCGACAGACTTTTAAAATCTCCAGCCTCTAGAAGAGGAAGAGATTTTGCAATAATGCTAAAGACTTTTGATGAATTGGGTTATGATGTTCAATGGAGGGTTATTAATGCAGCAGATTACTCTATGCCTCAAAAAAGAAAAAGAGTATTTATTTTTGCATATAAAAATAGCACCAAATTTGCTATTTCCTTAAAAAACAAAGAGCCAATCTTAAATAAAATAAATATTTTTAATGAAATTTTTCCTATTAAACATACAATAGAAGCAAAAGAAATAGATTTAAATGCATATGAAAATATATTAGATATATCTAATAATTATATTAATGGAAAATTTATGGAAGCAGGAATTATGTTTGGCGGAAAAATTATTCACACAAGCATTGAACCTATTGTTGAAAAAAAATATCCTCTATCAAAAGTTATAGAAAAAGCAAGCTCTTATAATATTGATTTAGAAGAATTTATAATAAAAGATGAAAATCTTAAAAAGTGGAAATATTTAAAAGGTGCAAAAAAATTAGAGCGCATATCATCAAATGGTCATAAATATATTTATACAGAAGGAAATATGTCTTTTCCAGAAAATCTTGAAGAGCCGGCAAGAACCATGCTAACTAGTGAGGGAACCATCAATAGGTCATCTCATATTATTTATGACAGTAGCAAATATAGGATATTAACACCAGTAGAATGTGAACTAATTCAAATGTTTCCACCAAATTGGACAAACACAATGTCTAAAAGAAATAGATATTTTATGATGGGAAATGCTCTAGTTACTGGAATAATTTCAAGATTAGAACCAAAATTAAAAGAAATAATAGAAAAAGAATAAGTAAAAGTAGTAAAAAATTAAAGCTCAATGTGTAATTGTAATGACAACTCAAAAGCATTTTGCTTTTGGCATATAGTTTTAGTTTTAAAAATATATTTTATTTTTTTACAATATGATAACTTCGATGAAAATTTTTAAAAATAAGTATCCTGCTTGTGGCTCAACTATGAAAGAGGCTTTTAAAGTTTGCCAAAAAGCAGGTATAAATGTGCTTTTTGGACTAACTTTGGCTGATGCAAAAGAGTAAAGCTAGTTTATTTTATAAAATTTACTAAATTTGCTTTTTTCATTAAAATAATATATTCTAATTGTTTTAATATTTTTATGATTTTGTTTTATTATTTCAATACTTTTTTTAGCGATTTCTTCAAATTCATTTTGAGTTAGTTTTTCATTTCCTTCTAAATTTAGTTCGGTGTTGTCGTTTTCGTTTATCAAACTAGCTGAAGTTATTAAATTTGGATTTATATTTATGATTTGTTTCATCTCATCTAGTGAAATGCTTTTTTGAGTATTTTTTATAAATACAGTGCTTTTAGTATTGTCACTATTTAAAAAGCTATTTTTTAAATTTTCAAAATCACTATCACTAAAGTTTTTATAAAACTCTTTTTGCATTTTTAAAAGTTCATTTCCAAGTTCATTTCCAAAACTATTTATGCTATTATTTATATCAAAAAAAGATTTTATCATCTCGTTTTTAAAAGCCTCAACTTTTGGCTGATTTTGAATTAAAAAATTGTTTATTAGCTCCCCCATAATTTTACTTTTATAGGCAAGATTATCAATACTTTCGTTTGCATCTTTTGTATTAAAACCAAAGCCAAAATTTAAACATATTAAAATCATTAAAATTTTTTTCATATTATCTCCTTTAGTTTAAAAATATTTCGCTTCCAACTTCCAAAAGAAGGCTAAAAGCTATATTTACACTCTCATTTCTTATATAGTTTCTATCGCCTTTTATAAAAAATTTTTCAACTATTTGTTTTTCTGTGCTACTTGCTCCAATTATCACAGTTCCAACAGGCTTATCCTCACTTCCGCCATTAGGTCCTGCAATACCACTTATTGCCATAGAAAAATCAGCCCCCGTAGCTTTTAAAACACCTTTTAGCATCTCATTAACGCACTCTTTACTAACAGCTCCAAATTCGTTTAAAGTTTCATTACTAACATCAAGCCAAAGATGCTTTATCTCGTTTGAGTAAGTTACAAGTGAACCATCAAACACCTGGCTAGCGCCACTTATTTCACCTATTTTTGATGCTATTAAACCACATGAGCAGCTCTCAGCAAAACTTAGTTTTAATTTAGCATTTTTTAACCTACTAACAATAAACATTGCTAAATTTTCTTCAAAAATTACTCTATTTATAAAAGTATTTAAAAGCTCATCTCTAAGCCCGTTTAAATCACTAAATTTTTTACTTATAGCTTTTGCAAAAATTATAAAATTGCTATATCTAGTAATTGAAATTTCTGTGTTAAATTTAGTTTCAAACTCTTTAAAAACAGCTTCCACATCCTCAAATTTAAATCCGTAAATGTAAAATTTAAGATCTAAGTTATTTTTTCTAATTAAAAACTCAGGAAGTTTATTTAGCGGATTTGCTTTTACTAAATTTATATCGCAATCATTCAAACTAACCAAAAAACTGCCCTCTTTGGAATTTATAGCAAGAGATGGAGTGAGTGTATCTTCAAATTTAATCTCTAATAAATCATCATTTAAACTAGCTAAAATTTTAGCAATTAAATGGTAATTTTCATCGCTTGAAAAAATAGTTATATATTTATAAATTTTGCTTAAATTTATAATATTTTCAATAATGTTTTTATCATTTTTATCTATAAATTTTATATCGCCAAGTTCGCCAAATTTTAAAATATAGCTTTTAAAAATATAATTTAAAAACGGAGTATTTATTTTTATATCATCACCTAAAATTAAAAGTAAATCATTCATTTTTTACTCCTTTTTTCACAAGTTTTAGTGATTATATCAAATTTAGTTTAACTATTTTATTATTATTTCAGCGCTTCTTAGGTAAAATTTGAAAATTTTTAATGGAAGGTTTTACTAAATGGATTATAAAGACACACTTTTTTTGCCTAAAACAGATTTTGCGATGAGAGGAAACTTACCAGCAAACGAGCCAAAAAGACTAAAAGCATGGTATGAAGAAAGAAAAGTTTATGATAAAATGAAAGCTAAAAGACAAAATGCTTTAAAGTCTTTTGCACTTCATGATGGACCGCCTTATGCAAACGGTCATCTTCATATAGGTCATGCGTTAAATAAAATTTTAAAAGATATTATTTTAAAAACACACTATTTTTTTGGCGATGAAATTAGATATGTTCCTGGCTGGGACTGTCACGGGCTTCCGATAGAGCAGCAAGTTGAGGTAAGTTTAGGTGATAAAAAAAATAGTATTTCAAAAAAAGAGTTAAGACAACTTTGTAGAGATCATGCAGCTAAATTTGTTGATATTCAAAGAGATGAGTTTAAGGATTTAGGAGTTATTGGCGATTGGTGTGATCCATACTTAACTATGAAATTTAAATTTGAAGCTGATATTTATAAAAACCTTTGTGATATTGCTAAAAAAGGACTTTTGATTGAAAGAAGCAAGCCTGTTTTTTGGAGCTGGGCTGCTAAAACAGCTTTAGCTGAGGCTGAAGTTGAATACAAAGATAAAGAGGATTATAGTCTTTATGCAAGCTTTAATTTAACAGATGAGGCAAATAAAAAACTTGGAGTTGAAAATGCAAAAGCCGTTATTTGGACTACTACTCCATGGACACTTCCAGCAAATCAAGCAATTGCTCTAAACCCACATGAAAAATATGTGGTTACAAAAGAGGGCTATATTTTTGCTAAGCCTTTACTTGAAGTTTTAATTTCTAAAAACCTTACAAAAGGTGAAATTTTAAAAGAATTTGACTCAAAAATATTAGAAAATTTATATGCGATAAATCCACTAAATGATAGATTATCAAGATTTATTTTAGGAGAGCATGTTTTAATGGACGGAGGAACAGGACTAGTTCATACTGCTCCAGGACATGGTGAAGATGACTATTTTGCAGCGTTAAAATATGGCATTGAAGTATTAATGCCAGTTGATGATGGCGGCTGTTTTGATGAAACTTTAAAATCAAAAAAACTTATAAAAGATGAGTTTGTTGATGAGCTTGTTGGAATGCACATTTTTAAGGCAAACGAAAAAATAGTTGAAATTTTAGGTAAAAATTTATTAAGTGTGAGTAAATTTACGCACTCTTATCCATTTTGCTGGAGAACTAAAAAGCCTGTAATTTATAGAGCAACAAAACAGTGGTTTATAGCTATGGATGAGCCAAAACTTGGTGGTAAAACCTTAAGACAAGTTGCGATAAATGAGATAAATAATAATATAAAATTTTATCCACAAGTTGGTAAAAATCGTCTTTTATCAATGATAGAAAATCGCCCTGATTGGTGTATTTCAAGACAAAGAGAGTGGGGAGTTCCAATCGCATTTTTTAGAGATAAATCCACAAAAGAGCCAATTTTTGATAGTGAAATTTTAGATAATGTTTATGAAATTTTTAAAACTCACGGAGCCGATGCGTGGTGGGAACTTGAAATAAGTGAGCTTTTACCAAAAAATTCAAAATACAAACCTGAAAATTTAGAAAAAGTTATGGATATTTTAGATGTTTGGTTTGATAGTGGCTCAACTTGGAATGCTGTTTTAAATAGCGGCGAATACGATGCTGGAAGTTATCCAACTGATATGTATCTAGAAGGAAGTGATCAACATCGTGGCTGGTTTCAAAGCTCTCTTTTAGTAAGTTGCGCAATCAATGAAAAAGCTCCTTATAAAGCCATTTTAACACATGGATTTACAGTTGATAAAGACGGTGCTAAGATGAGTAAATCAGTTGGAAATGTTATTTTGCCAAGTGAAATTATTAAAGAGTATGGTGTTGAAATTCTAAGGCTTTGGGTAAGTTTGAGTGATTATTCAAGTGATTTAAAAATTGGAAAAGAGATACTAAAACAAGTTAGCGAACAGTATAGAAAAATAAGAAATACAATAAGATTTTTACTTGCAAATGTTAGTGATTTAAAAGAGCTTGAAACTTCAAATTTTACAAATTTAGATAAGTGGATTTTAACAAAAGCTTCAAAAACATTTAAAGATGTTGAAAATTCGTTTAAAAACTATGACTTTTCAAAAGGATTTAACCAGCTTTTAAATTTCTTAAATGCTGATTTGAGTGGAATTTATCTAGATATTTGCAAAGATAGACTATATTGTGATGATATAAACTCAGCTAGAAGAAGAAGTGCTCAAAGCGTTATGGTAATAATTACAAGAAGTCTTTTACCACTAATTGCTCCAACTTTAACTTACACAGTAGATGAGGTTATGGAGTTTGCACCAGATATTATTAAAAATGGAAAATCAGATGCATTTGATCTTTTATATGAAGAGCTTGATTATGATTTTAAAACAGAAGATGAAATTTTTATATCCTCAAGAGAGAAATTTTTTGAGATGGTTGATAGTCTAAAAAAAGATAAAATTATTAAATCTACACTTGAAATTGCACTTGAAACAAGCTCAAATGAAGTTTTATCTCACGATATGCAAGATATAGTTGATTGGTATTTAGTAAGTGAGGTAAGAAGTCTTGAAAGTGGTGAGTGCTTAGCTGAGTTTAAAGTTGATGATGAGATTTTTAGAATTGTAAAATCAAATTTACACAAATGTCCAAGATGCTGGAAATTTAACGCACAAAAAGAAGATGAGCTTTGCCCAAGGTGTAATAAGGTGATGGAAAATGTTTAGTGAGCCTTTGCCAAATAGTGTTTTAATTATAACTTTTTTATTATTTATAGTTTTAACCGTAATTGGTGTGGTATTTGTAAATAAATTTAAGGAGAATAAGTGATAAGTTTAGAAGCTGCTTTAAAACTATCAAGCGAAGAGTTAAAAAATTTAAAACAAGATTTATCAAAAAAAATAAAAGAAAAAAAAGAGTTAGGTGCTTATATTGAACAGTTTTTAGATTCAGAAATTAATACAAGTGGAGATGGTGTTCCAGTTGCGATAAAAGATAATATCCAAGTAAAAGGTTGGAGCGTTACAAGTGCTTCAAAAATACTTCAAGGATATATCGCGCCATACGATGCAACAGCAATTGTAAAGCTAAAAAATGCAGGAATTTGTCCTTTTGGAAGAACAAATATGGACGAGTTTGCTATGGGAAGCACAACTGCAACTTCTTTTTATGGAAAAACTCTAAATCCACTTGATAACTCAAGAGTTCCAGGTGGAAGTAGCGGTGGAAGTGCAGCAGCTGTTGCAGGTGGTATAGCAATAGCAGCACTTGGAAGTGATACTGGTGGAAGTATCCGCCAACCTGCTGCGTTTTGTGGTTGTGTTGGTTTTAAACCAACTTATGGAAGAGTTAGTAGGTATGGTCTTGGGGCTTACTCAAGTAGCTTAGATCAAATTGGGCCTATTACTCAAAATGTAAAAGATGCTGCTATTTTATACGATATCATAAAAGGACATGATGAAAAAGATAGCACAAGCTACAACGGCGAGTATAAGCCTACAAATTTAGATCCAAACAAAAAGTTAAAAATTGCTGTTATTAAAAATTATATTGAAAATACTGATGAAGTAATAAAAAATGCTCTTTTAAAAACAATTGAAAAACTAAAATCAGCCGGACATGAGATAGTTTATAAAGAGTTTTCAAATGCCAATATAGATATTGCAGCTTATTATATTATTGCAAATGCTGAAGCAAGCGCAAAT
Source organism: Campylobacter ureolyticus ACS-301-V-Sch3b (assembly GCF_000413435.1). Classification (NCBI taxonomy): domain Bacteria; kingdom Pseudomonadati; phylum Campylobacterota; class Epsilonproteobacteria; order Campylobacterales; family Campylobacteraceae; genus Campylobacter; species Campylobacter ureolyticus. The sequence goes on along the minus strand of NZ_KE340326.1, from coordinate 173,645 downwards.
TTAAGTAGATTTGACGGTGTAAGATATGGAAGACGTGCAGAGGCTAAAAATTTACATGAGCTTTATGCAAATACAAGAGCTGAAGGTTTTGGAGCTGAAGTTCAAAGAAGACTTCTCTTAGGAACTTTCGTTTTAAGTAGTGGATATTATGATGCATATTATGTAAAAGCTCAAAAGGCAAGAGAGTTTATAAGAAGAGAGTATGAAGAGGTTTTTAATGAAGCCGATCTTATTTTTAGTCCAGTAACTCCTACATTGCCATATAAATTTGGAAGCATTACAGAACCACTTAAAGTTTATTTAGGAGATTTATACACAGTTGGTGCAAATTTAGCAGGACTTCCAGCTATTTCAGTTCCAGTTTGCAAAACAAATGAGGGACTTAGTATAAGTGCCCAGCTTTTAGGAAAAGCCTTTGATGATGAAAATGTTTTAAATGGTGGGTTAGTTTTAGAGAATTTAAGTAAGGAGTAAATATGAGGATAGTAAAAAAAGCTTTGACTTTTGAAGATGTGCTTTTAATGCCACAATATTCAGAAATTTTACCAAAAGATATAGTTTTAAAATCAAGATTAACAAAAAAGATAAACTTAAATGTTCCACTAATTAGTGCTGCTATGGATACAGTAACTGAGTATAGAACAGCCATTATGATGGCAAGACTTGGAGGAATTGGAATAATCCATAAAAATATGGATATAAAAACCCAAGTTAGAATGATAAAAAGAGTTAAAAAAAGTGAAAGTGGTGTTATCATAGATCCAATTTTCATAAAACCTAATGCAACTATAAAAGAAGCACTTGATATAATGAGTGAATATAGAATTTCAGGAGTTCCGGTTGTAAATGATGATAGGGTTTTAATAGGAATTTTAACAAATAGAGATTTAAGATTTGAGACTGATTTTACTGCTTTAGTTGGTGATAAAATGACAAAAGCGCCTCTTATAACAGCTCCAAAAGGCTGCACACTTGATGATGCAGAAGAGATTTTTAAAAATAATAAAGTTGAAAAACTTCCAATCGTTGATGAAAACGGCAAATTAGATGGTTTAATCACAATAAAAGATCTTAAAAAAAGAATAGAGTATCCAAACTCAAATAAAGATAAATATGGAAGATTGATTGTTGGTGCTGCTATTGGCGTAGGACATTTTGAAAGAGCAGAAGCTTTAGTTGATGCAGGTGTTGATGTTTTAGTGCTTGATTCAGCTCATGGGCACTCTAAAAACATAATAAATACTTTAAAAGAATTAAAATCAAATTTAGATGTTGATGTTATAGTTGGAAATGTTGCAAATCCAAAAAGTATAGCAGATCTTGCAAAAGCTGGGGCGGACGCAATAAAAGTTGGAATTGGACCTGGAAGTATTTGTACCACTAGAATAGTAGCAGGAGTTGGTGTGCCACAAATTACAGCTATTAGTGATTGCGCCGAGGAAGCTAAAAAATATGATATTCCTGTAATTGCAGATGGTGGTATAAAATACTCAGGTGACATTGCAAAGGCTTTAGCTGCAGGAGCAAGTTCTGTTATGATAGGAAGTTTGCTTGCAGGTTGTGATGAGAGTCCAGGAGATTTAATAACATTCCAAGGAAGACAATATAAACTTTACCGTGGAATGGGCTCAATCGGAGCAATGACTAGAGGAAGTGCTGATAGGTACTTTCAAGAAGGAACTGCAAGTGATAAATTAGTTCCTGAAGGAATTGAGGGAAGAGTTCCTTATGCAGGAACTTTAAAAAATGTTGTTTTTCAGCTTTTAGGAGGACTAAGAAGCTCTATGGGATATTGCGGAAGTATCGATATACCAACATTCCAAGAAAAGGCTGAATTTGTAGAGATAACAACAGCAGGTCTAAAAGAAAGTCATGTTCATGATGTTGTTATAACAAAAGAAGCACCAAATTATAAAGTTCATTAGTGAAAATAAGCACAAATTTAGAGTATTTTAACGAGCCGCTTCATTTAGAAAGCGGTCGTATCTTATCATCGTTTAAGTTAAAATACGAAACTTATGGAAAATTAAACGAAAATAAAACTAACGCAGTTGTAGTGTGTCACGCTCTAACTGGCTCTTGTCATGCTGCAGGTCGGTATGATGGAGATGCAAAGCCAGGTTGGTGGGACACGCTTATTGGCGATAACAAAACAATAGATACAACAAAATATTTTGTAATTTGTGTAAGTATTTTAGGAAGTCCATTTGGCTCAACAAACCCTTTAAGTATAGATGAAAATACCGGCGCAGAATATAGACTAAAATTTCCTGTTCTTACAATTAGCGATGTTGTAAATGCACAAATGAGGCTTTTTACAAGGCTTGGTATAAGAAAAGCTCATGCTGTGGTTGGTGGAAGTTTAGGTGGTATGCAAGCGCTTTGCTTTGCGATTGACCATCCAAATTTTAGCGATAGAATTGTAATGCTTGCTTCAACTTATGCAACAAGAGCATGGGCAATAGCTTTTAATAAAATAGCAATTCATGGTATTTTAAATGATATTATTTTTGATAATGGAAACTACGATAAAAATTTAGTTGCAAAACACGGGCTTGTTGGCATGGAAGTTGGCAGGATGGCAGGGCATATAAGTTTTTTAAGTCCCTCATCAACAGATATGAAATTCGGAAGAAACTATGTTGCAACAGATGGACTTTACGAGCTTAAAGGAAGATTTGAAGTAGATAGATATATGGAGTATAACGCTTCAAATTTTGCCAAAAAATTTGACCCGCTTTGCTATCTTTATATTGTAAAAATGATGAATATATTTGACTCAACAAGAAATTATGATGATTTAAAAGATGCACTTTCAAATGTTAAAGCAAAGCTTACACTAATTGCATTTAAGGGCGATATGCTTTTTATGCCAGATGAGATGAAAGAAATTTATGATGCATTAAATGATCTTGGCAAAAAAAGTGAGTTTTATAATATTGAAAGCAGTTATGGGCACGATGCGTTTTTAGTAGAGTGTGATAAATTTGAAAATTATATAAAAAAGGCGTTAAATGAGTGAAAAAATAGATGAAATTGAAAGTTTTGAAGATAAAGTAAAAAAGCTTGAAAGCTTACTTGAAAAACTAAAAGATGAAAATTTAAGTTTAGAAAAAAGCGTTGAAATTTACAAAGAAGCTTTAAGTTTATTAAAACAAACTTCTAAAATTTTGGATAAAGCAAAACTTGAAATTACTGAGATTAGTGATGAGTAAAATTTGTATTATTCAGCTCCCGACTTTATCGATGAGTGAGGGGCGAATTGATTATTACATGAGAATTGTAAAAGACAGCGGTGCATCACTTGTTGTTTTGGGTGAATATGTTTTAAATAGCTTTTTTACTGAGCTTTTAAAAATGCCAAAAAGTCTTATTAATGAACAAATCTTACACAAAAAAGAGCTTTTTATCAAGCTTGCAAAAGAATACAATACAACCATAATAGCACCCTTTATAACAAAAAAAAATAAAGGTTTTGTAAAAGGTGTAGCTAAATTTTCTCCAAATTCATATAGATATTTTGAGCAGAATTTTTTAATAAATTATGATCATTGGAATGAGGAAGAGTTTTTTTTAAATGATGTAAAAGAGTTAAATTTGCCTGTATTTAACCACGAAAATTTCAAATTTGGAGTTTTAATGGGTTTTGAAACTCATTTTGATATTTGTTGGCAGTATTTACTAAAAAAAGATGTTGATGTGGTTTTAGTGCCAACAGCTGGGACTTTTGACTCAAACCAAAGATGGGAAGAAATTTTAAAAACAAAAGCTTTTACAAATTTAGTCTATGTTTTAAGAGCAAATCGTATTGGAAAGGCTAAATTTGATAAAAAAGTTTGTGAGTTTTATGGAAAAAGTTTTGCTGTAACTCCAAATGGAATAATAAGTAGCAAGTTAAATGAAGAAGAGGGAATTTTACTTTTTGAACTTTCAAAAAATGAGTTAAAAACTCAGAGGAAATTTTGGAAATTTAGAGAAATTTTAGCTAAAAAAGGCTTTAAAAATGAGTGATTTCGAAAGTGCTTATTTTAAAAGACAAATTCAGCTTTGGGGCAAAAAAACTCAAGAAAGCTTAAAAAATAAAAAAATCTTAATAATTGGTAGTGGTGGGCTTGGAAGCTCGCTCGGTCTTTCACTTGGAAGTAGCGGGATTGGAGAAATTCACGTTGTTGATTTTGACAAGGTCGATATTTCAAATATTCATCGTCAAATTTTATTTAAATTAGATGATGAGGGGAAATTTAAAGCAGAAGTTTTTAAAAGCGTGGTTGAAAGTAGGTTTAACGGCGTTAAAGTTTTTTCTCATATTTTAAATTTTAAAGAGTTTATAAAAAAAAATAATGTTAAGTTTGATCTTATTTTAGATGCAACTGATAATTTAGAAACTAGAGTTTTGATAGATAAATTTGCTAAAGATTTAGAAATTCCTTGGATTTATACTTCTGTTCAGGAGTTTTTTATTCAAATTTGTTTTATGGATAAAGCTAAGTTTAATGCATTTGATAAAAAAGGGATAAAGCCAACTGGAATTGCGTGCCCAATTGTCATGATGGCTGCTGGGCTTGAAGCAAATTTGGCTATTAGATATCTAGCCGGACTCGAAGTAAAAAAAGATTTGTTTTATTATATTGATATTTCAAGTGGTGAGATAAAAATAAATAAATTTAAAATATGATTAATTTAAATTTTAAAATTTAAAGAAAGAAAATATAAAATGCAAAACTTTAAAGAGTGTTTAGATGATTTAAAATCAAAAAGAGTTCTTATCATTCATGGCTTTAATAGCTCGGGAAATGGAACAACCGCAAATAATCTAAAATCAGTTTTAAGTAATTTTGCAATAACTAAAATAATCGCACCAGATTTCAATCTATTAAATTATGATGAAACAATTTTGAAAATAAATGAATTATCAAAAAATATAGATATTGTAATAGGTCATAGTTTGGGTGGATACTACACAATGAGTTTAGAAAGATTAGAAATTTTTAAAATAGTAATTAATCCTTGTATTGACCCTTTGGTTATTAATCTTGATCTTAATAAAAAAATAAACTTAAGAGGACTTAATAGACAACTTACTTTTGGGATGTTTGCCAAATCAGATGAATTATTTGACTTTTATGACTGTTTTAAAGACAATTTTTCAGCAGAGTTTTATGGCGTTTTAAACTATACAAGAATTCCAGGCACTCACAGACCGGACAAAGACTCCTTAAATTTAGGACTAATAAAGGCATTTGAGTATTTTACAAAAATTCATAACTCGATAGATTTAATTAGTGAGAGTAAAAATATAAAATAAAGTTTATAATACTTAAAAAAGTTATATTGTCTTTTAAAAAATCTACAAGAACGACACTTTTTACTTGTATCTATAATATTTTAAATCGGTATAAGATAATAAAATATCTTATACCGATAATATTTTTTCAAAAATTATTTAATTATTAATTCGCGCTCTAATACCGGATATATCTTAGTAAAAGATTCATCCTTCACTAGAAGTCTTTTTTGAAGTTCTGGCTGAATTAAATAGTAATTAAGCTTAGCTTTGATAGTGCTTGTTCCTTTTGGAAATACAACTTCAAATTCTCTTGATTCATTTGGTTTTAAAGTAGTATCACTATCCATTACTTCAGCACTATATGAAAGAGTTATAAAGCCTGTTTTACTTCTATATCTTTTTTCAAAACTTAACTTTTGATCATCTAGTATTTTTGAATTTTTATCATAAAATGTTAGATTAAGCTCTAAAGATCTGCCACTAAATCCACTTGGCATATTGTGAGCTATTTTGTTTATAACGCTTACTTTAGCTGTTTTGTTGTCTATTTGATTAATATCAATATCAAGCGCATTTGATAAAATCCTTGGATTGTTTCTTACACTTGCAAAAAGATGAGGTCTTGTTTTTCTAAAAACTGCATTATCAGGTTCAATATTTGGTGATATTATCTCTCTTCCCTCTTTTCCCATGTGACAGTCCGCACAAAGTTCAGTTGAGCCAGAATTTATTAGTTCATGCCCTGTATTATAAACTGAATGTTCGCTTTTTCCTCCCTTTCCTTGATGACAAGATAAACATAGATTGTTATTTTCTTTAAAGAAATCTCTTTTATAGCTCAAATGAAACTCTTTTCCTCTTTGATGCTCATCATCAAACGGTCCAACTATGATATCTCCATTTACCCAGTTAAAGTTTTGATATCCTATCTGTGAGTCATCATCTCTTGGCTTTATGCTATCTACGTTGTGGCAGATATAACAGCTTATTCCATTTTGGATATGCTTTACTTTAAGTGAGCTATCAACATATTCAGTTTCTTTTGTATTTAATTCAAAAGTTTTAGCTAAGACATAATTACTACTTACATTTTTTACATCAAGCCTTGGATTGTGACAATTTGAACAGCCAACCAATGTTTGCTCGTATGTTTGAAAGCTATCTATACTCACAAGCCTTGCACTTTTGGCAAAAAGCTCATTGTTTTTTTCATGTGAGAGTGCATGAACTGATGTTTTCCACATGCTATATTGGGAGTTGTGACACTGACTACAGGCTTTTGGATCTGTAAATTTCTCAACTATTTGTGCATTTTGTGCCTGTAAAGAAAATACCATGATAAAAAATAAAAATATTAAACGCATAAATTTTCCTTTAGTTATAGTTTTTTGAGCCATTATACTGAAATAAAACTAAAAATATATATAAAATCAGTAAAAAAAGCTATATTTTAAAAAATATTTATTAAACCCTGGAAGACAAGTTAAAAAACTTGTCTTAATTTAAGCTAAATGTAGCCTTATAAATTTCATAAGGTTTTGTGTATTTTTCATCATTTATTATAATTCTTTCTTGAAGTTTTGGTGATAAAACATAGTATAAAACCTCAACTTTTGCAGAGCTTGTATGAAGTGGGATATCAATTTTTATATTTCTATCTTCATATGCTTTTAAAGTAGTATCTGATATAAGCTTATCCGCAGTATATGAAAGAGTTATAACTTCAAGCTTATTGTGATAAATTTTTTCAAAATTTATACTTTGTGATTTTAACTCTTTTGCGTTATTATCAAAAAATGTAACTATTATAGTTATATTTCTTCCACTAAATCCACTTGGGAGATTGTGTGATGTTAAATTTAAAACATTTAAATTTACTTTATTTTGAGCTATTTTTTTAAGATCTATTTTTAAAGAATCATTTAAAAGCTCAGAGCTGTTTCTAACGCCTGCAAAAAGGTGAGCTCTAAGATCCCTTACTTTAGCTGTTTCTGGTTTTGAATGTGGTGATATAATACCTTTTGTAGTAGGTTTCATATGACAATCTACACATCTTTGGGTATCGCCACTTTGTAAATGTTCATCGCCTGTATTATAAATAGCCAAAGGGTTATTTAAAGCAGTTCCTTGATGACAAGATAAACATAAATCATTTCCATCTACAAAAAAATCTCTTTGTGAGCTTGTGTGAAAACCAGCTCTATTATCTGGATCTTCATAAGGGCCTACAATAGTATCATCTTCTGTCCATTTAAAATTTTTATATCCCACTTGGTTTTGAGAACTTTTTGCCTTTATGCTATCAACATTGTGGCAGATATAACAACTTATTCCATTTTGTATATGTTCAACACCTAAAGCCTCATCTATTTTTTCAGTTTTTTGGGTTTTTAGATCAAAAGCTTTTGCAATTGTATAAACATCATCAACTTCTTTTATCTCAAGTCTTGGATTGTGGCAATTTGAACAAGATACTAAAACTTCCGCATGTCCTTTACTTGCTTCAAGAGCTACAAATCTTACACTTTTTTCATAAAGTTCATTGTTTTTTTCATGCGAAAGTGAGTGAAGTGAAGTTTTCCACGCACTAAACTGTTCATCATGGCATGATTTACAATTTTCAGGTTTTGTAAAACGCTCAATAATCCCAGCATTTCCAAAAATTACAGTAATTAAAATACAAAGTAACACTCTCATAAAAACACCTTTTTATAAAATTTATTTTCAGCATTTAATTTTCTTATATTTTTAATTAATAAATTATTAAATTATAACATAAAATAATCAAAATAAGTATATAAAATAGATAAATATTAAAAAGTTTTTGGTAAAATAGGCAATTCTAATAATTTTTAAAGGTAAATATTTTGAAAAAAGTTCATTTTATAGGAATTGGTGGAATTGGAATTTCAGCAATTGCAAGATTTTTAAAAGAAAAAAAATTTATTATAAGTGGCTCTGATATTAGTGAAAGTGAAACGGTAAGGGATTTAAGAAATGAAGGGATGAAAATTTCAACTCCTCACTCAAAAAACAATATCACAGATCAAGATTTTGTGGTTTATTCAGCTGCCATAAAGCCAGATAATGAAGAGCTTGTGGAAGCTAATAAAAAAGGAATTAAATGCTATTCAAGAAAAGAAATTTTACCCTTTGTTTTAAAAGATAAAAAGGTTTTTTCAGTTGCTGGAGCTCATGGCAAAAGTACCACCTCAGCAATGCTTTCAAGTTTGATTGAAGGAAGTGTTATAATTGGAGCTATTTCAAAGCAGTTTGGCTCAAATATGAAATATTTTGAAAGCGATAAGATAGTTTTTGAGGCAGATGAAAGCGATAGCAGTTTTTTAAACTCAAATCCTTACTTGGCTGTTGTAACAAATGCCGAGCCAGAACATATGGAACATTATGATTTTAGTATAGAAAAATTTCATGCTGCTTATAAAGGCTTTTTAGAAAGAGCTGAAATTTGTGTTATAAACGCAGAAGATGAGTTTTTAGGAAGTTTAAAAAAAGAGTGTATTAAACTTTTTCCAAGCAAAGATATAGAGGACATTAAACTTGTTTTAAGGGATTATGAGCCATATATGAGTTTTAGGCTTAAAAATTTAGGAAGATTTGAAGTTTTTGGCATTGGTGAGCATATCGCAATTGATGCAAGCCTTGCTATTTTAGCGGCAAGTTCTCAAATAGGGCTTGAAGAAATTAGAAAAAATTTAACATTTTATAAGGGCATAAAAAAAAGATTTGACATTTTAGTTGCAAAAAAAGACTTTGTTTTAATAGATGATTATGCTCATCATCCAACTGAGATAAAAGCAACTTTAAAAAGTGTAAAAGAGTATGCAAAACTTTTAGGGATTAATAAAATCACAGCTATTTTTCAGCCACACAGATTTACAAGGCTTAAAGCAAATTTAAATGGCTTTAAAGAATGCTTTAAAGAATGTGATGATTTAGTTATTTTGCCAGTTTATAGTGCTGGAGAAAGTGATAATGGAATTTCATTAAAAGATGAGTTTTCACATTTAAATCCACTTTTTGCAAACTCTGTAAAAAGAGTAGATGATCATATAGAATTTAGTGATATTTATGATGTTAAGCATATTTTAAATGAAGGCATTGTTGTTGGGTTTGGTGCTGGAGATATATCAAATCAGTTAAGGCAAAAAATATGAGATATGTTATTTTTATAGCTTTAATAATTTTTATTTTAATAATTTTAAGCTTAGAAAATTTAAGTAAAAAAATTAAAGCTTTAATTATATCAATTTTAGTTTTAATTGCACTATTTGGGTATTTTTTTGAAATTAATAGCGAAGAAAAAAGTTCAAATTTAGACACAATAGTAACTGCATTTTTACAAGGACAGACGATAAAGTGTGGAAAAATAGATGCAAATTTAACAAATTTTGACTATCTTCCTGCAACAAAAAGCTTAAGTGCTAAAAGAGACGCACCTGAAAATTTTAAAAATTTAATATTTGATATAAAAGATTGCAAGGTTTTAAATGGAAATATTTAAAAAACTTGACTTGGATGAATACTTAGCCGAGTTTAACTCATATCTTGCAAGGAAAAAACCACTTTTTTTAGAAGGCGATAGTAAAACTTATTATGACTGGATAGATGAAATATCAAAATTTGATGTCACGCTTTGTGAAAATATCTCAAATTTAGACGATGCGTTGATGAGAATTTCTAAATTAGGCATTTTACATATAAGTGAAATCTATGAAATTTCAAAAATTATAAAATATTTTAACTATATAAAAAAAATTGAGTTTGACGGAAGTTTTGCAAACTGGCTTTTAAAGATAGAAATTCCAGAAGCTATAACAGAAATATCAAATTATTTTGATGAAAAAGGTGAGTTTAAAGATAGTGTTGATGAGAGGTTTTTTACTTTTAAAAATGCTTTTAAAATTAAAAAAGATGAGATTAACTCGCAACTTAAAAAGTTAATTTATACAAAAAGTTTAACGCCATATTTAGTAGATACTCAAATTCATTATATAAATGATAGTGAAACACTTTTAGTAAGAGGTGGGTTTAATCACGCTTTAAAAGGAAGTGTTGTAGCAAGAAGTAGTGGTGGGTATTTTTATGTTTTGCCTAGTGCAATATCAAAACTAAAAAGCGATCAAGCTGAAATTTTAGATAAAATTGAGGAAATAACCTTTGAACATTGTAAGAGAATTTCAGGTATTTTTAATAAAAATTTAAGTTTTTTAAGATTTATAAATAAATCATTTGATCGTCTTGATAGTGTTGTAGCAAGGGCAAATTTTGCCAAAAGCAAAGACTACGAGTTTATCTTAGCGTCAAATTCAAACGAAATTATTATAAAGGATTTTGCTCATCCAATACTTAAAAATCCAAAAAAAGTAAGTATAAATTTTACTAAAAATATACTTTTAATAACTGGTGTAAATGCGGGTGGAAAAAGTATGCTCTTAAAATCAATTTTAAGCGTAGCACTACTATCAAAGTATTTACTTCCTATGAGAATCGATGCAAATAAAAGCAAAATTGGCACTTTTAAAGAGTTTTCGCTTATCATGGAAGATCCGCAAAACTCTAAAAATGATATTTCAACTTTTGCTGGAAGAATGCTAAGTTTTTCAAAACTTTTTGGTAAAAAAAACCTTCTTTTAGGAATTGATGAGATAGAGCTTGGAACTGATTTTGAAGAAGCAGCAAGCCTTTATGCTGTTATAACCCAGCATCTTTTAAAACAAAATATAAAAATGGTTATTACAACTCATCATAAGCGTCTAGCTATGATTTTGGCTAAAAATAGCGATGTGGAGCTTGTTGCTGCACTTTATGATGAAAAAAAATCTCTTCCAAAATATGAATTTTTAGAAGGCACAATAGGAAAGTCGTATGCTTTTGAGACAGCTTTGAGATATGGAATTTCACCAAATATTGTAAAAAACGCAAAAGAACTTTATGGAGATGAAAAAGAAAATTTAAACGAAGCTATCAGTAAGACTTTAAATTTGGAGTTAAAACTAAAAGAGGAGCTAAAAAAAACCTCTCAAAAACAAAATAAATTAGATGATTTATTAACTAGTCTAAAAAATCAAAAAGAAAATTATGAAAATGCTCAAAAAGAAATTATTTCAAAACTAGAATTAGAGTATTATAAAGCTATAAATGAGGCTAAAAAAGGTATAAATTTACAAGATACAAAAGATAAACAAAGAAGTATTAATAAAGCAAATGAGTTTAGAAAAGCTATAAAAAAACCTGAATTTAAAGCCCAAAACGAGACTTTTGAAGTTGGGGATTATGTAAAATATGGTTTATTAAAAGGAACTATTTCAAAGCTTAATAAAACAGATGCGATAATTTTAACGGATGATTTAAGTCTTAGAGTTCCTTTAAAACTTCTTAAAAAAAGTAACTCTAAACCTATAAATCAAAAATCAAAGATAAAAATAAGTATAGAAAAACCACAAAAACCAGATTTAGTTTTAGATTTACATGGTCAAAGAGTTGAAGAGGCTTTAAATAATTTAGATAAATTTATCTCAGATAGCCTTTTAATGGGATTTGATGAGGTTATCATAAAACATGGAATAGGAACAGGTAAACTGTCAAAAGCGGTTAAAAATTTCTTAAATTCTCATCCAAGTGTGAAATCATATAGAGACGGAGCACCAAATGAGGGTGGTTTTGGCTCAAAAGTAGTTAGTTTATGATAAGAAATTTAAATTGAATTTTAAAAAGCAGAATTTTAAATGAGTTCATTTTTGCAAGGTGTTTTGCTTGGTTTTGGTGTAGCAGTGCCAATTGGTCCTTTAAATATTTTAATAATGTCATACGCTTTTACAAGCTATTCAAAAGCTCTTTGTTTAGGGCTTGGAGCGATGAGCACTGATGTTTTTTATTTAATACTTCTTAGTTTTGGAGTTTTGCACTTATTAAACACTCCAATAACTTTAAAAATAGTTGCTATTTTTGGAAGTTTGTTTTTGATTTATATGGCTTTTGGTCTTATAAAAGATGTAAATAAAGAGATCAAAACAAAATCAAATTTAGAGCCAAAAGGATATCTAAACACTTATTTTAAGGGATGTTTTTTAAATTTAACAAATCCTTACGTGATAATTTTTTGGTTTAGTATGGCAGCAATTACAACTAGTACAAATAATTTATCATTAACACTTTTTGGGCTTATTGTAGGAATTTTAAGCTGGATTTTAGTTTTTCCACTTATTATTTACAAAAGTAAAAATTTTATAAGTAAAAAAATGATGAGAGCACTAGCTTATTTTTCAGCTTTTGTGTTGCTGTTTTTTGCTTTAAATTTATTGTATCAGCATTTTTTTAAGGAAATTTTATGAAAAAAGAGATAGATCAAGAACTTTCGCTTTTAACAGAACTTTTGAAATTTAAATCAATTACTCCTAATGATGATGGTTGTTTAAACTATATAGCTATGCTTTTTGTGGATTTTGAAACTAAATTTATAGAAAAAAATGGAGTTAAAAACCTTTTTTTAAAAAAGAAATTTGGTGATGGCAATCACCTTTGTTTTGCAGGACATGTTGATGTTGTTCCACCAGGAGATGGTTGGCAAAGTGATCCGTTTAAACCAGTAATTAAAGATGGCTATATCTATGCCAGAGGTTCGCAAGATATGAAAAGTGGCGTTGCTGCGTTTTTATCAGCGATTTTAGAAACAGATGATTTTGATGGGACTTTAAGCATACTTTTAACAAGTGATGAAGAAGGGGACGCTATTTATGGAACTAGGGAGGTTTTAAAATATTTAGATGAGATAGGTGAACTTCCTGATTATGCTGTTGTAGCTGAGCCAACTTCTGATATAAAATTTGGAGATACTATAAAAGTTGGAAGAAGAGGGTCAATTAATGGCACATTAACTATAAAGGGCAAACAAGGACATGCTGCTTATCCAAATAAGTGCATTAACCCAGCCCATATTTTAGCAACTAAATTTAATGAGTTTGCTGGATTTAATTTAGATAATGGTGATGAGTTTTTTGAGCCAAGCAAAATTGTAATTACCGATATTCGTGGTGGTATGGAGGTTTGTAATGTCACTCCAAATGAAGTAAAAATTATGTTTAATGTAAGAAATGGAATGCTTACAAATTTAGAAAAAGTTGAAAATTATATTAAAAATTTATATGATGATTATGAAATTGATTTAAAAATTTCAGCTTCATCTTTTCCTTTTATTACTTCAAAAAACTCTAAAATCATTACAAATTTAAGTAAAAGTGTGGAGAAAATATCTGGCATTAAGCCAAAGCTAAACACAGCTGGTGGCACAAGTGATGCAAAATATTTTGCAAAATTTGGCGTTGAGTGTGCTGAGTTTGGCGTGGTAAATGATAGAATTCATAGTCTAGATGAAAGAGTTAGCATAGATGAATATAAAAATTTATGTAAAATTTTTAAAGATTTAATACAAAATTTCAACTAAGGAGAAAAAAATGAAAGTTATAAAAACATTAGAGGCACCAGCGGCAATTGGTCCATACTCACAAGCTATTAAGGCAAATGGATTTTTGTTTGTTTCAGGACAAATTCCACTAACTCCAAACGGTGAACTTGCAGGAGATGATATAAAAACTCAAACAAAACAAGTTTTAAAAAACTTAAAAGCGATTTTAAAAGAAGCTGATTTATCGCTAAAAGATGCAGTAAAAACAACAATTTTTTTAAAAAACATGGATGATTTTTCTGTAGTAAATGAAATTTACGCACAAGCTTTTAAAGAGCATAAACCAGCTAGAAGCACGATTGAGATTTCAAAACTTCCAAAAGATGTTTTAATAGAAATAGAGCTTATCGCAAAAGCATAAAATGATAAGAAGCTTAACCGTTTTTTTATTTTTTTCTTTATTTGTTTTTGGGGATGAGCCAAATTTACAGTTAGGCTTAGATGAAAATTTATCTACAAAATTAGATGATTTTTCATCCTTTAGTGCAAAACCTTTAAGAAATTGCATTAAAACGGCATATTTTGCAAAGCTAAAAAGTGGTGAAAATTTACAGTATTGCGACCTTGGAGAGCTTTCATTTCACTCTATGGATGAGGATATTTTATTTAGCTCTATAAAAGTTGCTGATTATAAAACCTTGTCCTTAATGCCTGCTTTAAAAGCAAATTATGTGGTAAATGAAAAAGGCGAGTTTGCTTTTTTAAATAAAGATGATGCAATTAGTTTTACAAATAAATTTGGTGGTAAAATAACCGATTTTGATAATGCATTTGACAAAGCCTACATAAGACAAAGTAAAATAAAAAAAGATAAATTTAATCAAACAATGGCTAAGAGAATTTATGAAAAAAGGTGTGAAAAGCTATCAAAAAGTGATTATAAATTTATAAATGAATTAAAAGTTGATATTTTTAAAAAATGTAAAAATTTATACTATGATGATAGGCTCAAAAATTTTGAAAATTTAAGTGGCATTTTAGAGGGCATTTTTGATGAAAAAAAAGCAGATCTTGTAGTAAAATATATCTGGTTTTTTGAAAAGCAAAAAGATGAATTAAAAATAGAATTTTCTAAAACTGATAGATGTCCAATTTGTGGAATGTTTGTCTATAAGTATCCAAAATGGGTAGTTGTGGTTAATTTAGAAGATAAAACTTTTCATTTTGATGGTGCAAAAGATATGATGAAATTTATCTTAAAAGATGAAAACATAAAAAATAAAGCTAGCATTTTAATAAGAGATTATTACACTCAAAAAGTCATTAATGCAAAAAAAGCTTTTTTTGTTGCGGGAAGCGATGTTTTAGGGCCTATGGGAAATGAGCTAATTGCTTTTGAAATGCATGAAAGTGCAAGAACTTTTAGGCTTGAGCATGGCGGAACTGAAATTTATAAATTTGATGAGATTACAAACTCAGTAACTTGTGCTTTAGATGGAAGAAGTTGTGAATAATAAATTTATTTTTTTAGTTATTTTTGTATTTGGGTTTTTGTTTGCCCAGATAATTTATTTAAACTCAAGAGATGAGCATTTGGATGAAAGGCTTGAGTTTGTAAAATTAACCAAAACAAATAGTTTTGCATTTTATAACGAAACTCCATATTTAAGGCATCAGTTTTCTTATGAGATAAATGATGTTTTTAGTTTTCATCCTGGCTTTAGAGAAGTAGAAATTGGCACTTTTGTAAACTCAGGCTATGCTAAAAAATTTATAAACAATAAAGAGTAAGTATGAAAAATATATTTAATTACACCTTAGCTTCAATTACAAGATATGGTTATAAAAACTTAACTATTACATTTATTTTTGGAGTTTTAGTTTGGCTTTTATCATCGGTTTTGATGATAACAAACTCACTAAATAACGAATATAAAAGCATTTCAAAAGAATTTCCTGATATTTTGGTAAGTAAGAGTTATGGTGGGAGAAGCTATTTAATAGAGGGAAATTTAACTGGTGAGTTTTTGAAAATTGCTGGAGTAAAAAGTGCAAAAGGGCGTGTTTGGGGGCAATATTATTTTGAAAGAAATAGGGTTTATTTAAGTATTTTTGGTATAAAAAGTTTTGAAGAGCAGTATCAAAAAGAGATAGAAAAAATAGCCGAAGTTTTTAACGAAAGTAAAAATCCGCCTTTTATGATAACTTCAAAAAGTATTTTAAAAGTTTTAGAGGGGGATTTAAAACTTTATAAAAGTGTGCCATTTTTTACACCAGAAAACAGTATGATAAAAGTAAATGTTGGTGGGGTTTATAAATTTAACCACTCTTTGGAAAACAACGACATAATACTGCTTGATGAGGATGTTGCAAGAGAAATTTTAGGTATTAAAAAACCATATTTCAGTGATATAACTATAGATGTTTCAAATCCTTCAGAAGTTGATTTTATAGCCAAAAAAATAGCCATTTCAAACTCAAATTTAAAAGTCATTACAAAAAATTCTATGTTAAAACAATATCAGCTTTTATTTGATTATAAAAGTGGGCTTTTTTTAATGCTTTTTGTGATATGTTTTGTAACATTTGCAACCGTTTTATATGATAAAGCAAGTGGTTTAAGAAGTGAAGAAAAAAGAGAAATAGGCATTTTAAAGGCTCTTGGCTGGGAAATTTCACATATTATAAATTATAAATTGATGGAAAGTTTAATTTTATCGGTTTTTGCTTTTGTTATTGGTGTAAGTTTGGCAATATTTTTTGTCTATATTTTGCAAGCACCTTTTTTAAAGCAAATTTTTGTAGGATATAGTGAGTTAAAATTTCCATTTGAGCTTGTTTTTAATTTAAATTTTAAAATAATAGCGCTTTTGTTTTTTGTTACAGTGCCTTTATATGTGGCAGTTTGTATAATACCAGCATGGAAAATAGCCGTAAGTGATGCGGGTGAAATTTTAAGGTAGGCAAAATGGAAAATTTTATAGAGATAAAAAATATTACTAAAACTTTTAATGAAAACACAAGCCAAGAATTTACTCCGCTTAAAAATATAAGTTTTAATATTAAAAAAAATGAGACATTTTTTTTAAAAGGAGTTAGCGGAAGTGGCAAAAGCACGCTTTTAGGTCTTATTGCAGGACTTTATAAGCCAACTTTTGGAGATATTGTAATTGGTGGGGAGAGTATTTCTAAACTATCTTTAAAATTTGCTTCCAAATTTAGGAGAAAAAATATAGGCATTATTTTTCAAAATTTTAATTTAATTCCAACTTTAAGTGTGATTGATAATATTTTACTCCCAACTTTGCCTGATAAAAATGGAAATTTAGAGTATATAAAAGAGCTTCTAGATAGGTTTGGAATTTATTCAAAAATCAAATCAAAAGCCTTAAATTTAAGCGGTGGAGAGCAGCAAAGAGTTGCTATAATTAGGGCCTTAGTAAATAATCCAAGTATTATTTTAGCCGATGAGCCAACTGCAAATTTAGATAAAGCATTAAGTCAAAAACTTATAGAATATTTTTCTTTAATGAAAGATAAAACAATAATCATATCAACACATGATCCATTTTTATTAGAAAGTGGCTTAGGTAATGATTTTTATGAGTTAAAAAAGGATTAAAATGCTTATGTTATCACCTTTTATAATAGCTCTTTTAGTTGTTGAGAGTTTAATAATTTTTTTTGGAACAATAGCTTTTGTATTTGCAATTAAAATTGTCAAAAACTACAACCCCGATATTCTTTCAGATTCTCAGTATAACTTAGCAAAAAATGGATATTTGGTTTCAACCATTATATTTTTTATATTAGCAGTAAAAATTCCACTATTTTTATTTTTTGTTTGGACTATGGATGATATTTCGTTTTTAGTTCCAGGTGCTATGTGCGCTGCTGGGATAGTTGATGCAACAAATTATGGTGTTTTTATGTTTGGAGTAAAAATTTTGAATCTTTTCTTTTTAAGTGGCTGGATATTAATAAATAAAGAAGACTCTAAAACTAAGAATTCCATTTTTTTAAAGCTTAAATTTAAATTTTTTATACCCTTATTCTTGCTTTTAGTTTTAGAATTTATTTTAGAAATTTTACATTTTAGTGGCATAAATTTAAGTGAACCTGTGGTTTGTTGTAGTGATATTTTTAGACAAATTGGACTTCACGATATGAAATTTTGGCATAAAGATAGTTTTATTTTGGGTATTTTTTATATTTTATTTTTTTTAAATTTCATATCTGCATATTATAAAGCTGATCTTTTGATAAGCATTTTTTCATTTTTATTTATACCATCCACAATTTATGCAATAATTAGATTTTTTTCACCATACATTTATGAACTTCCTACTCATAAATGTCCATTTTGCATGCTTCAAGCAGATTATTATTATATTGGATACTTTATTTATGCGCTTATTTTTATAGGTGGAATTCCTGGATTTTTTATATTTATAATGGATTTGTTAAATGTAAAAATTTCAAATTTGTGGTATAAAATTTCCATGTTTGCAAATTTGGTTCTAGTGATTTTATTAACCTATTATCCAATAAGTTATTATATAAAAAATGGAGTTTGGCTTCAAAATTAATTAATAAATTTGTAAAACCAAATTTAAAATTTGGTTTTACTTTTTTTATTCCAAAGAGGCTATTATATCGCCACTTTCTACATTCCCGCCAACTTTTACAAATACTTCTTTTATAACGCCATCGCTTGGGGCATTTACTTCTATTTCCATTTTCATAGCCTCTAAAACAACAATTGGCTGGTTTTTCTTTACAGTTTCACCATTTTTAACAAGCACTTTATAAACATTTGCTGAAATTTCAGAAATTATATCTTTGTTTGATGCTTGTCTTTTTTCTTCTTTTTTGTTGGTTTTGCCTGAGCTTAACTTTTCAATATTTTTAATGCTTAAATCTTGATTTTGACCTCTTGTAATTTGAACATTGTATTTTTCACCATTTACTATTATTGTATAATCACCTTGCTTAGCTGGTTTTGGTTCAAATTTTCCTTTTCTCACATTTACTTTTGCCTCACCTTTTAAGTAAGCAATTCCTTTTTCTTTACATGCAAGAGCTATGAAAATGTTTTCTTCAGTTGTTTCTATGTTTGCGTGTTCAAGTATTTTTTTAGCATACGCTATACTTTTTGTAGAGTCTTCATCAGCTATATCAATCGCAGCTCTTGTAGTTGGCTCTAAGCCAAGTTGCTTGCTAGCAAGTTCTATAATTTTCTCATCAGCCTTAACAGGAGTTTTTCCAAAGTATCCAAGCACCATTTTGCCATATCCTTCTGCTATTTTATTCCATTTTCCAAACATGACATTATTAAATGCTTGTTGGAAGTAAAACTGGCTAACTGGAGTTACACTTGTGCCAAATCCACCTTTTTTAACAACCTCTCTCATTGCTTTTATAACTTCTGGAAATTTATGAAGAATATTATTATCTCTCATCATTTGAGTATTAGCCGTAAGAGCTCCACCTGGCATTGGAGAAAATGGGATAATAGGACTTACTTTTGTAGCTTCAGGTGGTAAAAAATACTCTTTCAAACAGTCATTTAAAACATCTTCGTATTTTAATATTTTTTCACTATCAAGACCACCTAAATCATAGTTTTTACCTTTTACAGCATGAAGCATGGTTAAAATATCTGGTTGGCTTGTGCCACCACTTACAGGACTTGCTGCAAGATCGATTCCATCAACTCCTGCTTCAAGTGCAGCTAAATAACATGCCACGCTAACGCCTGCAGTTTCGTGAGTATGAAGTCTAATGTGAGTATTTTGTGGAAGTAGTTTTCTAGCCATTTTTATAGTTTCATAAACTTTATTAGGGCTTGATGTTCCACTAGCGTCTTTAAAACATATACTATCAAAAGGAATTTCACTTTTTAAAATTTCTTTTAAAACTTTTTCGTAAAATGCCGCATCATGGGCTCCAACACACCCATTTGGTAAATCCATCATAGTAATTACTATTTCGTGTTTTAATCCATATTTTTTTATAGATTTACCACTAAATTCTAAATTTTTAACATCATTTAATGCGTCGAAATTTCTAATTGTTGTAGTGCCGTGTTTTTTAAACATTTTAGCGTGTAAATCAACAATTTCACGGCTACCGGTATCAAGTGTGACTGTATTTACACCACGACTTAGAGTTTGAAGATTTGCCTCATCTCCTACGATGCTTCTAAATTTATCCATCATATCAAATGCATTTTCATTTAGATAAAAAAACAAACTTTGAAATCTAGCTCCACCGCCAAATTCAAAATGCGTAATACCAGCCTCTTTTGCCGCGCTAACTGCTGGTAAAAAATCATCCATTAAAACTCTTGCACCATAAACAGACTGAAAGCCATCTCTAAAAGTTGTATCCATAACATCAATAAATTTTTTTGCCATTTTTTTTGCCCTTTTGTCAAACTAATTTAGGATTGATTTTATCAAAACTATGCATTAAAAAAGCTGAAATATCAAAATTTATAAAAGTATCTAAAAAGTTATAAAAATATGATATTATTTTATCAAATTTAAAGGAATGGATTAAAATCAAGGAGTTAAAATGGATAAAAGAACTAAAATTTTAGCAACTATAGGTCCTGCAAGCGATGACATTGACATAATTGAAGGTTTAGTAAAAGCAGGAGTTAATGCTTTTAGGATGAATTTTAGTCACGGCGATCATAACTATCATAAGTCAAATTTGGAAAAAATTAAAGAAGTTGAAAAAAAACTTAATAAAAGAATTGGAATTTTTCAAGACATAAGTGGTCCAAAAGTTAGGGTTAAGACTCTAAAAGAGATGTTTAATTTAAGTTCAGGCGATAAGCTTATTTTTGTAAAAGATGAGATAGTTGGTGAAAAAATAGATGAAAAAATATATAAGCTTTGTATAAATCATCCTGAGATTTTAGAGCTTATTAAAAATGGTGAATATATTTATCTTTGTGATGGTGCAATAAGAGCAAAAGTTAATTTTGCAAGTAAAGATGAAGTTCATGCTGTACTTGAGAATAGTGGAATTTTAACATCAAATAAGGGAGTAAATTTTCCAAATACAAAATTAAATATTGATGTTATTACAAAAAAAGATGAGCTTGATTTGGAATGGGGAGCAAAAAACGGTGTTCATTTTGTGGCTGTTTCGTTTGTGCAAAAAGCAAGTGATGTCTTAAGAGTAAAAAGAATACTTGAAAACTACGGAAGCAAAGCAAGAGTTTTTGCCAAAATTGAGAAATTTGATGCTGTTGAAAATATTGATGAAATCATAAAAGTAAGTGATGGAATAATGGTTGCAAGGGGTGATTTGGGAATCGAAGTACCTTATTACGAAGTGCCGAATATACAAAAAATGATAATTAAAAAAGCAAATTTATACTCAAAACCAGTTATTACAGCCACTCAAATGATGCTTTCAATGACACAAAACGAAAGAGCTACAAGAGCTGAGATTAGCGATGTTGCTAATGCTGTACTTGATGGAACTGATGCTGTAATGTTAAGTGAGGAAAGTGCCGTTGGAAAACATCCTGTAAAAGTTGTAGAAGCAATGAGTAACACCATAAAAGAAATTGAAAAAATTTATCCTTATTATAAGAGTTTTGATGCGGTTGATGAAACAGATATGGTGGCTTATAGCTCGGTAAGTTTAGCTAAAAATATAAATGCAAAAGCTATACTTTCTATAACAGGATCAGGCAGATCAGCTATAAAAATGGCTAGAAATCGTCCAGAAACTAAAATTTATGCCATATCTCATGATGAAGAAACAGCTCACTTTTTAACACTTGCTTGGGGGGTAAGTCCTGTGATAGTAAAAGATAAAAGCGATGTTGATTTTTTAATCGCAGATACGATAAAAGAGGCTTTTGAAAAAGGATATATTGATCTTGATCATACCTATATAATGACAGCAGGTTTTCCAACAGGAGTTGCTGGAAGCACAAACTATATAAGAATTATCAAAAAAGATCAAATTAAATACTACCAAAATATTGCTAAAAATAGAAAAAATTAAGTTTTCATTCTATTATTTAAAGCCTTGATAAGAGAGAGCATATCAACATTATCAAGGCTTACGCCAGTTGGAATTCCTTGAGCTATTTTACTAAAATTTATATCAAAATCACTAAATTTATCTTCGATATAAAGCATGATTCCATCGCTATTAATTCCAGGTGTTAAGGCAAAAATAACTTCTTTTATTTGATTTTCATCAATGTATTTTTTTAAACGTTCCAAAATGCTATTATCTACATCATCTAAAACAAAATATAATCCATTATAAGAGCCGCTTTTTTCTATTATCAAAATATCTTTTGGGCTTTCTACAATGCAAAGAATTTCTCTATCTCTTTGATCATCTGCACAAATTTCGCAAATTTCATCTTCGCTTAAAGCCCCGCATTTTGAGCATCTTTTTAAAAGCTTAACCGCATCTTCTATACAGTGAGCTAAATTTAATCCAGCAAAAGAGTCATTTATACTTACATGATACGCATATCTTAAAGCTGATTTTTTGCCAACTCCAGGAAGCTTCATAAAAGCTTCTACCAACTCATCAAATTTGGAAATATTCATTTTTTCTTTTTTAGAAATTTTGGTTTTTTAGGGATTTCACAACTTGCTTTATTTTTGTTAAAAACTATGCAAAAATGGTGCTTTCCATCTGAATAGTAATAATCTAAACAGTACTTGTGCATATCACAAATTCTATCAATTATATAAAGTCCAAGTCCCATTCCAGAAACTTTTTCATTTATATTTCTAACAAAAGCTTGTTTGTAATGAGCTATATCTACTGGAAGTGGGTCACCACTATTTGCAATGCAAATTTGCTCATTTGTTGAGGTGATATAAACTTTTTGATCATTTGAATATTTTAAAGCATTGTCAATTAAATTTTTAAGTGCTAATGAAAACATTTGAAAATCGGCTTTTAAAAGTGGATCGCTTATTAAATTTAGTTCAACTTTTTTATCCCAATCATCAAGCATTAGTAAATCTTTGGCTTGTTCCAAAATAAGACTAAAATGATAATCTTCATAATTTATAGAGTAAGATTTTGATAAGAGTTGTTCAATTTTAGCAAACTCGTTTATTAAAATTTCAAGTCTTTCAAATATATTTATAAGGCGTTTTTTTTGAAGCTCATTTGGTATCATTTCAGATACGATTCTACCTTTTCCAATAGGTGTTTTTAATTCATGCATAATTGTTCTTAAAAACAGTTGGCGCGATCTAATAAGCTCTTTTATTTTTATAACCGCTTTATCAAATTCTTTTGCAACTTGTGCTATTTCATCATCACCTTCGACATTTACTGTTGCGGTTTCTAAATTTCCTGTTGCAAATTTTTTAATATTATTATTTAATTTTTTAAGAGGAGCCAAGCTTTTTAAAACTGAAAAATAAAGTGATCCTAACAAAATAATAGTTATAAAAAATCCAACCCAAAGTGGATCGTTTAAATTTTTGCCACCGCTACTTTCAAAAGTCGCACTAAAATTTGGATTTTTTATATGCATAAACATAGAATTTTGATATTTTAATGAAACAATATCTCCAATTGGAGTTTGGCGAGTAAATACAATATCGCCTCTTGTTAGAACATTAGATATTAAATTTTTATCTTTTGTAGCGGTTAGATTAAAATTGCTAAAATATTCATCTAAGTTTTCAGGCGGAGTTTTTCTCTCATATAATCCTAAAAGATAATTTATGGAATTTATCTGTGAAACTGTCATTCTATCAAATGCTTGGTTTAGTTGAATTCTTCCAAAAGTTATGAAAAGAATGCATACTAAACCAAAAGCAATTGCAAAGACAACACTTATTTTTGTGCTTAGTGAGTATCTCATCCTAAAAGTTTATATCCGATTCCGCGAACTGAAAAAATATGAGTTGGATTTTTAGAATTATCACCTATTTTTGTTCTTAATCTTCCAATTATAACATCTAAGCTTTTTGAATTTTTATCTTTTAAGCTTTTGCAATGATATACAAGTTGCTCTCTTGAGACTGAAAAGCTGTGTTGTTTGATAAGATATTCTAAAATTTCATATTCAGCTGGAGTTAAAACTAAAGCCTCATCGTGAAAATAAATTTCATGTCTTTTTTCATCGACTCTAAAAGCACTATCAATATCGTTTTCTTCTACTTGAGCTGTTTTTTTATAGCGTCTTATTAAACTCATTATTCTTGCATGCATCTCTTTTGGATCATAAGGCTTTGGAAGATAATCATCAGCTCCAATTTGAAGTCCAACAACTCTATCGCTTACATCACTTCTTGCAGAAGATATAATGATAGGAATATCATACTTTTCTCTTATTTCTTTACATACTTCAAGTCCATCAAGTCCTGGTAAAGTAAGATCAAGTATTAATAAATCGTAGTTTTTTATGCCAGCACTAAGTCCCAAATACGGATCCTCAAAATTTGTTATTTTTATATTAAATTGACTTAAATACTCAGATAAAATTTGTGCAAATTCTGTATCGTCTTCTATCATTAGTACATTAACCATGTTAATCCTTTCAATTTTTTTAGTGATAATTATAGCTGAAATTTGTAAAGATTTATAAATGCTTAAAATAATTTTGATAGAATTAAAGGTTAAAATTTTTTAGGAGTATATAAAAAGTGGCTACAGAATTGGATTATTACGAAATATTGGAAGTCTCAAGAAATGCAGACTCTGAAACAATTAAAAAATCTTTTAGAAAACTTGCTTTAAAGTATCATCCAGATAGAAATCAAGGCAATAAGGAAGCTGAGCAAAAATTTAAAGAGATAAATGAAGCCTATCAATGTTTAAGCGATAAAAACAAAAGAGAAATTTATGATAGATATGGAAAAGACGGCTTAAATAATGCTGGGTTTAGTAGTGGTTTTGCCGGAGGTTTTGGCGGCTTTGAAGATGTTATGGGCGATATATTTGATTCATTCTTTGGAGGCGGTAGAACAAACTCAGGAAGAAGAAAAAAACCTATTGATAATTATGATTTAGACATTGAAATTTTAGTTGATTTAGATTTTAAAGAAGCTGTTTTTGGAGTCCAAAAGGAATTAAAATATAAAATAAAAAAACCATGTAAAGAATGTGATGGAGTAGGTGGCCAGA
Source organism: Campylobacter ureolyticus ACS-301-V-Sch3b (assembly GCF_000413435.1). Lineage (NCBI taxonomy): Bacteria > Pseudomonadati > Campylobacterota > Epsilonproteobacteria > Campylobacterales > Campylobacteraceae > Campylobacter > Campylobacter ureolyticus. The sequence goes on along the minus strand of NZ_KE340326.1, from coordinate 148,794 downwards.
AAACAACTTGTGATTATTGTGGAGGAAGAGGGCAAATAAGCCAAAGACAAGGCTTTATGAGTTTTGTTCAAACTTGTCCAAAATGTGGCGGTCATGGTGAAATGCTAAAATCAAAATGTCCAAAATGTGGTGGCAAAGGGTATGATGAGGTTGAGCAAAGCTTTAAATTTGATATACCAAAAGGCGTCGATAATGGCATAAAAATAAGAATAAGCCAAAAAGGAAATCTCTCAAAAGATGGAAGTTACGGGGATTTATATGCTGTAATTAGAGTTAAAGAAGATGATAAGTTTGTAAGAGATGGTGATGATGTTTATTTAGAAGTACCAGTTTTTATAACTCAAGCAATGCTAGGAGAAACTATTATCATACCAACATTGGATGGCCAAAAAGAATTAAAACTTAGAGTTGGAACACAAGATAAAGAGCAATTTGTTTTAGAAAATGAAGGAATTGAAAATTTAAGAACTAAAAAAAGAGGAAATTTAATAGCTCAAATTTCAATTAAAATGCCAAAAAAATTAAATGAAAATCAAGAAAAACTTATAAAAGAACTTGGAAAAAGTTTTGGAATAGAACCAAATAAGATGGTTGAAGAGAGTATGTTTGATAAGATAAAAGGTTGGTTTAAATAAGGATAGGGTTTATATCTACTATTACAAAATATAAAAAGATTTTCCGCCACTAATTGGCGGGAAATCCTTATAGACCAATAAAATTATTTATTTTTTCAAATAAAACTTTTTCTGTTATAGGTTTTGTTACAAAATCATTAGCACCTTTGCTAAGTGAATCTTTTTTAGTGGTTTCATCTGTTGTTAAAACTATAACAGGTATGTTTTTTATAAGTGTTTTAACTTGAGTGTTATCCAAAAACTCAAGCCCGTTCATAACGGGCATTACAATATCAAGTAAAATTATACCGATATCTTTTCTTTGAGTTAAAATATTAAGAGCTTCAAGTCCATTAGGAGCTTTAATAATCTCACCTATACCACCATGTTTTTTTAGCATCATTTCTACCAATTTTAAGTTAATAACATCATCATCAACTGCTAATACATTTACTAAATTTTCCATTCATTCATCCTATATATTTTTTAGTTAATTCTTCAAGTTCAGCCTTATTAACCTTACTATCGGTTATTTCAGCAAATCTATTTTTAACATCTTCACTAATATTATCATTTTGATTACTAAATAAGACTACTTTTGTGTCAGGGCTTACTTGATCTATGATATCTAGTAAAAGCTTAGCATCAAAATTTTCAAGCTTAGAATCAAGCATAACTAGTTTATATGAATTCGCACTAAGTAAATTTACGATTTCATCTATATTGTTAGTTTTGTCAATTTCTTTGGCAAATCTTTTTAAAATAGTATCAAAAATTCTATTTTCCAAATGACTTTTCCTGCAAATTAAGATATCTTTTTTTGTTAAACTTAAATTTTCAGTTTTAACTTCCTCTTTTTTTGGCAAATCACTTTCTACTGGAATTTCTTTTTTGACAATAACAGGTTTTTGTTTTAAAACTTTCTTAACAACGGTTTGTGGTTTTAAAACTTTTTTAATAACAGTTTGAGGAACTTTTTTGATAACTTTTCTTATCTCTTTTTTCTTTATAGTTCCGCCTCCACTAGCTCCTTCTTTTTTCTCAGGAATAAACATATTAAGCATTGCTGATAGCGCTTCTTTTTTAATTGGCTTTGTACAATACTCATCAAGTCCTTGAGACATAAATCTTTCTCTATCGCCTTTTAGTGCATTTGCTGTAACAGCAACAATTGGTATATGTGGAAGGCTATTTTCAAGTTCATAGTTTTTAATTTGTTTAGTTGCTTCAACACCATCCATTACAGGCATTGCGATATCCATAAAAATCATATCGTAATTTTTTTCTTTTCTCTCTTCAAGTGCTAGCTTACCATTTCCTACTATTGTTATATCTAGTCCAAACAGTCCAAGAGTGTGTCTCATAAGTTTTTGGTTGATTTCGTTATCTTCTGCAACTAAAACTTTTGCATTATACTTATCCATACCGCCAGCTGATGGTGCTGCACTTGGTGCTGGTACTTCAACCTCAACTTCTTCCTCAACTTCTTTATCGACATATTCAGTTACTTCTTCTTCAACTTCAACATACTCAGTTACTTCTTCTTCAACCCACTCATCAACCATGATTGTTTCTTCAACAATCTTTACTTGAGGTTTTACTACTTCAGGGGCTTTAACTACTTTTTCTTTTTTAGCTACTTCTTCTGTTTTAACTGGTGCTTGTTGCTTAGGCTCACTTATAGTTTTAATCTCTTCATCTGCTACCTTAAGGCTTTCATCAGAAATTTTTATCTCAGGTTCTTTAGCTGGAGTTGGCTCAATTGAAATTTTTTCAATAATTGGTTCCTCAACTACCACCTTAGGCTCATCAACTACTATCTTAGGTTCCTCAACCACTACCTTAGGCTCATCAATTTTTATGCTAGAATCTACTTTAGGCTCAATTACTTCTTTTATTTCATCTTTTTTTATAATTGTAGGCTCTTCAATAGAAATTTTTATTTCAGCAGGCTCTTCTTCTATTTTGATTTGCTCTTGTGGTTTAGTTTCCGGTGCTTTTTGAATGACAGGTTCAACTTTTGGTTCTTCTTTTTTTATGGCCACTTTTGGTTCACTAGGAGTGCCTTGATTGATTCTAGCTCTTAGTTTGTCTCTTAAGCTAAGTTCAGCTTTATCTTCTTTTGCAGGTTCTTCTACTACTACCTCTTCTTTTACAGGCTCTTTTGCTACGACCTCTTCTTTAATAGGTTGTTCCACTACAGTTTGTTTTGCAACAGGTTCAGTTGCTGCAGGAGCTGTAGGTTCAGTATATACTGCATCTTGAGCAGGTCTAGAGGTTGCTACAACAGGACCAGCTTCTAGTACTCTTTGTGTGGTTCTTAAAATTTTTGTTATATTTACAGGTTCTGATAAGGTGAAAATGCTTTCTTTGTCAAATCTTGCATTTTGAATCTCTCTAAGATTTCCACAGACTACAATAGGTATATCTAGTTCTCTACTAATCATTGGATAGTCTTCAAGTCTTATTATCAGAATATCAAAATAGTTTCTATTTATCTCTCTATCACTTTCAAGGATTTTTATATTTGCACCCATGTATGTAAGATAATCTTTTACAATTACATTGTGTATATCTTTAGGATCATCAGTTAAAAGTGCAAATCTCTTACCTTTTATACCGTTATAAATAGTATCTGAGTCTGACTTTTTGGTTTCTTTAAATGATAGAGTGAAGAAAAACTCACTTCCTTGTCCGACCTCAGAAGTAACTTGAAGCATACCACCCATCATGGCAACGTATTTAGATGAAATTGTAAGTCCTAGTCCAGTTCCACCATATTGTCTTGTTACAGTAGAATCAGCTTGTGAGAATGCACTAAATATCTTTCCAAGTTTGTCTTTTGCTATACCAACACCAGTATCTCTAACACTAAATTTTATGTTGGTTTCATTTTCGCTTACAGAAGGAAGTCTTCTTATATCAATTATAATGCTACCATTTACAGGAGTAAATTTAACAGCATTGCTCATTAGGTTGATTAAAACCTCTTTTATTTTTGTAATATCACCATAAAGTAAATTTACAAGACTTGGATCAATATATGATAAAAGATTTATATTTTTCTCACTCGCTTTTGCTGCATAAACTTCAATAGCACCTTCAAAATCGTTAATCGGATCAAATAAAATATCTTCAAGTTCAACTTTATTACTTTCAATTTTAGAAACATCAAGAATGTTATTTATAATTGTAAGTAGGTTTTCAGAACTTTTTTCTATTGTATCAACATAATCTTGCTGCTCATCATCTAGGCCTGTGTTTTTCAAAAGCTCAGTAAAGCCAATAACTCCATTTAATGGGGTTCTTATTTCGTGTGACATATTAGCTAAGAATATTGATTTTGCCTTATTTGCCTCTTCAGCAATCTCTTTTTGATCAGCAATAACATCAATCGCATCTTGGATAATTGTATAGGCTCTTGACATACCTTCTGATGTTCTTAAGTCTATTTTAATATCTTGTTCTGAGATATGGCTTATGCTATTTAAAACATCATCAAGTTCAGATATGTTTCTTTGGAATCTGTTGATAAATCTAAGAGTTATAAATAAAAATAGTATCGCTATTGCAAATAGTCCAATTGCTATAAACAAAACTTTTTGTAGTTCGTGTTTATATGCATCTGTTTGAACCATAAGCTCTTTACTTAGTTTTTGAGTTATTTCTTTTGCTAGACTGATTTTGCTACTTGCTGCACTAAACCACTCCATAAGACCAACACTATATTCACCAGATAGTGCCTCTTGTTGAAGTTGAGTATTAAGAGTGTTGGCTGATGAAATTATAGCTTGTGAATCAGGCGAAGAAAGAAGTTTTAAAATTTCTGTTTTTGCTTGTGATTCAGGAAGTGATGTATAAGATATAAATGCACTTTTATTGCTTATTTCGCTCCATTTTGAAAGAGTTGAATAATCAATTGCCTCTCTTGTACCAAGTAAAGATATAACATAATCTCTTTGATAGCTTGAAGCGCTCATTATCTCATAAGTAGTTACCAAGTTTGAACTCAAAGATGCAATGTCTTGTGAGGTTGCATATTTTTGAACAAATCTTGCATAATTTAAATACTCTTCATCAATAACTGAAAAGAAATTTGTAAAAACAGTATTAAAGTCAGCATCTAAATTATCCACCTTAGATCTTGCTTCATTAATGTTTTTAAGCAGAGATGACATTTTTAAAAGTTCACTTGGAACGCCTGAACTTTTATTTAAGAAGTTACTACCAACAATGCTTTCATAATTTGCTATGAGGTTATTAAATTTCTTTATCTCAGCATCTGTTTGTGCTCTTTGGTTTTGCAAAAGATCAGAAACATTAAGTCTTCCACCACTTGCGGTGTAGATAACACTTAGTCCTCTTTCGTTTCCAAGTTGTTCAATTAGCTCGCTAATGCTGTTAAGATTAGCAACTGATTTGTTAAGAGTATCTGCTTCTTTATAGTTATTATATGAACTGTAAAGATAGAACGATCCAATCAACATAATGATTAGTAACGGTATACCTGTTATAAATCTAAGTATAGAAGTCGTATTTAGCTTCATATGTCATTCCTTTTTGTAATAGTTTTATCAATTTTTTCAATAACATCTTTGTATTGTCTAAAATTTTTTGAAATTTCATCTATTTGTGAATTTTCAAGCCTATAAATAGCCTTTGTAAGAGGCTTAATATTATAAGAGTAGGCTAGTTTTTTTATTTCGTTTAAATTTTTCACTGATTCGTTTAAATCGCCCAAAACAATTGCTTCATATAAAATTTCTTCTTTTTCATATGCTTTATTAATTAAGTTTTTTAAGTTATTTGTAAATTTACCTAAATTCAAAGAAAGATTATCTGCTGTTTTTTTAAGCCATTCATCATTTATTGAAGTGCTTTCTTCTAAATCATTTAGCTTAATCTTCTTAATATTTTGAAGTTCTAAATCATATGTTTTTTTAAAAATATTATCAACTGATAGCAAATTTGATCTTTTTACACTGCTTTTTGGTAAAAAATCATCTTGCGCATTTTGACTTTTAACACTTGGAGAATTTAAAAAAATCACGTAGCCATTGTTTTCATCACTGAAAAACAAGTTGTTTATTTCGAATTTAATTTCTATTTCTAAATTTTTAGAGTTTTTTAACAAGATTAAAAGAGGTTTTTTGCTTTTAAGCATATATTCTTGAAAGCTTACTTTTTTTCCGTATATATAAAAATCTTCTTTATCTACAAATAGTTCAGAAATATCACTGTGGTTTGAATAAAATGCATTAAAAGTAGGATATCCTAACAAATTTAAAGCATGTTCGCTCACCCCAAGTAATTTAAAATTTGCATCATAAATCAGCATTAAATACCTTTCTTAAAATTAATGAACTACATTTTACCATATATTTTCTGTTTTATTTATAAAAATATTTTTTTTGCAGCAGTTTTTCCTATTAAATTTGAAATTTCGTCAAAATTTGAATCATAAATTTTTTCAAAACTACCAAAATAATCAAGCAATTTTTTTATTTTTCCTTCGCTCAATCCTGATTTTATCAAATTTGATTTTTGCAAATCATTTTTTCTTTTTGTTTTTTGATGAAAACTTATGGCAAATCTATGAGCTTCATCTCTTAGTTTTTGAAAAAATTGAAGTTTTTTATCGCTTGGTGGTAGTAAAAATTCTCCATTTTTTGTATAAAGTTTATCTTTTGCTGCGCCTTTTGAACGATATGCTTTAGCATCAACTTTTTCTTTTGAAATAGCTATTATATCTACATTTGCCCCAACGCTTTTTAGTATTTCATCAGCTAAATTTAAAAGCGCAACTCCACCATCAATTACCCATAAATCTGGTGGATTTAACTTATCAAATCTATTTACTCGCATTGTTAAATACTCTTTCATTTGATCATAGTCATTATTTGATTTAAGATGGGCGTGACGATAATTTTGCTTGTTAAATCCATCTTCATTATAAGCTATCATAGCTCCAACCACAGCGCTTCCAAACATGTGTGAGTTATCATAAGCTTCTATATTTATTGGTAAATTTGTAAACCCAAAATACTCTTTCATGGAGTTTAAAAACTCAAAATCATAAGCTTTTAAGTGTTTTTGAATATTAATTTTCGCATTTTGGTGCGCGATATTGCAAATTTTTCTTTTTTCTCCAATTTTTGGAACAATTATCTCAAATTTTTTGCTATGTCTAGCTTCTAAAATCTCACTTACTAAGCTAATATCTAAAAAATCATCATTTACATATATTTTAGAAACTGCCACAGGTGATTCAGCAGGAAAAGCATCAAGTAAGGTTTGTTTATAAATTTCATCAATTTCACTTTTTTCTAAATTTTCAAAGTTTTTTAAATTTATGATTTTTGAGTTTGAGTTTGTTATTTTTCCATCTCTTATGCTAAGTCTTACAGCACAAGCAAAGCTTTGGAAAGAATTTATAGCAAATACTTCAAAGTCTTCAAGTCTTGCTAAATCAACTTCTATTTTTTGATCACTTTCTTTAAGCATTTCTATTTTATCTCTTAAATTTGCAGCTTCTTCATAGTTTTCATTTAATGAGTATTTCAACATAAGCTCTTTTAAGTATTCAATCATTGAGGTTGGATTTTTAAGGGCATATAGTGCATCTTTTATTATTAAATCATACTCTTTTTTTGTTATTTTTTCTTCACAAGGCGCTAAACAACGATTTATTTGATAAAACAGGCAAGCTTTTTTATTTTTTAAACATCCATTTTTTTGAACTAGTTTAAATTTCATATATAAAGTTTCTAAAATTTCACGTGATCCTTTAAAATATGGTCCAAAATATTTAATATTTGAGCCTTTTATTACTTTTCTAGTTATATTAAATCTTGGAAAATCTTCATTTAAATCAATATAAATGTATGGATAAGTTTTATCATCCCTTAGTAAAATGTTGTATTTTGGATTAAGTTGTTTTATAAACGAATTCTCTAAAATCAATGCATCGGCTTCGCTTTTTGTTACGATATATTTTAGATGAATACTTTCATTTATCATCTTTTGTATTCTTAAACTAACCCTTGGATTTGGGGCTAAATTTGGCGTAAAAGAAAAATAACTTCTTACTCTTTTTTTTAAATTTTTAGCTTTTCCAACATATAATAGCTTTGCGTTTTCATCAAAATATTCATAAACTCCAGGCAAATTTGGGAGTGATTTTATATCATTTACTAGCAAGGATCAATTTCCTTATTTCTTCAAATAAAGCGTGATTTTCTTCATCTTTGATATTGTTTTTAAATTTGCCATCGCTTGGTTCTATAAATTTAGTTGGTAAATTTATCTTAAAAATTTCTTTAATTTTTTCTTTTTTTCTCATAAATTTACTTGCAACAAAAAATCTTATATCTTTAATTTCTTTCAAATTTGAATCGGGGTGAAATTTTATATATGTTTTTAATAACTCTTTTATCAAATTTATATTACTATCTTTTTTAAGTTCTTGAAGACCTACATTATGTTTGCAGGCAAAATAGAGAATTTGATCTTTTGAGTAGATAAAAGCAATTAATTTTTGATGTGTTTTACTTAGTAAGCTCAAAAATTTACGCTTATCATTAATATCATTAAATAGGGGTGAAGTTTGAATTTCTTCAATTATATTTTTAACACTTTTCATAAGGACATTTTAGCAAAATTATTATTAATTTTTCTTGTAATTGGAATTTGTGGATGTGGTTATAAAGGACCGCCAGTTTATACGCCAAGCGATACAAACACAACAAAATCAAGCTAAATTTAGTTAAATTTGGTATAATTTTCGATATTTTTTAAGGATTTTATATGAAGACAGCAGATATTATTATTTTGGATTTTGGATCACAATACACGCAGTTAATCGCACGAAGATTAAGAGAGCAAGGTGTTTATGCCGAGCTTTTGCCCTTTGATGCAAAACTTGATGCTATAAAAGCAAAAAAGCCAAAAGGCATTATTTTAAGTGGTGGGCCAGCAAGCGTTTATGCAAAAGACGCCTATTTTTGCGATGAGGGAATTTTTGAGCTTGGACTGCCGATTTTGGGAATTTGTTATGGAATGCAGTTAATTGCTCATAAATTTGGTGGAAGTGTTGTTCCAGCAGCAAGCAAAGAGTATGGAAAAGCTGAAATTTCTCTTGCTTGTGAAAGTGATCTTTTTAAAGATACGCCTAAAGATCAGGTTGTTTGGATGAGTCATGCAGATAAAGTTGAAGCACTTCCTTCAAATTTCAAATTATTAGCCAAGACAAAAAGCAGTGAATTTTGTGCATACGCAGATGAAAAAGCTAAAATTTATGCTTTGCAATTTCACCCAGAAGTTGCTCACAGCGAGTTTGGTGATGCAATACTTAAAAACTTTGCTAAATTTATATGTGGTTGTGAAAGCACTTGGAATATGGGGAGTTTTGCCAAAAATGAGTGTGAGAAAATCAAAAATCTAGTTGGCAAAGATAAAATTTTATGTGCAGTAAGTGGCGGTGTGGATAGCTCAGTCGTTGCAGCACTTTTAGCTCATGCAGTACCTAAAAACCTTATAGTTGTTTTTGTTGATAACGGGCTTTTAAGAGAGGGCGAAGCAAAACAGGTAAGTGATACATTTAAAACAAAGCTTGGAATTGACTTAATAAGCATAGATGCAAGTAAGATTTTTCTAGAAAGATTAAGTGGTGTTATAGAGCCAGAAGTTAAAAGAAAAATTATAGGAAATACCTTTATAGAGATATTTGAAGAAGAGGCTAAAAAACATAAAGATGTAAAATACCTTGCTCAAGGGACGCTTTATAGCGATGTTATAGAGAGCAGTAGTTTTGGTGGAGCTAGTAAAACTATAAAAAGCCATCACAATGTTGGCGGACTTCCCGAGCATATGAAATTTAAACTAATCGAGCCTTTAAGAGAGATTTTTAAAGATGAAGTTAGAGCTTTGGGGCTTGAGCTTGGGCTTAGTCGTGATTTAGTTTTTAGGCATCCATTCCCTGGACCTGGACTTGCTATACGCATAATGGGAGAGGTTACAAACGAAAGACTTGAGCTTTTAAGAAAAGCAGATGTTGTGCTAAGACAAGAGCTTAAATCAAGCGGTTGGTATGAAAAAACTTGGCAAGCATTTTGTGTGCTTTTAAATGTAAATTCCGTTGGAGTAATGGGTGATAATAGAACTTATGAAAATGCAGTTTGTGTTCGCGTGGTCGATGCAAGTGATGGAATGACTGCAAGTTTTTCAAGGCTTCCGTATGAGCTACTTGAAAATATAAGCCGCCGCATCATAAACGAAGTAAATGGCATTAACCGCGTAGTTTATGATATCTCAAGCAAGCCACCAGCAACAATTGAATGGGAATAGTTGCAAAAATTTATAAAATGGCTTGATTGCAAGCTATAAAGAAAATGTAAAATAGCTACTGGTACTCAAATGGTACTAGAAGCTAAAAAATAAACTAAATAATAGTTCCAAGTGGCTTACATTTGGACAAAAAATTAGACAGTGGTATTAAGGTGTGGTCGGTCTTTTTTTGTATGAACTTTAAAGTAGCTTTAATATTAGCTTATATGCAAGTATGCAAATTAAAAAATATTGGACCCATAAGAAGTTTTAAAATAATGTTAGTGCATGTAGACGAAATTCAATTTTAGAAATTTTAAGGAATAAAAATTTATGCAAAACTTTGGCAAGATTATTTTAAAAATAAACCAAATTTTAGAAGAAAAAAATATAAGTAAAAATATTTTAGAAAAAGAAACAAATTTTCAAAAAACACAACTTAATTCTTATTGTAATAACAATGAGGTTCAAAGAATAAGTCTGAAAGCTATTGCAAAGATTTGTTGCGTGCTAGAAATGTGTGTTGAGGAAATTATGGAGTATAAAAGATGATTTTAAAAGAAAAAAGTACAGATTTGTGGGTCTATGATTTACTGAAAGAAGCTGGATTGGGATTGGAGGCACAAGGCTCTACAATAAAGGAACTAAATAATGCACTTAAAACAGCATCTAAAAGAGGAACTGGCAAAGTTGGATTTCCAGAATATGTAGGAATAATTAAAGATTTTATTGTAGTTATTGAGGATAAAAGCTCTCTATCTATGCATGAAAAAAGGACAGAAGATGGGATATTAGCAGAGGATGTTACATCTATTTGTGATTATGCTGTAAATGGAGCATTATTTTATGGCAAACATCTAATTAAAAACACCTCTTATGCGAAAGTAATTGCTATTGGGGTTTCTGGAAATGAGAAGAAACATAGAATAAGCCCTTTATTTATAAATGATAGGCTTGATTATTATGAATTACCTGAAATAGAAACATTTATTTCTTTTAATGAAAAAAATATATATGAATACTATACAAAAGAAATATTGAAAGAAAATACAGATTTTGAAAAAGAAACAAAAGAAATTTTAAAAGATGCCGCTTTACTACATGAAGATTTGAGAAATTATGGCTCAATCCAAGATAAGGATAAGCCATTAATTGTATCAGGTATTTTACTAGCACTTAGAGAAATGGAATATGGAAATTTTTCCATTGATATGTTGACAGGTGATTCTAAAAAAACAGATGGACAAAAAATTTATGATGCTATACGAGATAATCTGAATAGAGCTAATGTGTCTCCTGATGTGAAAAGGGATAAATTGTTAAATCAGTTTTCTGTTATAAAAGATACTACAAAAATAAATCAGATAGACTCTAATTTGGGTAAAACGCCTAATAAGCATTATACAGAATTTCTATATAAGAGTATATTTCAATCCATAAGATTCCACCAAAGTGGGGAAGATTATTTAGGCCGTTTTTATGGGGAGTTCATGTCATATTCAGGCGGAGATGGACAGACACTAGGAATTATTTTAACGCCAAGACATATCACAGAATTATTTTGCGATTTACTTGATTTGAGTCCGGATGATAAGGTAATGGATCCATGTTGCGGAACGGCAGGATTTTTAATTGCAGCAATGCATGATATGTTGCAAAAAACGGATGATGATTTTATTAAAAACCATATTAGAAAAGAACAACTTTTTGGAATAGAAGACCAATCCTATATGTTTACTATTGCTACAACAAATATGATACTTAGGGGGGATGGTAAGAGCAATCTTGAAAACCAAGATTTTTTGAAACAAAACCCAGCAAAACTTCAATTAAAAGGCTGTACTGTAGGAATGATGAATCCTCCTTACTCTCAAGGATCAAAAGATAACCCAAGTCTTTATGAAATATCTTTTACAGAACATTTACTAAAATCACTTGTAGAGGGTGCTAGAGTTGCCGTTATTGTTCCTCAATCCACAATGACAGGTAAAACTAACTATGAGAAAGAAATGAAGTCTAACATTTTAAAATATCACACTTTAGAAGGTGTTATAACCTTAAACAAAAACACTTTCTATGGAGTTGGAACAAATCCTTGCATAGCTATTTTTACTGCAGGCATACCACATCATAAAGATAAAGTTTGCAAATTTATAAACTTTGAAGATGATGGATATGAAGTCGCAAAGCATATAGGTCTAGTTGAAACACCATCTGCAAAAGATAAAAAACAGCATTTGCTAGATGTATGGTTTGATAGAATTAGTGCCGAGACAAAGTTTTGTGTTGAAACAACGATTGAAGCAGATGATGAGTGGCTACACTCTTTTTATTATTTCAATGATGAAATTCCTACTGATGAAGATTTTAGAAATACAATAGCTGACTATATTACTTTTGAAGTTAATATGATAACTCATGGTAGAGGATATCTTTTTGGAATAAAGGATGATGAAGAAGAATTACTTGATACAAACTCTCTTTTAGCAGCCAAAGATGGTGAAGATTATGAAACAAAATAGATTGTCACTTAATGATGTAGAGTGGGGAGAGTTTTTTATCAAAGATATATTCACATTCACTGAAAGGGGTAAAAGATTAAAAATTAATGATCGAGAAGTAGGTAATATTCCATTTATAACTGCTGGAGAATCAAATAATGGCATAAGTTCTTTTATTAATAATAAAAAACAAAAAAAATACTATAAAGCCATAACAATAGACATGTTTGGTAATGCTTATTATCAGGAAGAAAAATTTACATGCGATGATAATATTACAATTTTAAAAAACAAATCTTTTTCTAAAGAAATATATTTATTCTTAACATCAAGATTAAATATCTTAAAATATAAATACTCATATGGAAAACAATTAAGGCCTAATAGACTTAATAGAGATAGAATAATGCTTCCAATAGATTCTAATAGTAATCCAAATTGGAAATTTATGGAAGACTACATTAAGCAAGAGCAAAAAGATATTGCTCAGAAAGTTATATCTTATTATGAGCAAAAAATACTTGAAACAGGATTTGATTTAATCGGACTTGAAGACATTGAGTGGAAACAGTTTAGATTAAATGAGATTTTCAACATATATACGGGAAGAGATATAATAATATCTAAAGTAAAAGAAGGCATATATCCAATAATAACACATTCTATTGAGAATAATGGGATCGGTGCGTTCTCGCAGGAGATTAACAATAGAAAATTATTCAACTATAAAAATACTATATCTTTAGCTGATAGAGGAAATTTCCACGCATATGTTCAAAGTCATGATTTTTATATAGGTACAAGAGTAAAAGCATTGGAATTAAGAGAAAGTCTTGATGATGCTTATTTATTAAAATTTTTATGTATGAGTATAAACAAACAAAAGGTTAGATTTTCTTACGGATTTAATGCAACAAATAATGTGGATAATATAATAATTATTTTGCCGAGCGATAAAAGTGGCAATCCTCACTGGAAATATATGAGCAAGTTTATGAAAAAATTAGAAGTTAAAAACCTTGAGAAGGTGCTTGAATATATATATATATATATATATATATATATAGACTAGCTATTTCTTACGAGTCTAAACTTATACCACTTTATAAAAAAGAATGGAAAGAATTTTGGCTTGAAGACATTTTAAATATAAAATCAGGTGTAAGGCTTACAAAAGCAAATCAAATTGATGGAACTATACCATTCATAGGTTCGATAGATAATAGCAATGGAATAACTAATTTTATTAAAAACATCAACTCTAGCTTGGATAAAAATGTATTGGGGGTGAATTACAATGGATCTGTTGTAGAGAACTTTTATCACCCATATCAAGCTGTCTTTTCTGATGATGTAAAGAGAGCTCATTGGAAAGATGAAAAAAAAGAAAATAAGTACACATATTTATTTCTAAAACAGGCAATACTTCAACAAAAGGAGAAATATGCCTATGGGTATAAATTTAATGTATCAAGGATGAATAGACAAAAGATATTATTACCAATTAATGATTTAGGAGATTTAGATTTTGATTACATTGAGAAGTATATGCAAATTCAAGAGATAAAAGGGCAATGCAAAATCTTAGACTACTATCATAAACAATAATTAGAATCTTAAGCTAAAATGAGAATTATAAGGATGCTAATTTTTCCCAGTACTGGGACTGGGATGGGACTAAAAATTTGAAAATGGTCCTATAATTAGATGAATTTGGTGATATTAGAAAAAATAGAATATAGTATTTTGAATGGTTTGGGATATATCGGATGTTTGGAAAAGAAGAATGGGAATAATATTTAAAAAGGTTAAAGTAAAATTTAACCTTTTTATTATTTTTACTATGTTGAGGTGTAGTTAGAAAAAATTTTTATGTTTGCATTAAAAAATAAATAAGAAATTTATCATATAATTATAATTTTATTATATGTCTTTAATGTAAAAAGGTTTTAATATTTTAAAATAAACTATAGATATGGAAGTTTAAAAAAGGCAAAACAAATGGATGAAATTTATCTCATATCCCACACGCAAAATAAAGCAGTTAAAAATTTAAAAGTTTGTGAAATAGAGTTTTTAAAATTTAGTGTTGATTTAAATAAATTTGAAGCTTTAGTTATTACTTCAAAAAACTCTATTAAGGCTTTAAAATTTAACAACATAAAAAAAGCAAATTTAAAAGTTTTTAGTATAGGCGATGGCTCAACAAAAGAAGCTTTAGAGTATGGATTTAGTGATATTTATACAGCGAAAAACTCTCACGGAAATGAATTTGCAAATGAAATAGCTTCTTTTTTAAAAGGTAAAAAAACTCTATTTTTAAAAGCTGAAAAAACAGTTTCAGATGTTGGTGAAATCCTTATTGAAAATGGAGCAATTCTTACAAAAATAACTGCATATAAAAATAATTTTTTAAATTTAGATAAAAGCTTAAAGCCACCACTTGGAAGTATTTTGATATTTAGCTCTCCTTCAAATGTCGAAGGTTTCATAAAAAACTTTGGAAAAATAGATGAGAGTTATAAAGTAGTTGCGATTGGAAATGCTACTGCAAAGCTTTTATCATCTCACAAAAATTTAATTATTTCACAAAAGCAAAGTATAGACGAGTGCCTAAAATTAGCTAAAAATTTAACAAATCATTAAACAAAACTATTTTTTAAGTATTTTTTTGTTATAATTTCTTTGCCTGAGTGGATCGACAGCGTTAAAAATGAGGGTCCAACACTAATAGTATGGCGAAGATGTGAGCTTTTGGTGCGATGTGATTTTGTTTAAGCTTGAAAAAGTGAGAATTTGCAACCTAAAAAAAGCTCCTATTTGCAAGATTGGCTTTTATAGGGCCGAATCTAAATCTATGCATCGACCACTTGGGTTTTACTAAATTTATGGAGCTTGGTTTGAATATTTTAATTATTGGAAATGGTGGGCGCGAGTATTCGATAGGTTTAAAACTTAAAAAAGAAAAAATTGTAAATAAGATGTATTTTGCCCCAGGAAATGGTGCCACTATAAATTTAGGTGAAAATATAGAAATAAATGATTATGAAAAATTAGCAAAATTTGCTGTAGATAACAACGTTGATCTTACAATTGTAGGGCCTGAAATGCCTCTTGGCAAAGGCATTGTTGATATTTTTAAAAAACACAATTTAATTATTTTTGGACCTAGCAAGGATGCTGCTAGACTTGAGACAAGTAAATCTTACATGAAAGACTTTTTACAAAAATACGGCATAAAAACTGCAAAGTATTTAAGTAGCAGTAATTATGATGAAATTTCAAAATTTATAGATAAAATGGATGGTAAGATTGTCGTAAAAGCAGATGGATTGTGTGCTGGAAAAGGCGTGATAATAGCAAACAACAAAGATGAAGCAAAAAAAGCGGCCAAAGAGATGCTTGATGGCAAAAGTTTTGGCGATGCTGGAGAAAAAGTTGTAGTTGAAGAGTTTTTAGATGGCTTTGAGCTAAGTTTTTTTGCGATTTGTGATGGTAAAAATTTTGTAAGTTTGCCAGTAGCTCAAGATCATAAAAAACTTCTAGATAAAGATGAGGGGCCAAATACTGGTGGAATGGGTGCTTATGCTCCAACTCCTCTTGCAACAAAAGAATTAATAAGTAAAATAGAAAATGAAGTTGTAAAACCTACTTTAAGTGGTATGCAAAAAGAAGGTTCTTCATTTTGTGGAGTGCTTTTTGTAGGGATTATGGTGGTTGATAACAAGCCTTATGTTTTGGAATTTAATGTTAGATTTGGTGATCCTGAGTGTGAGGTTATAATGCCTTTGATAGATGGAAATTTAAGCGAAATTTTATATGAAGCAGCAGTTGGAAGATTAAAACCGATAAGTTTAAAAAATCAATTTGCAGTTGGTGTTGTGGTTGCAAGTCAGAATTATCCATATAAAAGTTCACCTGAAAAACTTATAAAAATAGAAGAAATACCTGAAAATTCACACATTTGCTACGCAGGGGTAAGTTCTAAAAATAGGGAGCTTTATGCAGATGGCGGTAGGGTTTTAGTTTGTGTTGGAAAAGGCGATACCATAAAGCAAGCTACTAAAAATGCATATGAGCTTTGCAAAAAAGTAAAATTTGATGGCATGCAGTATAGAAGTGACATAGCCTATCAGGTGAATAAATGAATGATGAAGTAAGTCTTGCTTCATTTGGCAAAAGATCATTTGCTTTTTTAATAGATGAGCTTATAGTATCTTTTTTGATAATAGTTATATTTTATAATCAAATTTTAAATGCCTCAACACCTGAAGATATTGCAAATCTTGCACCTCTTTTTTTGGTGCCTCAAACTGTGATAAGACTTATTTACCACACTTTTTTTATTTATTATTATGGTGCTACTCTTGGCAAAAAGGCTTTAAAGATAAAGTGTATAAACCAAGATAAAGAAAATCCTAGCTTTTGGGCATCGCTTTCAAGAGCCTTAGTTAGATTTTTTAGCGAGGCGATTTTTTATTTAGGTTTTGCTTGGGCTTTTTTTGATCCTTTAAGACAAACTTGGCACGATAAAGTAGCTAAGACTTTGGTGGTAAATGTTGAATAAAAGAATATTTTTTTTAATCTTTTTTATAATTTCATCAGTTTGTGCTAATGTTCAGGATGTAGAGTTTTTAGCAGATAATGTAAAAAAAATTGATACAAAAATCCATGCAAATGGAAATGTTATAATGTATTCAAAAGATTATTTAGTAACTTCTGATATGGCTATTTATGATGAAAAAAATGAAGTTGCTGAGTTTTTTGGAAATGTAAATTTACTTAAAGGCAAAAACGAAACCTCAAAAACAACTTATCTAAAATTAGATTTAAAAAATAAAGAAAATTTTGCCAAAGAAAATTTTATGATGGATAAAGAAGCTGAGATTTGGATGCAAAACAAAACAAGCTGCACTGATCAAAAATACTACCGAACAAAAAACTCAGTTGTTTCGAGCTGCAATATAGATAATCCTGACTGGAAGATAAAATATACTAGTGGGAAATTAAACAAAGAAACTAAATTTTTGCATCTTTTTAATCCTGTTTTTTATGTAGGAAATGTTCCAGTTTTGTATCTTCCATACTTTGGTTTTCCAACTGATAAAACAAGAAGAACAGGGCTTTTAATACCAGAAGTTGGATATATTTCAAAAGAGGGATTTTATTATAAACAACCAATTTATTTTGCTCCTTATGAAAGTTGGGATTTACAACTTGACCCACAGGTTAGAACAACTCGTGGATTTGGAATTTATGCTACTTTTAGATTTGCTGATTCGCCTTATTCTTACGGAGAAATTAGAGGTGGTGTTTTTGATAATTTTAAAAGAGCGCAAGAAAAATTAGAGTATAAAAACGAAAAACATCATGGATATGAGTTTGACTATGATAGAAGCAAGCTCTTAGGGTATTTAGTAAATGGAGAGTTTAAAGAAAATTTATGGATTAGATTTACTAATATAAATGATGTGGAATATTATGACTTAAAAGAAAAAAGTGGAAGCGATGAAGATGGAGACTCCCTTGCTACTTCAAAGCTTAATTACTATTTAACAACTGATGAACACTATTTTGGAGCTTATGCAAGATATTATATCGACACTGATAAGTTAAATAGTAAAAATCATTTTAAAAACGATGACACCTTACAAGAGCTTCCAACTTTGCATTATCACAAATTTACAAATTCTGCTTTTTTAGATAATTTACTTTATTCAGCTGATTTTAAAGCTCATAATTACACTAGAAAAGTTGGTGTTACAGCTAGACAATATGAGTTTAATCTTCCACTTGTTTTTACAACTCCAATACTTAATGATTGGTTAAATTTCAAATTTACAGAAGCACTTTATGCAACCCATATTGATTATAGTAAAAACTACATATATCAAAATGGTGAATTTTATAAAGACAAAAGTAGTGATTATATAAATAACTACCACAAATTTTCTCTTGGCACAGATGTTGCAAAATCGTATGAAAATTATTTTCATACGATGAATTTAGATCTTTCATACTTGATTCCAGGATATCAAAGTGGCGATATAAATCAAAGATTATTTAAAGAATTTAAATATAACTATGATAAAGATAAAAATATTGTAAATAACAATGCCTTAAAAGATATGGCTAATAGACTTTATTATGAAGATAATTTTTTGGGCGAGCTAGGCAAAGACTATACCCAAAGAAATTTAATGGCAAATTTTACAGAGTATCTTTATAATAAAAACGGCCATAAATTTCTTCGCCACTCAGTAAAACAAAAATATGATTTTGAAGATAAAGAATTTGGAAATTTAATTCATAGACTTGATTTATATTTTTCAAATGGTTTAAATTTAGGCAATAAATTTGAGTACTCAAATGAAAATAAACGCTTTGAAAAAGTTCAAAGCTATGTTGGATACTCAGACAAGACTTTTAGTGCCAGACTTTCTCACTCGTATGAAAATATAAAAAGATTTGAAAAATACGATAAAGATAATTATTTGATTTTAGATACATCTTTAAATTTACCATATTTTTACAAGCTTTTTGCTAAATATGAGTATGATTTAGAGCGTTCATATAGTAAAATGTGGCGTTTGGGTCTGACTCGCAATAGAAAATGTTGGAATTACACATTTGTTTACCAAGAGGATTTAGAGCCAAAAACTTCAAGTAATTTTTACTATAAAAAAGCAAACAGAAAAAGAGCATTTTACTTTTTTATAAATTTCTATCCTTTTGGTGGTGTTGGATATGATGTATCTAAAAATATAGATTATGATAAAGATATATCAAAATGATAATTCCAAGAAAAAATCTAATTTTTAAAGATCAGATTGAGGCAGCAAAGGCACTGTATGATATCTTGCCAGTTGATGATATACTAAGAACAAAGCCATTGATAATCGTGCCATCTTTAGCTTCAGTTTTATTAGTTGATGAGCTTGCAAAAATGTTAAAGCTTAACTATGAATTTTTATTTACTGAAAAAATTTACTCTCCATTAAATAAAGACTGCGTTATAGGTATGGTTAGTGAAACAGAAGAAATTGTTTACCTAGAAGAGCTTGTTAATTCATTTAATATTAGCATGGATTATGTTTATGGAGAGGCAAACAGAAAATATGAAGAAAGTATTTTAAAAAATATTTATAAATATAGAAAAGGAAAATTAATACAAAGTTTTCAAAATAGAGATATTTTACTTTTGGATGAAGGTTGTGAATCGGGCGTTACAGCTTTGGTTTGCTTAAAGTCAATTATTGGTTTAAATCCAAAATCTTTGAGTTACGCAACACCACTTATAGCAAGTGATATGGTAGCAAATTTAAACTCAATGGTAGATCAAATTTACACAGTTAGAAACATTACAAATTTTGTAAATGTTGATTTTTATTACGAAGAAAAGATTGAGTTATCACCACAAAAAATTATTTCTATTTTAGAGACAAGTCCGTATTATTTACCGTTACAAAAAGAAGGAGAAGAAACATGCGTTATAGAGTAGATATAAATAACAATTTAGAAATTTATGATGTTGATAAGGTTGCAAAACAAGCCGCGGGGGCTGTTTTATTACAAATTAAAAATGCAGTTGTTTTAGCAACTGTTGCAAGAGAAGATGAAAAAGTAGAAGGAGATTTTTTACCTTTAACTGTTTCATATATAGAAAAACAATACGCAGCAGGAAAAATTCCTGGTGGTTATATTAAAAGAGAGACTAAACCAGGAGATTTTGAAACACTTACTTCAAGGATAATTGATAGAAGTTTAAGACCGCTTTTTCCAAAAGGATATGCTTATCCTACTCAAATAGTTGTTTTTGTTTTATCAGCTGATAGCGAAGTTGATTTGCAAGTTATGGCACTAAATGCAGCAAGTATGGCGCTGTATCTAAGTGATATTCCTGTAGATGCACCAGTTTGTGGTGTTAGAGTTGGTATGATAGATAATGAGTTTGTTTTAAACCCTACAAATAAAGAGCTTGATAAAAGTGTATTAGATCTTTATGTTGCAGGTGTTAAAGATGAGCTTTTAATGATAGAAATGCGCTCAATCCCACAAAAAAATGATAAAAAAGAAATTTCTAATGATCCACTTGATGCTTTAAATTTTACTCCAAATCAGAATATGAATGAATTTGATGAAGAATTAATGGTAAAGGCTATAGATTTTGCTGGAAAAGCTATATTAAATGGAAGTCAAATTTATGAAGATACATTTAAAGATGCTAGAAAAGCTAAACTAGATTTAGAGTTAAACCCTGAAATGGAAGATGAGGAAATAGCTAAATTTATTGATGAAAATTATAAAGATGAGGTTAAATTCGCTATAAATCAAATGGCAAAAAGCGAAAGAGCAAGTGAGCTTAATAAAATAGTCAAAAAGATATCAAATGGTGAAATGGCACTAAATTTGGACTGGAAAGAAGAAGTTATTTCAACTGTTTTAAATAAATACAAAAGAAAAATAGTAAGAAGTCAAATTATAAATGAAAATGTTAGGGCTGATGGAAGAGGTCTAAAAGAAATTAGACCAATAAGCATTGAAACAAACATTCTCCCAAGTGCTCATGGAAGTTGTCTTTTTACAAGAGGTCAAACACAAGCCTTGGTGGTTGCGACACTTGGCAGTGAAAATGACGCTCAAGTAAGCGATGTTTTAACTCAAAGTGAACCACTAAGTGAGAGATTTATGGTAAATTATAATTTCCCAGGATTTAGTGTTGGCGAAGCAAGCCCTTTAAAAAGTCCTGGAAGAAGAGAGCTTGGTCATGGAAATTTAGCTAAAAGAGCTTTAGCCCCTAGTGTTGATTTAGAAAATGCAGAAGTTATAAGGCTAGTTAGCGAAATTCTTGAAAGTAATGGATCTAGCTCTATGGCAACAGTTTGTGGAGGGTCTTTAGCCCTAAGAGCAGCTGGAGTAAATACCTATAAGCTAGTTGCAGGAATTGCAATGGGACTTATATTTGAAGATGGAAAACATGCTATTTTAAGTGATATTATGGGACTTGAAGATCATGATGGAGATATGGATTTTAAAGTTGCCGGTTCACTTGATGGTATAACTGCTCTTCAAATGGATATAAAGCTTGGTGGAATTAGCCTTGATGTTTTAAAAGAAGCTCTTTATCAAGCAAAAGAGGGAAGAGAGCATATATTAAATTTAATGAATGAAGCTGATCTTAAAATAAAGGTAAATGATGAAATTTTGCCTAAAACTGAAATTTTTAATATCGATCCAAGCAAAATGGTAGATGTCATAGGACAAGGTGGAAAAACAATAAAAAGCTTAGTTGATGATTATTTAGTTACAATTGACCTTGATAGAGATAGCGGCGAAGTGAAAATTCTTGGTAAAAATAAAAATTTAGTTTATGAAGCAAAGGAAAAGATTCTTGAAATTGCAAAAAAAGATAATAAATTTAAAGGTTCAAAAAAAGATCATAAAAAAAATATCAAATTTGAAATAGGTGAAGAATTTGAAGGTGAAGTTAAAAGCGTTATGCCTTTTGGAGCATTTATTAGTTTAAGAGATGGGGTTGATGGATTGCTTCACATATCAAATATAAAAGATGAACTAAAAGAGGGTGATATAGTAAAAGTTGCAGTAGATGGGCAAAAAGGTAACAAAATATCTTTAAAGCTTGTTTAAAAAATAAGCAAATTTAAAAGTTAAGGGCATTGTTAGTAAATAAAAAGTAGAATAAGTAAAATACATTAAAAAGGATTTAATATGGATTTTAAAAAGTTATTTTTTCCAATCGGTGGCGGAGAAGAGCTAAGAGAGAGAATTCATGCAGCTTTACTTATAAATAAGTATTTTGGATCTCATCTTAGCATTATTGCTTGCCAGCTTGATCCTGAGACTGTTTATAATACTAGAATGACTCTTAGGGGCGGAATAATGCTTGATGAGTTTTTAAGAACTGCAAAAGAGGAACTCGCTGAAGAGCAAAGCTTAAATGAAAAAATTGTAAAAGAGGAATGTAAAAAGCTTGGGATAGCATATAGCGAGGATCAGCACACTAAAAATAGTGCATTTTTAAGAAATATGCTTGGAACAAGATCTGAGCTTGTTGAAAAGCACTCTAAATATTGTGATTTAGTAGTGGCTGCAGTTCCTCCGCATGGCGTTATAACAGGTACTTTTGAAGCTTCTGTTGTAAAAAGTGGTAAGCCAGCTATTGCATTTCCAAGAAAAATGACTGAGTTTAAAACAGATAGAATTTTACTCAGCCTAACAGGCAGCACATCAAGCGCAAGAGCATTGCATAATGCACTTCCACTCATTAAAAACGCAAAAGAGGTATTTTGTATAACTTCTCAACATTATTTACAAGATGGAATGGATGAAACAAAAGGAAGAATTTTAAATTATCTTGATATTCATGGTATTAACCCTAATTTTGAAGTTGTAAAAACAGAAGGCAAAGTTCCAGGTCAAGCACTTTTAAAAGCAGCTGATAAATACGAAGTTGATATGATCGTAGCGGGTATTGACACAAATACTGGAATTAGAGAAATTTTCTTAGGTGGAGCTTCAAAATACTTCCTTGAAAATACAAAATATCCTGTAATGATGTAAATTTAATAGCCCTTTTTGGGCTATTTTATCATCTAAAATTTATTATATAAATACTTGGCAGTACTATAAAATTTTATAAAAAATTTAAAAGATAAAATAGATAAAAATATTTTATAATTTTCAAAGTTGTAAAATTGCATTGTGACGGAACTAAAATGACAAATGAAAAATCTAAAATATCGCTAAATAACAAAAGAATTTTTTTAGTAAAAGTTCAAGCTATTATATTTTTAGTTGGTATGGCTTTTGCTGTATATTTTGGTGGCTTGGATTCTGTTAATAGATATAACTATAATAAAATAGATATCTTTGACATTTTAATAGGATCTTTGCTTGAAACTGTTTTTTATAAAATATATATTTTATTTTTTTCTATAATTTTAGCTTTAAAAGCATTTTATCCTTATGATTATAAGTTATCAAAAAAGTATTTATTTGGTATATTGCTAAATTTATTACCAATTTATATTTGTCTTGTAAATTTATATACATTAAATAATTTATATGTATCTTTAAGTATTTATTTAACATGTGTATTTATTTATCTATGTTCCATCTTAGTAATGGATAAATTTTATAAGTTAATAAATGAAATTCCGCTATTTAAGTCATTTTTATATATAAATTTTTCAACGATTCTTATGGCTGTTTTATACATTGGCTTGTTGTATGATAATTATGCTATTAAAGGAAAAGAACTTGGATTTTTTATGGCATTATTAGTCGTTGTTGTCGCCATATTTTTACCACTATCAATTTGGCTATCCGTCCCAATAAATTTAATAAACGAATACAGATATTTTAAAAAAGAGTTAAATATAGGCAAATAAAATTTTTAACTGCAATGTTTTTTACAACCAAATAATAACTAAAAAGATTTATAATTTTAAAAGTCATAAATTTGTAGCATAAAAAGGAAAAAGATGCCAAATGAAAAATTTCAAATATCGCCAACTAAAAAAAGAATTTTTTTGGTTAAAGTTCAAGCTATTATATTTTTAGTTGGTATGGCTTTTGCTGTATATTTTGGTGGCTTAGAATTTATAAAAAGTCTCAATTATAGTAAGATAGATATTGTTGATATTTTAGTAGGAGCACTATTTGGAGCCTTAGTGGAAGATACTTTTCGCAAAATATATGTTTTATTTTTATCTATAATTATACTTTGTAAAATGTTTTATTTTGCAGATTCTGGCAATAAAAAACAACTTTTTTTAACATATATTTTTAGTATTTTTATCTTGTATATAGCCTCTATGAATAAAAATAATTTAATATTTGCATATATTTTATATTTTATCTCTATTTTTATTTATATTATTTTTGTGCATAAAATTAAAAAAAACTATAAAATATTGAATGAAATAAAGCTATATAAAGCATTTATTTTTATAGTTCTCCCAACAATCAGCATATTTCTACTTTGCGGAATTGATTTAATTCAGATTACTAATTTTTCTGATGAAGTACAGAATAATGGTATATTTCGTATGTTTTATGTATTTTTCTTATTGGGCTTTTTTATTATATATTTACCACTATCAATTTGGCTATCTATCCCAATAAATTTAATAAAAGAATATAGATATTTTAAAAAAGAGTTAAATATAAGCAAATAAAATTTTTAATTGTAATGTTTTTTGCAACCAAATAATAACTAAAAAGATTTATAATTTTAAAAGTTATAAATTTGTAGCATAAAAAGGAAAAAGATGTCAAATGAGAAATTTCAAATATCGCTAAATAACAAAAGAATTTTTTTGGTTAAAATACAGGTTATGATATATTTCTTGTGTATTGTTGCTGTTATATTTAGTGCATATTATTTTGGTGATGATTTGGTAATAAAATTTCAATTTTTCAAGATATATTTTTTATTTTTTATATTAATTTCTTTTTGCAAGACTTTTTATTTCGACAACATTATACAATCTAAAAAATATATGTTTATTTTATTTTTAAATTTATTATCGCTATGTTATTTATATATTATTGATGAAAATATTGTAAGTATTTCATTTTTTTTATTAAGTATTTTTTTGTTTTTATTTACAACTTATCTGATGTATAAATTTTTAAAATCAATTTCTAAAAAGGCTTTATTTAAGTCGTTTTTATATATAAATTTTTCAGTAATTTTTATGTTTATTCTACATATTGCATTGTTATATGATAAATATTCAGTTAAAACTAAAGAGCCGGAATTGTGGATTGTATTAGTATGGATAGCCGTTTATACAATTTTGCCACTATCTTTTTTACTATCAATACCTTTAAATTTAATAAGCGAATACAGATATTTTAAAAAAGAGTTAAATAAAAATTCAAATAAGATATAAAATTAAAATTCCAAAAGCACTCTTGGAATTTTAATTTATAATTTTTTTTACTTTTTTGCTTGTAAAAATTTAAATTTCATTAATTTTTAAAAACTCATCTATAAATTCAATTTGAGCTAAAACGCTTTTATTTGCTGTTCCACCAAAGCTTTTTCTAGCTTCTTTTGAGTTATGTAAGTCTAAAACTTTTAAAGCCTCTTCATCAAAAATTTCATTAACACTTTGTAATTCTTTAAGCGAAATTTGGCTTAAATCTATTCCTTTGCTTTCAGCCAATGCCACGCATTTACCAGTTATAAAATGAGCTTCTCTAAAAGGAATATTTTTTTTACTTACTAGATAATCAGCCAGATCAGTTGCACTTAAATGTCCCATTTGACAAGCTTTTTCCATATTTTCATTTTTAAATAGAGCAGTTTTTAGCATCTCATTTAATATTATTAGCGATGAAGTAGCTGTTTTTACGCTATCAAAAACTCCTTCTTTGTCTTCTTGCATATCTTTGTTGTATGCTAGTGGTAAAGACTTCATAGTAGTTAAAAGTGATATTAAATTTCCATAAACTCTACCTGTTTTTCCGCGTATTAGCTCAGCTACATCAGGATTTTTCTTTTGTGGCATTATGCTTGAACCTGTCGCAAACTTGTCGCTTATCTCAATAAATTTAAACTCTTGTGAGCTCCATAAAATAAGCTCTTCACAAAGTCTTGAAGTGTGCATAAAAACAACACTTATATTAAATAAAATTTCTAAAGCAAAATCTCTATCACTCACACTATCCATTGCATTTTGTGTTGGAGCAGTAAAATTTAATAATCTTGCTGTAATGTTTCTATTAGTTGGATGTGGTGTTCCTGCTAATGCACATGCTCCAAGTGGTAAAAAGTTATTTCTCTCAAAGCTATTTTGAAATCTTTCAAAATCTCTTTTAAACATATTTGCATAAGCTAATAGATGAAATGCAAGACTAACTGGTTGAGCATGTTGAAGATGGGTAAAGCCAGGCATTAAAGTGTTTAAATTTTTTTTAGCAATCTCATTTAATGTTTTTATCAATTTAAGCAATAAATTAGAAATTTCTTTGTTTTCATTTAAGACAAACATTCTAAAATCAAGTGCAACTTGATCATTTCTACTTCTTGCTGTGTGAAGTTTTCCACCTATTTCTTTGCCGATAATTTCACTTAGTCTTTTTTCAACAGCCATGTGAATATCTTCATCTTCTATTTTAAATTCAAATTTGTTATTTTTAATTTCATCTAAAATTTGATTTAACCCATTGCAAATTTTATCTTTTTCATCATTTGTTAAAATGCCACATTCACAAAGCATTGTAGCGTGGGCTATTGAGCCGTTAATATCTTCTTTATACAAAGCTTTATCAAAACTAATTGAAGCATTAAAATCTTCTAAAAGTTTTGAACTTGCCTCTTTAAATCTTCCTTCCCACATTTTTTGCATTTATCTTCTCCTAATTATAAAAAATAAAGCTAAAATTATAACTAAAATAACACCTAAATAAAGTTTATTTATAAAAAAACCACCAGAACTATTTGTGATATAAACAGTTATTTTTTTTCCATTATCTGTTTTTATAGTAAGTTTTGCATTTTTTGAACCACTTAAATTTATATTTATTAAATTTGTATCAACTGACTCGATAAGTGGCTTTTTCATGAATCTATATGTTGTTTTGTAGCTTGTAAAAACATCATTGCAATCATTGGGCTCAAAAAATATGCTATACCATTTATTTGCCTCAACGCCTATTTTATCGCCATCTTTTACAACAAAATATGGAAATTTAGGCGAGGATGTTTTAAAACTCCATTCCAAGTTTTTTTCTTTATTATCTTGAATGTAAGAAAATGAAACTTTATAATCTTGGTTAAACTTAAATACATCTTTTGAAAAAAATGCAAATTGAAATTCATTAAAAATAGAATTTGGATCATTTTGTTTAGTTAAAATTTTACTATTTTTAAGCTCATTTCCGTTTTCAAAAACCTTAAAACTTTTCATTTTTACAGGTTTTCTAAACTCATTAAATTCGATACTTACAGGATTTGCAGTAATTTTACACTCAGGCATTGGATCAGGAGTCTCTCTACTAAAAAATGCTTTTGTTTGGCTGGAGTTTGGAAAATAAACATATTCATTTTTATCAATTCTATTTAAAGAGTTATATTTATCTCCAGAAATTGCAACATTTTCATTTTTGCAAACTTTTGTGTAAAATTTACCATATCCATCATCAGATTTTGCCTTTTTACAAAAATCATTTAGTTTTGAATTTCCCATATTATAAACGAAATTTTGAGATTTTTCATCACCAAATTTGGCATATCCAATCTCGTTTATTTTTGTATCCAAAAAGCCAAAACGGTGATAAATCGCACTCATTAATCCATCAATTGATGCAACTTCATCTTCTGCGCCAACTGACAAATTTTCACTAATTTGCGTAAAATATCCTACACTAAAAGCTCTATCTTTTGGGGTTGTGCCTGTGAAATTTGGCAAATTTGAAACTTCATTATGCGAATCAACCTTGTTTATAAAAGTATATTTTGCATGATTTTGTGCTGAGGTTGTTAAAATATCATTTTTGGAAAGTGTGCTTAGATTTGAGTTAAGCCTTAAAGAATTTAAGTAGCTTAATGCATTATTTGAAATAACTCCACCAGTTGGTTCTAGTGGAGTTTTAAGATCTTTTTTATCATCACATGCACTTAGTAAAAAAAGCAGCGAGAGCGAAATTAAAAGCTTATAAATTTGGTCCAGCTTTTGCAAACTCAATGCCTTCTTTTACATCTTCATATCTTTTGAAATTTTCTATAAATCTTTTTGCTAAATTTAGCTTTAATTCAGCATATCTTTTTTTATCAGCCCAAGCGTTTATTGGGTTTAAAAGTTTTGTTTCAACGCCATTAAGTTCTTTTGGAATTAAAATATTAAAAATATCAAAATTTTCAAATTCGCATTTATTTATACTTCCATCTAAAATAGCATTTATGCAAGTTCTTGTGGCTTTTATGCTCATTCTTTTGCCAACGCCGTATTCACCGCCGCTCCAGCCAGTATTTACAAGATATACATTAACCTCGTGCTTATCTATTTTTTCACCTAAAAGCCTTGCATAAACTGTTGGGTGAAGTGGTAAAAATGCCTCTCCAAAACAAGCGCTAAATGTTGCAACTGGCTCAGTTATGCCTCTTTCAGTTCCTGCAACTTTTGCAGTATATCCACTTAAGAAATAATACATTGCTTGCTCTTTATTTAGCTTTGCAACAGGTGGTAAAACACCAAATGCATCTGCTGTTAAGAAGATGATATTTTTAGGATGATTTCCTTGTGAGTTTTCTTTTCTATTTTTAATGTGAGTTATTGGATAGCTTACTCTTGTGTTTTCTGTTTTACTGCCATTGCTATAGTCAACTTTCCCGTTTTCATCAGCCACAACGTTTTCTAAGAGTGCATTTCTTTTGATAGCTGCATAAATTTCAGGTTCACTTTTTGGATCTAAATTTATACATTTTGCATAGCACCCACCTTCAAAATTAAATACACCATCATCATCCCAGCCATGCTCATCATCGCCTATTAATTGTCTATTTGAATCAGTTGAAAGAGTTGTTTTTCCAGTTCCGCTAAGTCCAAAAAATAAAGCTGTATCACCATCTTTACCAATATTTGCAGAACAATGCATTGAAAGTTTGCCTTCTAGTGGAAGCCAATAATTCATCATTGAAAAAATTCCTTTTTTCATCTCTCCACCATACCATGTTCCGCCAATTACAGCGATATTTTCCTCAATATTAAAAATGACAAAAACCTCACTATTAAGACCATCTTTTTTATACTCTTCATTAACACATTTGCAAGCGTTATATACTACAAATTCAGGATGAAATTCTTTTAGCTCTGCTTCAGTTGGGCGAATAAACATATTTTTTACAAAATGTGCTTGCCACGCAACTTGAGTTACAAATCTAACATTTTTTCTGCTTGAAATACTTGCACCACAAAACGCATCTTGGATATAAATTTCTGAGTTTGAAAGTTGAGATTTTGCTTTTTTATAAAGCTTATCAAAAAGTTCTTTTGAAATAGGTTTATTGATATTTCCCCAAGCAATATACTTTTGCGATGGGTCTTGCTTCACAAAATACTTATCTTTTGGGCTTCTTCCTGTAAAAATACCTGTATCAACCATAAAAGTTCCATTATCACTTACTCTACCTTCTTTGTTTTTAACTTCATGTTTAAAAAGTTCATCATAGCTAAGATTGTGATATATCTTTTTTATGTTTGTAAGTCCGAGTTTGTCCAAGTCATTTACCATTTTTAATCCTTTTTTAATAAATTTTTTATCTTATTTTAAAAACTTTTGTGAAATTATACCTAAAAATAGTCTTTATAAGGTAAAGCAATACCTTAATTTTATAAAATTTTATGAATTTATAAATATCATTAATAAAATCAAAATAAAATTTAGGTAAATTAAATTTGACTTTTTACTAAAAATATTATAAAATGTGAGTT
Organism: Campylobacter ureolyticus ACS-301-V-Sch3b; assembly: GCF_000413435.1. Lineage (NCBI taxonomy): Bacteria > Pseudomonadati > Campylobacterota > Epsilonproteobacteria > Campylobacterales > Campylobacteraceae > Campylobacter > Campylobacter ureolyticus. The sequence continues at coordinate 118,890 of NZ_KE340326.1, read as the reverse complement.
GAAATTTTCAAAAATAATTTTTTAAGGAGTAATAAATGAAAATATCTTCAATTTTTAAAAGTGTTGCAAAATCAATTGCTGTTTTAGCTTTAGTATTTGGCGTAGGAGCTAATGCTTTAGAAGAAGGAAAAGACTATGTTTTACTTGAAAGAGCTATTCCAAATACTGAAGGAACAGTTATAAAAGCATTTAGTTATGATTGCCCGTTTTGCTATAAGTATGATAAAGCCGTTACAAAACCAGTTATGGAAAAAGTTTCTGATATGAAATTTGTACCTTATCATTTAGCTACAAAAGGAGTTTTTGGTAAATATGGTAGCGAGGTTTTAGCTGTTGCAATCGCAAAAGATAATGCTGATGGAATAAACCTACTAGATGATAAATCAAAATTTAAAAAAGCTAAATTTGCACTTTATAAAGCTTATCACGATAAAAAAGAAAGATGGGGAGCTGATGCAAGCAATCAAGCAAATGTAGATGCGTTTTTAAATACTGCTCTTGAAGCAGCTGGTATTTCAAAAGCTGATTATGAGGCTGCTTTAAACACTGATGAAGTTAAAAATATTTTAAATTCATGGGGTATGGATAATGACGGAGATGCTTATATGATAGCTAAAGTTCAAGGTGTTCCTGCGTTTGTTGTAGATGGAAAATATCTTATTAAAACAAGTGCTATTAAGGGCATAGATCAAATGGCTGATATGATCAAAGAACTTCATAATATGAAATAGTAAATAAAATTTAACTTTAAGGATAAAATTAATGGGGTTATGGAAAAATTTTAAAAGCTCGCCAATAAATACAGTAGCAAGATGGCAAGATCAAAGATTTTTATGGCTAGTTATGTTTGTAGCTATGCTTGGTATGGTTTTATTAGCTCACAGCTTTTTTCAAAACTACTTACATATGGCACCTTGTGAACAATGTGTTTATATAAGATTTTCAATGCTTATAATGGCACTTGGTGGATTAATAGCTGCTATAAATCCAAAAAATTTAATTAACAAGTTGATAGGTTATGTTTTTGGATTTTATGGTGCACTTATTGGCATTGGATATAGTGTAAAACTTCGTGCTATTCACAAAGCTGTTCATTCAGATGATCCATTTGCTATGATGGGTATGCAAGGATGCTCAACAGATCCTAGTTTTCCTTTTGGGCTTCCACTTGCAGAGTGGGCACCTGATTGGTTTAAGCCAACTGGGGATTGTGGATATGATGCACCGGTTATTCCAGATGATGTTACATTAAGCTCAATTCAGGAATTTTTTACAAATCTTTATAGTGAGGGTTGGTATCTTATCCCATCTATGAAATTTGCTGATATGGCAACTTGTACATTATTGGCTTATGTTGTTGCATTTGTGCTTTTAGCTGTAATGTTTATTTGCTGGATAATAAACTTATTAAAAGCTAAAAAAGCATAAAATTAAGCGAGTGCATATTAATTGCACTCGCAATTTCTCAATTTTTAATCAAACTAAAAGCTTATTTTTTGTAAAATTACACGTTTAAAGTTTTCTAAGTAGGGGTAATGATCCGAAAAGGCTTTAAATAAAATAAATTTTTAAGGATTATCATATGAAAAAACTATTTTTTCTTATGTTCGCATTAGTTGGCTTTGCTTTTGGAGCTGACAATGAGCTACTTGGCTCATATACAACTATAACTGCTTGCTCAGTTATTGGTGGTTCTATTGTTTTAGGAATTGCTGCATTAGGCGGTGCTTTAGGTATGGGAAATGCTGCTTCTGCAACTATTTCAGGAATAGCAAGAAACCCAAGCGTTTCTAACAAGCTTTCAACTACAATGTATATTTCTTTGGCTATGATAGAAGCTCAAGTTATTTATGCACTTGTAATTTGCTTTATTTTGCTTTTTGCAAACCCATTTGTTACAGACGCACTAAAAGCTGTAGCTAACTAATTTTTTACCCTGATTTTTCAGGGTAACTTCCTTTTATGCGATCATGGTGGAACTGGTAGACACGCTATCTTGAGGGGGTAGTGAGCTACGCTCATGCGAGTTCAAGTCTCGCTGATCGCACCATTAAAGAAACTTTTAGGCAAGGTTCGATATGTTTAAAAATACTTCAAAAAAATCACAAAACGATGAAAATTTAAAATCAAAAATTTTAACCGCAAAGGATATATCTGAAATTCTAGAACGTAAATTTTCAGCAAGCCAGATTAATCAAGTTTTTGTTGATATGAGTCTGGCTGAAAAATATGGTAAAGGCTACAAGATTACCAAAAAAGGTGAAAAATTTGGTGGAATTCAAAAAAACTATATGGGAAATTTCTATGTATGCTGGGATGAAAAAATTTTAAAAAATGAGCTGTTTTTAAAAATGCTAAGAAATGATGAGGGAAAAGATAAAATAACCGATGAAGAAGAGCGAAATTTTAGGGAAAAATTTAAAGCAAAGTATAGAACAAAAAGTGGGCATTTTGTAAGAAGTAGAGCTGAAGTAATTATAGCTGATTGGCTATATAGTGAATTTATCTGTTTTGCTTATGAAAAAATGGTTCCAATAAAAGAGGATATGTATTGTGATTTTTACTTGCCAAAAGAAGATATTTATATTGAGTTTTGGGGATATGAAGAAGATAGTAAATACCTAAATAGAAAAAATAAAAAAATAAAACATTATAAAGAAAATAACTTAAATTTAATAGAAATTGATAATGAGGCTATAAATAATATTGATGATTTTTTGCCAAAAGAGATACTAAATTTTAAAAAATAAGCGACTAATAATATTGATTTAAAGCCTAAATTTAGGCTTTAAATTTTCTAAAACTCATCTTTTGCGTTAAATCCTGCTGAATTATCCCATGCAAGCTTTGCACCTGCAAGCAAATGAAAATGAAGATGCATAACTTCTTGTCCGCCATTTTCACCGCAGTTATTTATAAGCCTATATCCTGTTTTATCAACACCCATTTTTTTAGCAACTTCTTGGATAAATTCAGTCATTTTAACCATAATTTTTGGATCTGTTTCTTGAAAGTTTTTATAACATTTTTTTGGGATTATTAATATATGGATTGGAGCTTTTGGGTTTATATCGTGAAATGCCAAAAATTCATCATTTTCTAAAACTTTATTACTAGGAATTTCTCCATCAACTATTTTTTCAAAAATATTTTTCATGACAATACCTTTTTTGTAAATTTAGGGTATTATAACCAAAATTACGGAATTTAGGAGAAATTTTACTTTTAATTTAAACAAATTTAGATAAAATCTACAGAAATATTTATCACAAGGAATAAAAGTGGATGAAATGATGTCAAAGATTTATTCATCAAAAACGCTTGATGAATTAGATGAGATTAGAGTTAAACTTTTTGGAAAAAAGGGGCTAATTACCGCTGAGTTTTCAAAAATAAAAGATTTAAAAGCGGATGAAAAAAAAGAATTTGCACAAAAACTAAATGAAAAAAAAGAGACTTTAAATAGTGCAATTTTAGAAAAAAAGCATGAACTTGAAAATTTGAAGCTGCAAGAGAGGATGAAAAAAGAAGCTATTGATGTTACGCTTTTTGATGAAGGTCTAAATATCGGAGCCTTACATCCTATAACAATAACAATGGATAAAATAATTGAGTATTTTTTATCTCAAAATTTCAGTATTGAAAATGGACCTTTAATTGAAGATGACTTTCATAATTTTGAAGCTTTAAATTTGCCGAAATACCATCCAGCGCGCGATATGCAAGATACATTTTACACATCAGATAATAATCTTTTAAGAACTCATACAAGTCCAGTTCAAATTAGAACTATGCAAAATGAAAAGCCACCTATTAGGATGATAGCGCCTGGAGCTGTTTTTAGAAGAGATTTTGATCTTACTCATACGCCTATGTTTCATCAAATAGAAGGATTAGTTGTTGAGAAAGGGAATAAGGTAAACTTTGCAAATTTAAAATATATTTTAGAAAATTTTTTACGATATATGTTTGGTGATGTAAAAGTAAGGTTTAGACCTAGTTTTTTCCCATTTACTGAGCCATCTGCTGAAGTAGATATAAGTTGTATATTTTGCAAAGGACATGGCTGTAGGGTTTGTTCAAACACAGGCTGGTTAGAGGTTTTAGGTAGTGGTGTGGTAGATCCTAATGTTTTTAAATTTGTTGGATATGAAGATGTGAGTGGATATGCTTTTGGTCTTGGAGTAGAAAGATTTGCCATGCTTTTACACGGTGTGCCTGATTTAAGGTCGTTGTTTGAAGGAGATATTAGATTATTGGAGCAATTTAAATGATAGTAACTAGAAATTGGTTGCAAGAATGGATAGATATTTCACAAATAAATAGTGAAAAATTAGTTAAAATTTTAAATGAAATTGGTTTAGAAGTTGATAGTTATAATGAGATAAGATTGCCACAAAAAGTGGTTATTGGATATGTAAAAAGTAAAAGAGCTCATGAAAACTCTGATAAATTAAATATTTGTGAAGTTGATGTAGGAAGTGAAATTTTACAAATTGTTTGTGGTGCTAAAAATGTAGAAACCGGTCAGTATGTCGCAGTAAGTCTAATTGGGGCGACATTGCCAAATGGCCTTAAGATAAAGCCTGCAAAATTAAGAGGAGTTGATAGTTTTGGTATGATTTGTTCAGCTACAGAACTTGGGCTTCCAAAGCTAAATGATGGCATTATGGTTTTAGATAATAGCATAGGTGATGTTGTTATTGGAAGAGAGCTTTGCAAATATCCACTTTTAAATGATGATATTATTGAGATAGGTCTTACACCAAATAGGGGTGATTGTCTTAGTATTTATGGTGTTGCAAGAGATTTAAGTGCTGCTTTAGATATTTCTTTAAAACCACTTTCATACAGCGATCAAGATGGTCTTTTGGGCATTGGAAGACTTTTAGGAATTCATTCTAATGAAAAAATAAATAGTTTTTTTGAATATAAAGCTTTCAGCATAGAAAAAGAGTTAAAACTTGATTTAATGAAGTCTTTAAGGATAAATTTCGCAGGAATTTCAAAAGGCAGCGTAACTGAAAATTTACTAGCTTATGCAACTTACTCAACTGGAGTTTTACTTAGAGCTTATGATGGGCAAAAGCTTAAAAATAAAGACGATAAGGTTATGCTTGAAATAAGATCTGAAAAATTTGGAAACTCAAGTGTTTATGAAAACAACCAATTTGTTTCTTTAGCGGGAATTTCACAAGATGATAAATTTAAAATAGATGATAACTCAAAACTAGTGATAATAGAGGCAAACTATACAGATCCAAAAATAATAGCCACAGCAACTAATGAAAATAAAGAGTTAAAAGGTGATGAGCATATCTATAGAGCAGTTAGAGGAAGTGAGCCAAAGCTCAGCGTTGGGCTTGAGTATTTATGTAGTATTATCTCAAAAAATGATAGTATAAATTTATACAGTGGCACCCAAAAAGTAAAACCTATAAAAGAACCAAAAACTGTAATTTTCAGTGCTGAACAAATTAACAACATCATAGGAAAAGAAATTTTAAGAAATGATGCAGTTAAAATTCTTAAAAAACTTGGATTTGAAATTGGAATAGAGCAAGATTTAATAAATGCAAAAGTGCCTTTATTTAGACATGATATTGAAAATGTTTATGATATAGCAGAAGAAATAGTTAGAATAGTTGGCATTGATAATATTCCTTCAAAACCACTTATGTTCAATGAACAAAATAGAATAAACAACTATTTTAAAGAGTATAAAAACAAAAAAAATCTAAAAAGAAAAGCTTGCGATAATGGTTTTTTTGAGTGTATTCATTACATTTTTGACAGCGAAGAAGAGCTTTTAAAATTTGGCTTTAAAAAGTGCAAAACACAAATTTTAAATCCTATAACAAGTGATTTAAATGCTCTTAGACCAACTTTAATAAATCACTTATTAAAATCAAGCGTAAGAAACTATAAAAACTCTCAAAGATCAATTAAGCTTTTTGAAATAGGAGCTGTTTTTGATGAAAATACAAAACAAAGTGATAAAGTTGCCTTTTTAATGAGTGGACTCATAAATGAAGCAAGTTTATTAAATACTCAAAAGCCAAAAGAGATAGATTTTATAACTTTTGCTTCAAAAGTACAAAATGTAATTGGTAAATTTAGTTGCAAAGTACCAAATAACGCAATTTCTTATTTAAATAAATTTGAACAAGCTCAAATTATTCAAGATAAAAAAGTAATTGGATATATTGGAAGGGTTGATTTAAGTATTGAAAACGAGCTGGAATTACCTAAAACATACATTTGCGAGATTAATTATGAAGATCTTAAATTTGATGATATTGTAGCTAAGGCATATTCTAAATTTCCAAGCATTGGCAGAGATTTAAGTTTAATCATCCCTAAAAATATGCGCTACGAAGAAGTTAGAGAAGTTTTAAAATCTATAAAAACTAAAAATTTAAAATCTTTCAATTTGGTTGACATTTACAGTGATGAGAGCTTAAAAGATTTCAATAGTGTAACTATTAAATTTGTATTTCAAAGCATGGAAGAAACTTTAGAAGATAGTGAAATTTCGAAAGAACTTGATGAAATTTTAAAAGTTTTAAAAGAAAAATTAAATGTTGGTATAAGATGAAAATTTATGCTTTAAAAACCCCTATAATTGGCGAGCTTTCAAATATAGCTTTTGATAAGTCTATTTCACATAGAAGTGCTATTTTTTCACTTTTAAGTGATAAAGTTTCGGTTATTAAAAACTATCTTTTTGCTGATGATACAAATGCAACTTTAGAGATAATTAAACTTCTTGGTGCAAAAATTGAAATTTCAAAAAATCTAGTAAAAATAACCCCTCCAAAAGAGATAAAAGAACCAAATCAAATTCTAGATTGTAAAAACTCAGGCACTGCGATGAGAATTTTAATGGGGTTATTGGCTAGCAAAAATGGTTTTTTTATTTTAAATGGGGATAAATATTTAAACCAAAGACCAATGAAAAGAGTTACAAAACCATTATGTGAAATAGGAGCGAGCATAGATGGAAGAGATAATGGCGATAAAGCACCACTTTGCATAAGAGGAAACAAGCTAAAATATTTTGAATATGAAAGTAAAATTGCCTCAGCGCAAGTAAAATCTTCTTTAATTTTGGCTGCACTTAATTCAAATGGATGCAAATTTAAAGAACCTGAGTTAAGCCGCGATCATAGTGAAAAAATGCTTATTTCAATGGGTGCTGACATTAAAAGAGATGGTCTTAGCATAGATGTAAATCCTCTTAAAAATGCATTAAAACCACTAAATATTGAGGTTCCAAATGACCCAAGTTCAGCTTTTTATTTTGCCGTTGCAGCATCAATCATACCTGATTCACATATTGTTTTGAAAAATGTTTTGCTTAATAAAACTAGAATTGAAGCCTATAAAGTTTTAGAAAAAATGGGTGCTAATATTGAGTTTATTCAAACACAAAATGATTATGAAAAAATCGGAGATATAAAGGTTAAATTTGCAAAATTAAAAGCTATTGAAGTAAAAGAAAATATTTCTTGGTTAATTGATGAAATTCCAGCCTTAGCCATTGCATTTGCGTGTGCTAATGGAAAAAGCATTATAAAAAATGCAAAAGAGCTAAGAGTAAAAGAGTGTGATAGAATCGCTGTTATGGTTAGTGGATTAAGAGCATGTGGGCTTGAGGTTAGTGAGTTTGAGGATGGATTTAGTGTTGTATCAAAAGGTGAATTAAAACCTGCCATAATTGATAGTTTTGGTGATCACAGAATTGCTATGAGTTTTGCAATTTTAGGTTTAAAAAGTGGAATGATAATAGAAGATGATGAGTGCATAAACGCATCTTTTCCAAATTTTAAAGAAATTTTAAAAAGTCTTGGAGTAAGTGTTGAAAATTGAACTTGCTGATAGTTATGGATTTTGTTTTGGTGTAAAAAGAGCTATAAGAATCGCTGAAAATACAAAAGATAGTGCGACTTATGGCGAGCTTATTCATAATGCTGAAGAGATAAAAAGACTAAAAGAGCATTTTAATGTAAAAACATTAAATACAATGCAAGATTTAGAAAATGAAAATAGTATTATTATAAGAACTCATGGCATTACAAAAAAAGACTTAGATACTTTTAAATCTCAAAATAAAAAGATAATTGATGCAACTTGCCCATTTGTTTCTAAGCCTCAAAACATTGTTGAAAAAATGAGCAAAGAGGGTTATGATATTGTTATTTTTGGTGATAAAAATCATCCCGAAGTAAAAGGTATTATGAGTTATGCACTAAAAAATGTTTTTGTTATTTTAAGTACAGATGAACTTATAGATAAAAAAATTTCAAACAAAGTAGCAGTTGTTTCACAAACAACAAAAAAAGTTGAAGAATTTGCAAAAATAGTCTCTTATTTAATAACCAGATCAAAAGAAGTAAGAGTTTTTAATACAATTTGCAATGCTACTTTAGAAAATCAAAAAGCTGTAGAAAAGCTTGCAAAAAAAGCCGATGTAATGATAATAATTGGCGGAAAAAACTCATCAAATACAAAACAACTTTATTTAATATCAAAACAAATTTGTTCTGATAGTTACCATATAGAAAATGAAAGTGAGTTAAAAAAAAAGTGGTTTAAAGGCAAAAATTTATGTGGCATAAGTGCAGGAGCAAGCACGCCTGATTGGATTATAAAAAATGTTTCAAACAAAATAAAAGAGCTTTCATAAAAATCTAAATTGCATTATTTTAATAAGAATTAAAGCATAATTTAACTAAAATTAAGTCTTAATTTATTCTGCCGTGAATAAAAATTACATTTAAAGGGAAAAAAATGGCTGAGGTGAACGAGAAAGAAGTTCAAAATACTATAGGTGAGGAATTTGAAGATTTTGAATCTATGTTAGAAGAGTCTTTAGAAAAGACTTCAGGTGGTGGTGTTACAAAAGGCATCGTTGTTGCTATAAAAGGTGAAGACGTTTTTGTTGATGTTGATAGAAAAACAGAAGGCGTTTTAAAAGCGTATGAAGTAACTGACAAAGATGGAAATATAACTGTAAAACCAGGCGATGAAATAGAAGTCATCATCACAGGAAACAGAGGTGGAAAACCACTTGTTTCATTTGAAAAAGCAAAAAGAGTTAAAAAAGTAGCTGAGTTTATTGAAAATTTTGATGAAAACAATGAAGTAGATGTTGAAGCTAAAATTGTTTCAAAAAATAGAGGCGGATATATTTGTGTAAACAAAGATGGTGTTGAGTTCTTTATGCCAAGATTACAAAGTGCTTTAAGAGATTCTAACTCTTTAATTGGAAAAACTTACAAAGCAAGAGTTTTTAAAATAGATAAAGAAAATAGTGCTATTTTGATATCTAGAAAAAAGATTCTAGATGAAGAAAGAAAAGTAAAAAAAGAAGTTTTAGATCAAATTTCTCAAACAACAGATGTCATTGAAGGTGTGGTTAAAAAAATTACAACTTATGGAATGTTTGTTGATGTTGGTGGTGTTGATGGACTTGTTCATTATAGTGAAATAAGCTACAAAGGCCCTGTTAATCCAAGCACTTTATTTAAAGAAGGCGATAAAGTTCCAGTTAAAGTATTAAGCTATGATAAAGAAAAAAAGCATCTTTCACTTTCTATTAAGGCTGCAATGCCAGATCCGTGGCTTGAGCTTGCAGAAAGCGGACTTGCTACTGGCGATGTTATAAAAGTAGTTGTTAATAACATAGAGCCTTATGGTGCATTTGTGGATTTAGGAAATGATATAGAGGGATTTTTACACATTAGTGAAATTTCATGGGATAAAAACATTCAAAATCCAAAAGATTTCATAAATGAGGGTGATGAAATAAATGTTGAAGTTATAGAAATAGATACTGAAAAAAGAAAACTTAGAGTAAGTCTTAAAAATTTACTAGAAAAGCCTTTTGATGAGTTTAAGAAAAACTATAAAGTAGGCGATGTTGTAAAAGGAAGTGTGGTAACTATAACTAAATTTGGTGCATTTATTAAAATAGGCACAGTTGAAGGTCTTTTAAGAAACGAAGATGTTTCTTGGGATAGAAATGAAACTTGCAAAGATTTATTAAAAGTTGGTGATGAGGTTGAAGTAAAAATAACTTCAATTGATACAAAAGAAGATAAGATTTCTCTAAGCAAAAAAGATTTAGAAGATAGCCCAATTGCAAAATATGCCGCTAGTCACAAAGTTGGTGACATAGTAAAAGGAACAATAAGAAATATTAAAGATTTTGGTTTATTTGTTGAGCTTGAAGAGGGCGTTGATGCACTTTTAAGAAAAGAAGATGTTTCTAATGTTGAAGATTTAAAAGTTGGCGATGAGATAGAATCAGCAATTGATTATCTTGATACTAAAAGAAATAGAATTAGATTAAGTGTAAAAAGACTTTCAAGGCAGAAAGAAAGAGCTGTTTTAAATGAAATAAATAGCGAAAATGATGATAATATAACTATTGGAGATCTTATAAAAGAGCAACTTCATAATTAATTCTAGGCACTTTTTAAGTGCCTATTTTCTACATAAAGGTGTAAAATCATGAACAAAATAATCGTATGCGATGCAATCAATGAAGCTGGATTTGAAATTCTAGCAAAAGAAAAAGACATAGAAGTAGTTGATGCTACAAATGTTCCAAAAGATGAGCTTTTAAATTTATTAGTTGATGCTGATGTTGCTATAACTAGAAGTCCAACTGAAATAAGTGAGCCTTTTTTAAATGCTGGTAAAAAACTCAAAGCAGTTGTAAGAGCTGGTGTTGGGGTTGATAATGTTGATATTGATGGATGTTCAAAAAGAGGAATAATTTTGATGAATGTTCCAACAGCAAACACAATTGCAGCAGTTGAAATGACAATGTGTCATCTTTTAAACGCGGCTAGAAAATATGTAAATTCTTGCAATGATTTAAAAATAAATAGAATTTGGAAAAGAGAAAAATGGTATGGAACTGAGCTTTATGGAAAAACATTAGGCATAATAGGCTTTGGAAATATCGGCTCAAGAGTAGGAGTTAGATCACTTGCTTTTGGCATGAAAGTAATAGCTTATGACCCATACATCGAACCATCAAAAGCAAAGGATTTAGGCGTTGGTTATACTTCAAATTTAGATGATATTTTAAAATGTGATTTTATAACTATCCATACTCCAAAAACAGCTGAAACAACAAATATGATAGATGAGGCTGAAATTGCAAAAATGAAAGATGGAGTAAGGATTGTAAACTGCGCAAGAGGTGGTTTAATCAACGAAGATGCACTTTTAAAAAATTTGAAAAATGGCAAGATTGCTTATGCAGGAATTGATGTTTTTGTAAAAGAGCCTGCAACAGATCATCCTTTGCTTGATATTGAAAACTTAACCGCAACCCAACATCTTGGAGCAAATACAGTTGAATCACAAAAAAATATAGCTGTTCAAGCAGCCGATCAAGCAATAAGTGCTCTTAGAGGAATTTGTTATCCAAATGCTTTAAATTTACCTATAAAAACAGAAGATATTCCAAATGAAATAAAACTTTATTTAGATTTAATTTCAAAGATGTCATATCTTGCAACACAAATTAATAAAAATCCTATCAAAAATATCAAAATAGAAGTTTCATCAAATTTGAAAAAATATTTAGATCCAATGCTTACTTTCGCATTAGTAGGCGCATTAAAAACTCAACTTGGTGATAGTATAAATTATGTAAATGCCAAGTTTGTAGCTGATGAGCGAGGTATAAAAACAGAAGCCGTTGTTACATCAAGCCTAAATTTAAAAAGTTTAGTTACTGTTAAAGTTATAACTGATGAAGAAGTTACTACTTTTAGCGGTGTTGTGTTTGGGGAAAATGAAGAAAGAATTGTAAATATTAATGGCTTTAAAACTGACTTTAAGCCAAAAGGTAAGATGATTTTCTTAAAGAATAAAGATATCCCAGGATTTATCCGTGATATCAGTGCAATTTTGGCAAAAGAAAATATTAACATTGCTGATTTTAGACTTGGCCGTGGTGAGGAAAAAGACGCTTTAGCTGTTGTTTTAGTTGATGAAGATATAAACAGTGAAATATTAAAAGAGTTAAATAGCGTTGAAGCTTGTATCTGGGCAAGATACGCAAATGTTTGATGAATAAAGACTGTTTGGTTGGAGTTGATTTAGGCTCAAACAGTTTAAAAATTTCTTTGATGAATGCCAAATTTGAAGTTTTAAAAACTGATGAATTTGGCATTCAAAGTGCTTTTGGCTTAAAAGAAAATTTAAGCGATACCGCTAAAAATAAAATCATACTTGCTTTAGAAAAAATATCAAAAAATTATGATTTAAAAAATGCTTTGGCTGTTGCAACCGAAGCTTTTAGAGTTGCAAAAGATAGTGGTGAGTTTTTTAAATTATTAAATGATAAGTTTGGTATAAAATTTGAAGTAATAAGCTCTTTAAGGGAGTGTGAGCTAACAAAACTTGCAGTTTATAAAAGATGTGAAATGCTTGGCATTAATATTAGCAGTCTTGCTATAGTTGATCTTGGTGGGGCTAGTTGTGAAATTGTGCTTGATGAAAAATTTAAAAGCTTTAAATTTGGAATCATAAAAGTTTTTAATAATTTTTTAAATTTAGAAAATATAGAAAAAAATTCAAAATTTATAACAAAAGAAGCAAATGAGTTTTTAAAAAATTTAAAACCAAAAAATATTGTCTTAAACTCTACTATTTCAAAAAAACTACTAAATTTAAAACAAAATTATAAAAATTCAAAAATTTTAGAATTTGATGATTTTAAAAAACTTAAAAAACTTATTTTAAATAATACAAAATCACATCTTAAAAACTCAGATGGGCAAGCCATGGACAGTCAAATTTTAAGTGAAAGAAATTTGCTACTTTGTGGAATTTATCTTTATGAAAATATTTTAAAAGATTTTGATAATTTTATAATTATTGATTATGGTTTAAAAGAAGGTGTTATTATAGAAAAAATTTTAAAAAAGGAAAATTTATGAAAAAAATTATTCTCATTTTATCCATTTTTTTATCTATTTGTTTTGGTTTTGAAAACGATGAAAATCTAAAAATAGGCAAATTAGATAATGGATTTTCATACTATCTTTATAAAAATCAAACTCCAAAAGATAGCATTAGTTTAATCCTTTATTTCAAGGTTGGATCAAGTGATGAGCTTGAAAATGAAAAAGGGATTGCTCATTTTGTCGAACATATGGCATTTAATGGTACAAAAGATTATACAAAAAATGACCTTATTAAAGCACTTGAGAGTTTAGGAGTAAAATTTGGAGCTGATTTAAACGCTGCAACTAGTTTTAATGAAACTATTTATAAACTTGATATAAAAAAAGAAAATTTAGATAAGGCATTGAGTGTTTTATCAAATATGGGCTTTAAGGCTTTGTTTGAAAAAGATGATTTAGAAGCTGAAAAAGGGGTAATCATCGAAGAAGAAAGAAATAGAAAAAATGCCTATGTTAGAATAATGAATCAAGGATTAAAATATTTTTATCCAGATAGTATTTATGCAAGTAGACTTCCAATTGGCGATATGAATATAATAAAAAATGCAACTCCAGCTCTTTTAAAAGGGTTTTATAATAAATTTTACACTCCAAATAATGCAAAATTAATAATAGTTGGAGATTTTAATGAAAACGAAGCCAAAACTCTCATAAAAAAGTATTTTGATAATATAAAAAATAGTGATTTTACAAAAAGAGTGGATAAAAATATAGGTTATTTTAAAGATCTTGTTATTTTTAATCCAAACGATGAAGATATAGCAAATAATTCAGTTTCTATAATGTTTGAGGATACTCCTTATAAAATAAACAGCATTGAAAATTTGGAAAAAGACTATAAAAATAGATTTATTTCAAAAATGTTTTCTTTGCTAAACGAAAAAAGAAAGTCCAAAAGCAAGACGCTTTTAACCACAAATTATTATGATATAAATTTATATAATTTAAAAAAACTAAACTCATTTTATGCAACAGTTATAAAAGATGATGTTAATGCTAGTTTAAGTGAGCTTATTTCAATTATTAAAACAGTTCAAAAAAATGGCTTTAATAAAGATGATTTTTTAATTGCAAAAAAAGAACTTTTAGCACAAAATTTAGCAAATTTTGAAAAAAAACAAAAAAGATATAATTCTGAAATAATTTCTGAAATTTTAAATTTAATAGAAGATGACACAACTTTTTTAAGTCCAAAAGATGAAAAAGAAATAAGTCAAAATATTATTGATAAAATAACTCTTGATGAGATAAATAAAGAGTTTAAAAAAAGTATTTCAAGTAGTGGAGTTTTAGTAAATTTAACAACAAAAAAACCTATTTCTTTAAGCAAAGATGAGTTTAAAATTTTGCAAGAAAATGCTCAAATTTTAAAAGATGATAGTCTAAATTTACCTAAAGTCATTTTAGAAAAAAAGTTAGCAAATAAATCTCCAATAAGCTCTAGTGTCGATAAAAATTTAATATATAAATTTGAGTTTGAAAATGGTGCAAAAGTCTATTTTAAAGAGGTAAATACAAATAAAGATACCATTTATTTTAAAGCTTTTAAAAAAGGCGGTCTTACAAATTTTGATGATATTATAAATCTTAACTTTGCTATAAATATTTCAAATGGAAGTGGAATTGGTAAGTTTAACGATTATGAGGTTAGGAAAATAACAGCTGGACAGATGTTTGAATATAAAAAATTTATCGATAAAACATCTTTAGGGTATATTGGAAATGCTCAAGTTAAAGACTTTGAAAATTTGTTAAAAGCATTTTTTACTGATTTTGAAAATCCAAAAATAGATGATGAGTATCTTAAAAGATATCAAACATTAGCACTTGATCTATTGGCTAAAAATTTAAATCATCCAGATTATAAATTTGAAAAAGAGTTTAATGAGTTTTATTTTAACAACTCCTATAAAATGCGTTTTTCAAGTAAGGATGATATTTTAAATTTAGATAAAAATAACTTAGAAAATATGCTAAAAAAAGCTTTTCTAAACGCAGGAGAGTATGATTTTGTATTTGTAGGAGATATGAGCCCAAAAGAATTTATTAAAATTTCTAAAAACTATATCGGAAATTTAAGTACAGATAAAAATCAAACTTTTATAAAAGATGATGGCATCCGTCAAATTTTAGGAAGAAAAAATTTTACAAGAAAATATTTGCAAGAAAACTCATCTAAAAATAGTATTTTTATAAATAGTTATGATCTTAAATACACACCTAAAAATGCACTTGCATTAAGCCTTGGAACAGATATTTTAAATATACTTTTAAGAGAAAAAATAAGAGAAGAAGATTCTATGGTTTATGGAATTTATGCTCACAACGAGCTTCAAAATAAGCCTTACAAAAAAGCAAGTATAAGTATTTATTTTACAAGCGATGTAAAAAACATAAACACAATAGTCAAAAATGTTAAAAATACAATAAATTTATTAAAAACTTCTTACGATGATGAAAAAGAGCTTAAAAGTGTAAAACTTGCTTTAAAAGTAAAACTAGAAAAACTTTATCAAACCCCAAATTTTTGGCTAAATCAGTTAAGTCAAGATTTGCTTTATAAAAATTATTTTTACAACTATGATGAGATGATGAGTTTAATTGATAGCATAACTTTAAATGATATAAAAAGAGTTGTAAATTTGGCATATAATTTAGATAATTTCATCGTTAAATCAAATATTTATAAAGGCGCAAAATAGTAAATTTGGAGTTTTTTACTCCAAATTTAGTCTAAATATCTTTTTTTAAAATCTTTATTTCTAGTCATTGTAAAAGATTTTTCATAAAAAATTAATATTACAACGCTAACTCCAACAGCTAGAGCAAATATAGCTGAAACTGCTGTTGAGCCGTAGTCAAATATTTCAACTAAATAGTGAGATTTTTTCTTTTCTATATCTGTTTGTATAAATAAAAACATTGCAAGCATTGCTTTGTAAGCATAAAGTCCTGGTATCATTGGCAAAAGTGATGGAAATGCAATTATTTCAATAGGGGTTTTTACCCTTCTAGCTAAAAAAACAGCTACAAAACTTACACAAATAGCGCTTATAAAAGTTGATATTGTGTAACTAAAATAGTTCATAAAAATAACTCTTAGAGAGTATCCAAAACCACCAAGTGTAGCACAAAAAATTAAAATTCGCTTTGGTGGCTTGTTAGCGTATGAAAAACCAAGTCCAGCAATTGCAGCAAATATTGCATCTATTAAAAACGTATTCATGAGATAAGTCCAAAATCTACTAATGATAAAGTTATATAAATTCCAATACTCATACAAAGTATTAAAATAGTAGCATTTACGGCTCTACTAAGTCCTATTAAAACATTTTTATCTAAAATATCAAACATTGAATTTATTAAAGCAATGCCTGGAAAAAGATATAAAATACTTGAACTAATTGAAGCTTCAGGTGTTTTGCTAAATCCAAATTTATATCCTAAATATGCAATAAATGATGAGATAAAAGCACAAAATATATAAGCTATCCTAATATCAACTTTTTTAAAATTCAGTAAAAATTTTGATAAAACTCCACAAAATGTACCAAGAATTACAAATATGGCTCCAAAAATATCTCCACCAAAAAGCCTGCAAAATGCTCCAAAAGCTATACTTGTTAAAGCAAAAGAAATTAAAACATTTCTTTTTTTCTTTGCTATGATTTTTTGATAAATTTCTTTTGTTTCTTTAAGGGTTAAGTTCTCATCACTTACCGCCCAGCTTAATGCACTAAGATCTGAAATAGTTTCTAAATTTATCTCTTTTTGAGTTGCATCTTTTATAAAAGATTTTCTAATTTCAGGGTTTTCTTTGTTGCTTACAGTTAGGTTTATAAATTTAATGAGTATAAATATAGAGGCGTTATATCCATAGTGTGAGGCTATTCTTTTAACGCATCTTATAACTCTTGCATTATACGCTCCCACGCCACTTAGCGCATCTGCATAATCAGCTAAAAAATTTGTAAGTTCATTGATTTCTGGCTTCAACTCTCTCTCCTTTAAAATGTGCTAAAACTGAAATAATAAATGCTAAAAATAAAGCTATAAATGAGTAAATTTTTTCATCACTCATAGCTCCTATAAGTCCAACTCCTCCACCTATAATCATAGCAAATAAACATATATTTTCATTTAATTTTTTCTTACTTATCATAGCTATAAAAACAACTAAAACAACTCCACTTACATAAATATCATTTGCTCCAAGTAAATATCCTAAAATATTTTTTTTGCCAAAAGTAAGAAGTAGGGCAAAAAGACCAAATAAAATAGTAAAAATTCTATAAATTTTTAGCGACTTTGTTTTTAAAATATCATTACAAAAAACGCTACTTGCAGTAATTAAGCATGAATCAGCCGATGAAATAATAGCTGAAAATAAAACTATTAATAAAATAGCTCCTAAAAATGGCGGTAGAGTTTCACAAATATCTTTTGTTAAAATTTGATCATTTATAACAGTTGGATTTATAAAATTTTGTGAAATAAGACCTATTAAAACAACCATGATAGCGCCTATTACAATACCTATAACGCCAAATGCCACGCCAAATTTTGCATCAAATTTGCTTTTTGCACTCAAAACTCTTCCAAAGAGCATTGGGCAAACTACATAGCTTCCACCAATTATAAGCATAAAGTAACTCCATCTTGAAATGGTAAATTTATCATTTAAAAGCTCAAAATTTAAATTTGCTACCGAAACATCTTTTACAAAAATAAACCATAAAATAATTATAAAAAACGTTATAAACATCAACATACTTTGTGCCAAATCACTTTTTAAAATACTTGCTTGACCTGCTAAAATAGAATAAGTAACTATGATAAATGCACTTACAAAAATAGCAAAATTAAATGGAGTTTTTAAAATAGCAGCTAGTATCCAAGCACTTGCTAAAAGTTGTGCTGCTAAAATACTACTCCAAGCAAGAACTATAATAATAGAAGCTATAAACCTTGCTTTTTTTCCTATATAATACTCTATCATTTCAGGCATTGTGAGAGCTTTTGAAATAGCTATTTTTTTAGCTAAAAATATACATAAAACTAAAAGTCCACTTGCTCCGCTTAAAAGCCACCAAATGGCTGGAAAACCAACTTCATAGCTTAAGCTTATTACACCTATTGTTGCACTTCCTCCAATGCATGATGCAATAATTGAGCCACCAACTAAATACCAAGAGGCATTTTTGCTAGAAATTGTATAGTGAGTGACATTTTTAGTTTTTTTAAACTCTAAGTATCCTATAAAATAAATTATAAACAAATATATAAAAAATAATATACTCATTTTTACTCGTATTTTTTAAATTTAATTGCGTTATAAATAGCATCACAAAGAGTTTTTAACTCTTTATTATTTTGTGTAAAATGTGGCATTACATAGATGTTTTTGCCAAAAGGTCTTATCCAAACTCCATTTTCTACAAAAAAACTTTGGATATTTTCTGTATTTACTTCTTTATCAATTTCTACAACTCCAATAGCACCTAAAACTCTAACATCCTTAACGCTTTGAAAATCATAGCATTTAATGAGTTCATTTTTTAATAGTTTTTCTATATGCTTAACTTTTTCTTTAAAATTTGAATTTTCTAAAATTTCTAAGCTTTTTATCGCTACACTGCAAGCTAAAGGATTTGCCATAAATGTTGGACCGTGCATAAAAACTCTGTTATTTTTGCAAATTCCATCAGCTACTTCTTTAGAACAAATTGTAGCCCCAAAGCTCATAACTCCGCCAGTTAGCGCTTTTCCAATGCATATTATATCAGGACTTACATTAGCTATTTTGTAAGCAAACATTTCACCTAATCTTCCAAAGCCTGTTGCAATTTCATCAAAGATTAAAAGTGCATCTATTTCATCGCAAATTTCTCTTAAAAATTTAAGATAATTTTCATGATAAAACCACATCCCACCAGCTCCTTGAACAATTGGCTCAACTATGATGGCTGCAATATCGTCTTTGTTTTCATAGATGATTTTTTTCATCTCTACAAGGCTTTTTTCATCAAAATCAAAACCATATTTAGAGGTTGGTTTTGGCATAAAAATTTGTTTTGCGAGTGTGTTTTTAAACAAAGAGTGCATTCCAGTTACTGGGTCACAAACGCTCATAGCACCAAATGTATCTCCGTGATAACCACCTTTAAAAGTTGCTATTTTTGTTTTATGTGGATTTTTGTTTTGCTGGTATTGTAAAGCCATTTTTAAAGCCACTTCAACACTAACTGATCCACTATCACTATAAAAAATTTTATCCATATTTTTTGGCATTAAATTAAGTAATTTTTTGCCTAAATTTATGGCAGGAGCGTGAGTTAGTCCTCCAAACATAACATGAGAAAATTTATTAATTTGCTTAATTATGGCTTTATTAAAGTCAGTGTTTTTATAGCCTAGATATGCACACCACCAAGAACTCATCCCATCAATTAATGCTTTATTTTGAAATTTTTCATCATCTATATAGATATAGCTATCTTTTGCATTGCTTACGCCATAAGTTTTAAGAGGTTTTATAGATGAGGTGTATGGATGAAAAAGATGATTTTTATCAAACTCTAAGTCAATAAAATCATCAGTTTTTTTATAATTTTTTATAAAATTTCTAAATTTTAAAGATGCTTTTTGAATGCTTAAATTTGGCTCTAAATTTATAATATCACAGTTAAATTTATCTTTTAAATATTCTAAATTTGAAAGGCTTATCTCATCGTTTAAATCACTAAAATTTAACACTATTAAATCAAGTTTTAAACCTCTGTTTTCCAAAGCTTCTATGCTTAAAAGAATTTGATTTATAACACCAAGTTCATTTTTGCAAACTAAAACAACAGGCAAATTTAAAGCCTGTATAAGGTCTATAATGTAGCTTTTTTCATTAAGTGGAACAAAAAGCCCCCCAGCTCCTTCAATAAGTACATTTTCATAATTTTGCAAAAAATCATTGCAGTATTTTAAAATTTCATTAAAATCTATTTTTATATTTTCTTTTTTTGCAGCATACTCTGGTGATGATGGAAATTTTAAGGAATATCTTGGAGTAAAGTTATTTTTACTTGAAATTTTTGTATAGACCATAGCATCGGTTAAAGTATCTGGCGCACATCCACTTTGAACTGGTTTTATGGCAACAGTGTTTAAATTTTCGTCTAAAAAGGCTTTTAAAAGTGAAGAAGTTACGAAAGTTTTACCAACATCTGTATTTGTTGCAGTGACAAAAAAGTTCATTTTATTCCTTAAAAAAGGGGAGAATTTCCCCTTAAATTTTTAAAAGATAATTAGCAAGAATAGGTAGTTTTAAACTCAAATGGAGTAGGTCTTGCCTCATAAGGCCAAACTTGAGTTTCAAATTTAAATCTTTGATATGCTTGTATAAAATCATCACACATAACAGGTTTTAAAAACTCATTATCTCTTATTAAAGATTCCAAGCTTCCTCTTAGTGTGTGAGGGAATTGTTCTATTCCTTTTTCTCTAATTTCATCAAGATGAAGTTCAAATAAATTTATATCCATTGGGCCAACTGGTTCATATTTGTGTTTTATACCATCAATTCCTGCCATTAAAAGTGCTGAAAAAGCTAAATATGGGCAAGCTGATGAATCTGGAAATCTCATCTCAACTCTTGTACTATTTTCACCAGCTCCATAAGGAATTCTAATTGAAGCTGAGCGGTTTTGGCAAGAATATGTTAAAATATTTGGTGCCTCAAAACCAGGGATTAATCTTTTATATGAGTTAATGCTTGGATTTGTAAGAGCTGAAAGGCTTCTAGCGTGTTTTAAAACTCCACCTATATAATATTTTGCCATATCGCTTAAATTTCCATATTTTCCTTTTTCATAAAAGAGATTTTTTCCATTTTTCCAAATGCTTTGATGTACATGCATACCACTTCCGTTATCTCCATAAAGTGGCTTTGGCATGAAAGTTGCGGTTTTTCCGTTTAAGTGAGCTACCATTTTTACAACATATTTATATTTTTGAACATTATCAGCAGCCTCAACTAAAGAGCCAAACTTAACGCCTATTTCACCTTGAGCTTGAGCAGCCTCATGGTGACATACAAAAGTTTCTATTCCAATTTGCTCTAAAACTTGCACCATTTCAGCTCTTAAATCAACCATGCTATCAATTGGCTGAACTGGAAAATATCCGCCTTTTGGTCCTGGGCGATGGCCTGTGTTATAAGAGTCTTTATACTCCTTAGCGCTATTCCATTCACCTTCTTCACTATCTACATTAAACATCGCACAATTCATAGAGTCTACTATTTTTACATCATCAAAAATAAAAAATTCATTTTCAGGTCCAAAATAGCAAGCATCACCAATGCCACTTTCTTTTAAAAAGGCTTCTGCTCTTTTTGCTATAGATCGTGGGCATTTTTCATACATTTTGCCTTTGTAGATATCATATACATCGCAAATTACAATGATTGTAACATCAGCAGTAAATGGATCTAAAAAAGCAGTTTCTAAATCTGGTTTTAAAATCATATCAGATTTATGGATTGGTTGCCAAGCCTCGATTGAGCTTGCATCAAATGGAAGCCCTTCATCGAAATCTTTAGGCAATCTTTTATAATTATATGAAATATGGTGCCAAGTTCCTTTTAAATCTGTAAATCTAAAATCTACAAATGCAACTTCATTTTCATCACAAAATTTTAAAAATTCATCTTTGTTTTTTACAAATTTACCCATATTTTTCTCTCCTTTGGAATAAACTAATTATTTTAACATATTTAGAGTTATTTTTTTATAAAACTTTATAAATTCAGTGTTTTATTTTTTGTAAATTTCAGATATTTTTATAAAAGTATATTTAAGAATTTTTTAACATTTTCCATATTGCAGTTATAATCAATCAAGAAAGAACTATTTTTAGGTGCGTTTTTATAGTAAAAATCACTCATTGTATTTATAAAAAAACCATTTTTAGAAGCAAGTTGCTTTACTTTATCATCAGATAAATTTGATTTTATAAAAGCGTGTGTTTCATTAAAAGTTACATCTGAATTATTTATACTTAGCTCTTTAAATTTATTTAAAAAACCCTCTTTTTTTATTAAATTTTGTCTTTTTAATTTATTTAAAAATCTTTCAAAATATCCATCATTTATAAATTTAGCCAAAGTAAGTTGTTCAAAAATTGGCACGGCCGATGAGTAAAATGACAAATTTTGTTTAAATTTTAAAGTTAAATTTGATGGAAGAGCCATATAGCTAACCCTTAAAGTTGGAAGCAATGTTTTTGAAAAAGTATTTAAAAATATAACTTTTTCATGATTTAAGCTTTTTAGAGTTGGAACTATTTTTTGTCTAATTTCTCCCATATATTCATCTTCTATAATGTATCTATTTTCTTTTAAACTAGCCCATTTAAGTAGTTCGCTTCTTCTTTTTGCTTTCATTAAAATTCCAGTTGGAAAATGTGATGATGGAGAAATATGTGCGATACTTGCACTGCTTTTTAAAAGCTTTTCATAGCTCATTCCTGATTTATCAATGTCTAAAAAAACGCATTTTACACCTAAACTCTTATATATTTTTCCTATTTTTGTATCGCTTGGATTTTCTAGGGCATATATTAAATCTTTATCTAAAAGTTGTGAAATTAAAGTATAGAGGTGTTGCGAGCCAGCACCTATTATGATATTATTTTCATCACAAATTAAATTATGATATTCATATAAGTGTTTTTTTATGGCAAGTCTTAGTTTTAAGGTGCCATTAAATGGGACTTTTTCATAAATTTCATCACTATTTTTTGATAGAACCTCTCTTAAAAGTTTTTTCCAAGTTGATAGTGGAAAAGATGGCTCACTGTTTGTTGAAAAGCTTAAATTTAAAAGATTTTTTTCTTTTAAAAATTTAGCATTTTCATTGAAATTTTGTTTTTTAATAATTGGTTTTATCTGCTTTTGAATGCCCTTGTTTGCGTAATATCCTTTTTTAGGAACCGAGTATATAAATCCTTCCATAATAAGCTGATTATAAGCATTTTCTACAGTTATGACACTTATATTGAGATGGTTTGCAAGCGATCTTTTTGATGGAAGCTTGTCTTTTATCTTTAAGTTTAAGATATCATTTTTAATATTTTCATAAAGTTGTAAATAAAGTAGTTTTTTCGAATTTTTTTCGATATTGTAAGTAAGCATTTCTATCCTAAACTGATATTATTAAATTCTATTAAAATGACTATTGAAATAATACCATATTTTTTTTATAATTTGCAAGTTTTAAAATTATAAGGAGAAAATATGTCAAATTTTTGTGAATTTTTAAAAAATGCTGAAAATGCAACTAAGTCATTTATGGGTGGAGTTATAATGGATGTTGTAACACCAGATCAAGCTAAAATCGCAGAAGCAAGTGGTGCTGTTGCAGTTATGGCGCTTGAAAGAGTTCCAGCAGATATTAGAGCAGCTGGTGGTGTCTCAAGGATGAGTGATCCAAAAATGATAAAAAGCATCATGAATGCAGTTAAAATTCCAGTTATGGCAAAATGCAGAATTGGCCATATCGTTGAAGCAAGAATTTTAGAAAGTATAGGGATTGATTTTATAGATGAGAGCGAAGTTTTAAGCCCGGCTGATAATGTATATCATGTAAATAAGCGTGAGTTTAAAACACCTTTTGTTTGCGGTGCTAGAAATTTAGGTGAAGCACTTAGGAGAATTAGCGAAGGTGCGATGATGATAAGAACAAAAGGAGAAGCTGGAACCGGAGATGTGGTTCAAGCAGTAACACACATGAGATCAATAATGAGTGATATAAGACGCATTTCAAATTTAAATAAAGATGAACTTTTTAATGAGGCAAAAAACTTAGGAGTTAGCTATGAGATGCTTTTATATGTGCATGAAAATGGCTCACTTCCAGTTGCAAATTTTAGTGCAGGTGGCGTTGCAACACCAGCAGATGCAGCCTTAATGAGAGTTTTAGGTGCACAAGGCGTTTTTGTAGGAAGTGGAATTTTCAAGTCAGGAAATCCTGAAAAAAGAGCAAAAGCTATCGTAAAAGCAGCAAAAAATTATGACAATCCTGACATTATTGCAGAAGTTAGTGAAGATTTAGGCGAAGCAATGGTTGGCATAAACGAAGATGAGATAAAAATCATAATGGCAAATAGAGGAATATAATTAATTTTAATCTATTTTAAAAGCTTTGTAAGGTATAATTTAACTATTCTACAAAAGGGCTTTTAAATGCAAAAAGATGATTTTTTACAAAAATGCAAAGATGAGTATAAATTTAATACTCATCAGCTAAGAGAAGTTGAACTTGGATTTGAAAACTCTCTTGGCTTTGATAAGATAGAATTTTATGCAAAAATAAAATTTAACTCTCATCAAATGGCTGAGATAAGAAAAGGTTTTGAAAACTCTCTTGGCTTTGATGAGATTTGCAAATATGCTAAAAATGAGTACAACTCAAACCAAATGTATATTTTAAGAAAAGCTATATTGTCAAATTTTAACCTCGATGAAATTTACCCACTAATTGATAAAACTAAATTTGGTTGGCATCAGATGAGTGAGATAAAAGAGGGGTTTAAAAATAAACTCTCTTTAAAAAAGATAAATTTATTTGCAAAAAGCGAGTTTGGAAATTTAAGAATGGCCGAAATAAGAGATGGTTTTAACCAAGGGTTAAGCTATGAGAAAGTTAGTTTTTATGCAAAAAAAGAATTTAGTCAAAAACAGATGCAAAATATTAAAAATCTTTTGTTAAGTGGTGTAAAAAAATCTGAAATAGAAAAACTTATCCTAACAAAAGAAAAAATTAAAAATAAGCCTACTAAGAAAAAAAGATTTATTGATAGATTTAAATTTTAGCTTCAAAGCACCTTTTAAAATAATTTTTTATATAATGCAAAATTTGGATTTTTAAAAAAAGGAAATATTTTGAAAAAACCTGAGCTTTTATCACCTGCTGGAAATTTAGAAAAACTTAAAATCGCACTAAGTTATGGAGCTGATGCTGTGTATGCAAGTGTAGGAGCTTTTTCTCTAAGGCAAAGAAGCGCAAAAGAGTTTAGTAAAGAGAGTTTTAAAGAGGGCGTTGAATTTACGCACAAAATGGGTAAAAAATTCTACGCCACTATAAATGGATTTCCATTTAATGCTCAGCTTGATAAGTTTAAAACCCATATTGAGTTTTTAAAAGATTTAGGTGTTGATGCCTTTATAATCGCAAGTCCAAGCATTATAAGCTTAGCTAAAAAAATATCTCCAGATACTGAAATTCATCTTTCAACCCAAGCAAATGTTATGAATTATATGGATGCTCAAATTTATTATGATATGGGTGTAAAAAGAGTGGTTGTAGCTAGAGAAATAGGACTAAAAGATGTAATTGCAATAAAAGAAAAAGTACCAAATTTAGATATTGAAATTTTTATTCATGGTTCTATGTGTTTTGCTTATAGTGGAAGATGTTTGATTTCAGCTTTGCAAAGTGGTAGATTTAGTAACCGTGGAAGTTGTGCAAATGATTGTAGATTTAATTATGAAATTTATGCTAAAAATGATGAAAGTGGTGCGTTATTTAAGTTAAATGAAGATGAAAATGGCACTTATATAATGAACTCAAAAGATTTAAATTTAAGTTCTTATGTTGAAAAAATTATGCAAAGTGGAGCTGTTGATAGTTTTAAAATAGAAGGAAGAACAAAATCTCAGTATTACGCCGCATGTTCAACAAATGCTTATAGAATGGCAATTGATGATGCACTTAGTGGTAAATTTAATGCTGAAATTTATCAAAAAGAACTTCATACTTTAAAAAATCGTGGTTTTACAGATGGATATTTAGTAAGTCGTCCATTTGAGAGAAAAGATACACAAAATTTTAACTCAACTTTAGAAGAGGGCACTCATCAAGTTTGTGCAATCACTTTAGATGGTGAGTTTTTTGATGTTAAGTTTAAAATTTCTAAAAACACACCTTATGAAATTTTAGCTCCAAAAGATAGCAAAATTGAAACAATTGAGAATGAAATAGGGAAAATTTATGAAAAATATGGTAAATTCTGGCTTGAATTTAAAGTTTTAAAAGCGAAAAATAACAAAGAATTTGATGAAATTCACAGCGGGAATTTAAATCAAATAATTTCGCCCATAAAACTACCTAATTTCAGTTTTTTAAGAAAAGAAATAGAGTAAAAGAAAGGAAATTAAATGAAATTTGTATCTATTATAATGGGAAGTGGAAGTGATTTAGACATTGCAAATGAGGCAGCTAAGGTGCTTGAAATCTTTGGCGTGAAATACGAAATGATAGTAAGTTCTGCTCATAGAAGTCCTCAAAGAACACATGATTATGTTGTAGCAGCACAAAATAAAGGTTGTGAAGCTTTTATCTGCATTGCGGGAATGGCAGCTCATCTAGCAGGCGTGGTTGCATCACTTACAACAAAACCAGTTTTAGGAGTTCCAGCAGGTGGTGGAGCTTTGGGCGGGGTTGATTCACTTTACTCAACTGTTCAAATGCCAGGAGGTATTCCAGTTGCTACTTTTGCAGTTGGTAAAGCAGGTGCGAAAAATGCAGCTTATTTTGCAAGTCAAATTCTGTCTTTAAGCAATGAAGAGCTTGCTTTAAAAATTAAAAATGATAGAGCAAATATGGCAAAAAAAGTTTGTGAAGATTCAAGTAAAATTGAAATTATCTTGAAGGAAGATAAATGACATTTTCAAAAATAATTTTAACTTTGCAAGATTTTTGGCAAGCCCAAGGTTGTGTGATAGTTCAACCTTACGATATTCCTGCAGGAGCTGGGACTTTTCATCACGCAACTTTTTTAAGAAGTCTTGGTAAAAAGCCTTGGCGAGCAGCTTATGTGGCACCATCTAGACGTCCTGCAGATGGAAGATATGGTGAAAATCCAAATAGATTGGGCGCGTATTATCAATTTCAAGTTATTTTAAAACCAAGCCCTAGCGATATTCAAGAACTTTATTTAAAAAGTTTGGAAGCTATTGGTTTTAATCTTAAAAATCATGACATAAGATTTGTTGAAGATAATTGGGAAAGCCCAACTCTTGGAGCTTGGGGACTTGGTTGGGAAGTTTGGCTTGATGGTATGGAGGTAACTCAATTTACTTATTTTCAACAAGTTGGAGGAATTGCGTGTGAGCCTATAAGTGGTGAGATAACCTATGGCTTGGAGCGACTTGCTATGTATTTACAAAACAAAGAAAATGTTTTTGACATAGTTTGGAATGAATTTAAAGGTGATGTGATAACTTATGGAGATGTTCATAAAAGAAGTGAGTATGAGTTTAGTAAGTATAGTTTTGAGGTAGCTGATACAAATATGCTTTTTAAATCTTTTGAAAACGCCTATAATGAGTGTTTGAAAACTCTTAAAAAAGAATTATCTCTTCCTGCGTATGATTACTGCATGCTTGCATCACACATATTTAATTTACTTGATGCAAGAGGTGCGATAAGTGTAACTCAAAGACAAGATTTTATTCTTAAAATAAGATATTTAGCAAAAGGATGTGCTATTGTGTATGCAAGCAAAGATGATCCTAGCTTAAAAGAAAAATTTAGTGAGTATTTTACAGATGAAAATAGCTGAAATTTATCAAATTTTAGATGAGGTTGCACCTTTTGAAGCTCAAGAAAGCTGGGATAACTCAGGATTGCTTTTGGGAAATATGGACGATGAGTTTGATAAAATTTATGCAAGTATTGATTTAGATTCAAATTTAATTAAAAAAATAGAAAAAAACTCACTTGTTATAACTCACCACCCTTTAATTTTTAAAGGCCTAAAAAGTCTAAATCCTAGCATTTATCCATCAAATTTAATTTATGAGATTATTAAAAAAGATATAAAACTTATCTCAATGCACACAAATTTTGATAAATTTGTTTTAAACAAGTTTGTAGCAAGTGAAATTTTAGGTTATGAAATCACTGAAATTCGCGATTTTTTAGTATTTTTTGAAGTTAATAAAAGTTTTGATGAGTTTGCAAAAGAGATAAAACAAAAACTTAAAATTTCAAATCTAAGAGTTGTAAAGGCAGGTGAGTTTATAAAAACAGCTACGCTTTGTACTGGAAGTGGAGCAGATTTACTAGGAAGCTTTAAATCAGATTGTTTTTTAACTGGAGATATAAAATACCATAGCGCACTTGAAAGCTTAGAAAATAAAATATCTTTAATTGATATAAACCACTTTGAAAGCGAGGCCTATTTTGGGCAATCTTTAGCTAAAAATTTGCAAAAATACAATTTAAATATTATAATAACAAATTCAATCAATCCATTTTTATACATTTAAGAGGAAAATTTATGAACAAAAATTTAGAACAATTAATACAGCTATCAAATTTCGATAAAAATATTGATGGTTTTTCACCAAAAATTGCAGCTATTCAAAAAGAGCTTAGCGATAAACAAAACGAAATTTCAGAAGCTCAAAAAGAAGTTGAAGATTCAAATAAAGAGATAGAGGATTTAGCTGATGAGATAAAAAAAACTGATAATCACATAAAAGATTTAAACTCACAACTAAAAGCAAGTACTAAAAAACACTCAGCCGTAAAAACTGAAAGAGAGTTAAAATCACTTCAACTTGAAGAAGAGCTTACAAAAGATCAGTTAAGTTCTGCAAATGATGAGATAGAAAGACTTGAAAATTTGATGGAAAATAAAAAATCAAACCAAAATGAGCTTTTAGAGAAAGAAAAAGTACTAAAAGATGAGTTTGAAAATATCCAAAAAAGCACAGAAGATGAACTAAAAGATATAGAAAGCCAAAGGGAAAAATTCTATCTTGAAAAAGACAAGCTTGTAAAAAAAATGGATCAAAAAATCATCTCTTTTTATGAGAAAATTAGAAAATGGGCAGGAAATACAGCTGTTGCAAAAGTTAAAAAACAAGCATGTTATGGCTGTTTTATGCATATAAATGATAAAACTTACAGCAACGTTATAAGATCTGATGAAATTGTAACTTGTCCAAATTGTGGAAGAATACTTTATAAAGATTTTAATGACGAAGAAAAATAGTGTTTTATAACTTATTTTCTTTTTTTGTTTGGCTTTTTTTAACTCCTTTTATATTGGTTTTTTCATTTAAAAAAAAGTATAAAAAAAGCCTTCCTGCAAGATTTTTTCTATATAAAAATCCTCCACTAAAAAAAGCTGATGTGCATTTTCACGCTTGCAGTTTTGGAGAAATTTCAGCACTTGAGATTTTAGCTTTAAAATTTGAAAGCTTTTCATTTACAACGACGACTGCAACAGGTTTTGAAAAAGCAAAAAGCCTAAATGAAAATACAAGATTTTTACCATTTGAGTGTTTTATACCTTTTTGGCTTACAAAAAGTAAAGTTTTAGTTGTTTTTGAGGCTGAGCTTTGGTTAAATTTGGTAAAAACTGCTAAAAAAAATGGCTCTTACGTGATACTTTTAAACGCAAGAATTAGTGATAGATCATATAAAAGATATGAAAAATTTAAATTTTACTATAAAGAAATTTTTAAATATATTGATTTAGTATTAGCTCAAAGCCAGCTTGATAAAACTAGACTTTTAAATTTAGGAGCAAAAAACATAGAAGTTGTTGGAAATATAAAAAGTGCAAATTTTAAACCAGCAAGCAAAGATTATCCTAAATTTAGTGAGTTTTTAGTAACCATTGCAAGTACTCATGATGGCGAGGAAGAGCTTATTTTAAATAATATAACGCCAAATAAAAATCAAAAATTTATAATCGCACCAAGGCATCCTGAAAGATTTTGTAAAGTAGCTAAAATTTGTGAAGATTTTGCTAAAAAATTTAATCTAAAATTTGAAAAATTTTCACAAAATTTAGGTTTTAAATCAAATATTATATTGCTTGATACAATGAATGAAGTTATAAATTTTTATAAAATAAGTGATGTTGTTGTACTCGGAGGAAGCTTTATAGACGGTATTGGCGGGCATAATCCAATAGAAATAGCTCAATTTAATAAGCCTTTAATAAATGGTTATTTTTATCATAACCAAAAGGCTTTATTTGAGCTTGTTGATGGTGTAAATTTTAGTGATTTATCAAATTTAAATGAGCTATTAAGTTCAAATTTGAGTAAAACAATGATTAAAAATAAAGCCGATTTAAAAAGTATAGAAAATTTGATAAAAATAAAAATAAAGGAACAAAATGGCTGTTGAAAAAGCATATAAACTTTTAGCTTTGCAAGAAAATATCTCAAACAATGAGGCTAAAAGCTTGATTGATAGCGGTTTAGTTTATTTAAGTGGCAAGAAAATAATTTTAGCAAGAGGGTTAGTTAACACAAGTGCAAAATTTAAAGTAACAAAATTAAAAAAACCAACTATCATTTTTGAAGATGAAAATATTTTGGCTATAAATAAACCTGAGTTTATAAATAGCTTGGATATTGAAAAAAAATATAAATTTCCACTTATTAATAGACTTGATAAAGAAACAAGTGGCGTTATACTCTTAGCTAAAAATGAGGGATTTAGACAAAAAGTTATAAAAGAGTTTAAAAATTTAAATGTAAAAAAAACATATATTGCGATTGTAAATGGTATTGTTAGTGAAAAAATAGAAATTAATGATAAGATTTTAACTATAAAAAATAATAATTCAAAAGGTAGAAATGAAGCATTTTCTAAAATATCAGATAATGGAAAAACTGCTTTTACTACCGTTTATCCATTTATGGTAAGTGGTAAAAAATCACTTGTCAAAATAGAGATTAAAACAGGCAGAACTCACCAAATAAGAGTGCATTTAGCTGCTTATGATCACGCTGTAATTGGTGATGAAAAGTATGCAAAACTAAGCTCAAAAAGACTTTTTTTGCACTCATATAAAACTGAAATTTTAGGATATTCTTTTGTAGCTCCACTAGATAATAGTTTTAACGAGTTTGGTTTTGAGATTTCAAAAGATATGAAATTTTAAGCAAATTTAAGAAAGTTTATTGTAAAATAAGCCCTTTGATTATATTTTAAAAGGTTAGATGTGTTTGTACAAATAGGTGAATCACTTAGATCAGCTGTAAATAAGCTTAGAATTGTTGATGATGAAAAGGCGCTTAAAAATGCCCTTGTAACGCTTAGAAAAGCACTTTTAAAATCAGATGTTCATCATAAAGTAACAAAAGATTTTGTTGCTATGATAGAAGATGATTTAAAAGAAAATGGCATTGGGCAAAAGCAGTTTTTAGACTCAATTAAAAAGAATTTAACAGATATTTTAACAGCTCCAGGAAATCAAGGATTTGTTTATTCAAGCAAGCCACCAACAGTTGTTCTTATGAGTGGACTTCAAGGTGGTGGTAAAACAACATCAACTGTCAAACTTGCAAATAACCTAAAACAAAAAAATAAAAAAGTATTAATAGCTGCTGCAGACTTACAAAGACTTGCTGCAGTTGAGCAATTAAAACAACTTTGCGAGGCAAACGAGATAGATCTTTTTTATATAGAAAATGAAAAAGACCCTGTTAAAGTTGCAAAAGAGGCCTTACAAAAAGCTAAAAAAGAGCTTTATGATGTGCTTTTTGTAGATACTGCAGGAAGACTTGCAATAGATGAAGCTTTAATGAGCGAGTTAAAAGAGGTTAAAAACGCCATAAATCCAGATGAAATTTTTTATGTAGCAGATGCTATGAGTGGACAAGATGGCGTTAGAACAGCTGATACATTTAACAAAGAACTTGGAATAACAGGAGTTATTTTAAGCAAATTTGATGCTGATACAAAGGGTGGAGTAGCTATTGGTATAGCTCATCAAATTGGAGTTCCTTTAAGATTTGTTGGAACAGGCGAAAAAGTAGCCGATATAGAGGGCTTTATACCTGATAGAATTGTCGGAAGAATCATGGGCGAGGGCGATCTTGCTACTTTGGTTGAAAAAACAAGTGCTGTTTTTAATGAAAAAGATGTAAAAGATATAACCAAAAAAATTAAAAAAGGGAAATTTACATTTAATGACTTTGTAAGTCAGCTTGAAAGTGTTAAAAAACTTGGAAATATGAAAAGCTTAATTGGAATGTTGCCAGGAATGGGAAATTTAGCCGAAAGAATAGGCGATATGGATTTAGATAATTCAAAAGAAATAGTTCATATAAAAGCTATGATTGGCTCTATGACACCAAAAGAAAGAGAAAACCCAGATTTGTTAAATAATTCAAGAAAAAGAAGAATTGCTGCAGGAGCTGGCCTAACACAGATGGAAGTTAATAAATTTATAAAACAATTTACAAATGCTTCAAAGCTTGCTAAAAAACTTACAAACAAAGGTGGCATTCGTGGAATGGCATCTTTAATGCAAGGTGGACAAAAATTTCCGGGATAATTTCTCGGAAAGTTTTATTATGAATAAATCTTTTTATTTATAATAAAGCTTATATTAAAATTAACAAGGAGAAAAAAATATGGCAACAGTTGTAAGACTAACAAAAATAGGTCGTAAAAAAAGACCATTTTATCGTATAGTTGTAAC
This sequence comes from Campylobacter ureolyticus ACS-301-V-Sch3b, assembly GCF_000413435.1. NCBI lineage: Bacteria > Pseudomonadati > Campylobacterota > Epsilonproteobacteria > Campylobacterales > Campylobacteraceae > Campylobacter > Campylobacter ureolyticus. Next base: position 86,383 of record NZ_KE340326.1, on the reverse strand, counting down.
AGATAGTAGAAAAAGAAGAGATGGCGGATATATAGAGAGCATTGGTTATTATGATCCTATGACAAATCCTGAAGTTGTTAAATTTGACGCTGAAAGATTAGAGTATTGGAAAAGTGTTGGAGCAAAACTTAGCGAACGTGTAGAGAGAATAACCAAATAGAGCTAGAAATGGTTGAAGAATTTATCAGACAATATGCCCTACTTATATGTGAGTATCCAGAAAAGATAAAAATAGAAAAAGTAAAAATTGATGATAATTTTTATGAAATTATCATTTACGCAGACAAAACTGATACCGGAAAACTCATAGGTAAAAATGGTCAAATGATAAACGCTATAAGAACTGTTGTTCTTGGCTATAAAGCCAAAGATACAGCTTCTTATAAATTTAGTGTAAAAGCCCTAGAAGAGTAGTTTTATGAGCGAGCTTCTTACAGTCGCCAAAATTGGCAAAACCATAGGACTAAGAGGAGCTTTAAAACTACATAATAAAAGTGATTTTATATCACAATTTAAAAAAAATGCTAAATTTTTTTTAAGTGATGGCACTATGCTTGAAATTTTATCTTACAATAGCACTAGCTCACAAGTAATTTTTAAAGATTATGAAAGTATAGAGCTTGCTTCAAATTTGGTAAATAAATTTCTTTATCAAAGCATTGAGGCTACTAGAAAAAATTGTAAATTAAAAAAAGATGAGTATTTCTACTTTGATATAATAGGTCTTGAAGTTGTAGAAAACGGTGAAACATTAGGAAAAGTTGTGGATATTTTAGAAGTTGGAGCAAATTTTTTATTTGAGATAAAAACTGATGAAAAGTTAGTGAGCCAAGGATTTACAAAAAACTTTTTCGTGCCATACATTGATGAATATTTAGATAAAATTTCAATCCAAGCAAAACAAATTTTTACAAAAAATGCAAAACTTATTTTAAAAGAGTCATGAAATTTAACTTTATAACTCTTTTTGAAAATCTTATAAAACCTTATTTTGATGATTCTATACTAAAAAGAGCTTTGGATAAAAATCTTTTTGAAGTTGATTTTATAAATCCAAGAGATTTTAGTAAGGACAAGCATAAAAAAGTTGATGATTATATGATAGGTGGTGGAGCTGGACTTTTGATTGGTACCCAGCCACTAAGTGATGCAATTTTAAATATAAAAAATAAAAATCCCAATACTCATATAATCTACTTAACTCCAGTTGGTAAAAAATTTACGCAAATTGATGCAAAAAGACTTTCAAAAAAAGATAATATTACTTTTATTTGCGGACGCTATGAAGGCATAGATGAAAGAGTTATAGAAAAATATGTAAATGAAGTTTTTTGCGTTGGAGATTTTATCATGACAGGCGGAGAACTTGGAGCTCTTTGCATGTGTGATGCGATTTGTAGAAACATAGATGGAGTTTTAGGAAATGCCAATTCACTGGAAGTTGAAAGCTTTGAAAATTCACTTTTAGAGGCACCATCTTTTACAAAACCAAATATTTTTGAAAATTTATCTGTGCCTTCAGAGTTTTTAAAGGGAAATCACGGTAAAATATCAGCTTTAAAAAATCAAATGGCGAGATTAAAGACAAACTATTTTCGCCCTGACTTAAAGGACAATCATGAGAAATAAATATATACAAGCTTTTGAGGAAGCTCAAGTTTCTAAAAGAAGTATTCCTGAATTCCGTGCGGGCGATACTTTAAGAGTTGCTATAAGAATTACCGAAGGTGAAAAAACAAGAATTCAAAATTTTGAAGGTGTTTGTATAGCTAAAAGAGGAACCGGAACAGGTCAAACTTTTATAATTCGTAAAATTGGCGCAAACAATATTGGCGTTGAGAGAGTTTTTCCACTTTATGGTGAAAACCTTGAAGAGATAAAAGTTTTAAGACATGGAAAAGTTAGAAGAGCAAAACTATTCTATTTAAGAGATAGAAGAGGTAAAGCTGCAAAAATTAAAGAGCTTAGAAAATAATCAAAAATAAAAGAGTTATAACTCTTTTATTGACTTAAATCAATAACTACAACAAAATATAAGTTATAATATCCTAAGATTTTAATAAAGGATATTATGATGCAAATTTATAAATTTAACAAAACTGAATTTGATGGTGTTAATGCTAAGCTTTTATATGAAGATAAATTTTCAAAAGAGATTTGTCTTAGTATGGCAAAAAGCAGTTTTATGAAGGAGCATTTTGCTCCAAGCCCTATAAAAGTTCAGGTTTTAAAAGGTAGTATCGAGTTTGGCGTGGATAATGAAAAAGTTATTTTAAACCAGTTTGATATGATAGCTCTTGATTCTATGGTTAAGCACTCTTTAAAAGCCAACGAAGATAGTATAATAAGACTGAGCCTATCTTTAAATGATACTTTTTCAAGAGTTAAAGAAGTATTAAATAAATAAATTTTATCATATTTTAAAAATATATAAAAATCATTAATCAATCATCATTATAATTTCACTAAAAAATAATATAAGGTGGATTATGATCTTACAAGATATAAAAAAAGAAGTAAGTAAGGTGGTTGTTGGTCAAGATGAACTTATTAATGCTTTACTTATAGGTCTTATTTCAAACGGTCATATTTTGGTTGAGGGAGTTCCAGGCTTAGCAAAAACAACAGCTATAAATGCACTAGCAAAAAGTCTTGGCATAAGGTTTAAAAGAGTTCAATTTACACCCGATCTTCTTCCAAGTGATATTATAGGAACTGAAGTTTATAATGTAAAAACTGGTGAGTTTTATCTTAAAAAAGGACCCGCTTTTACAAACTTGCTTCTTGCTGATGAAATAAATAGAGCTCCTTCAAAAGTTCAATCTGCACTTTTAGAAGTTATGCAAGAAAAACAAATTACAATTGGCGATAATTCATTTAAGCTTGATGAACCTTTTTTGGTTATGGCTACACAAAACCCAATTGAGCAAGAAGGTGCTTATAAGCTTCCTGAAGCTCAGCTTGATAGATTTTTAATGAAAATTTTAGTTGATTATAACACTTACGAGGAAGAGCTTGAAATAGTAAATAGAGTTGTTGTAAAAGGTTTTGAAAATATAAATCAAGTTGCCTCAAAAGATGAAATTTTAAATTTAAAAAATGAACTTAAAAAAATTCATTTTGATGAGGAAGTTAAAAAATATATGATAAAACTTATTTTTGCTACAAGAAAACCTAGTGAATATGGCTTATCTCAAATTAGTGAATTTTTGGAATTTGGTGCAAGCCCAAGAGCAAGTATTGATTTATACAAATCAAGTGCAGCTTATGCGATGATAAATGGCAAAGACTATGTAACTCCACTTGATATCGCAGCTGTTTTAAAAGGCGTTTTAAGGCATAGAATAATGTTAAATTATAAAGCAAAAGCAAAAGATATAACGCCAGATATTATAATAGAAAAAATCCTAAACACTATAAAGGCACCATAGATCAATGAATCGTGCAAAAGAAATTTTTATAAAAGCCAAAAAAAATGTTTTTAACTCAAACTTTGGTCTTTATGAAAGCTTGATAAAAGGCGATGGGCTTGATTTTAGAGAAATTAAAGAGTATGAAAATGAGGATTTAAGGCGTATTAACTATAAAGCTAGTGCAAAAAGTGGTGAGCTAAAAGCAAATGTTTTTAATGAAACAAAACAGATGAATGTTGTTGTAGTTTTAGCTTTAAGCAGTAGTTTAAAATTTGGCTTAAGTAGGCTTAAACTAGATCTTGCAGCAGAAGTTTTTACACTTTTGGCTCTTGCGACAACTATGGGTAAAAATTTGCTTTTTCCAGTTGTTTTTAGTAATAAACCTGAGCTTTTTTATGAGCCAGTTAGTGATGAAAATGAAATCTATGAAATAACAAAAGATATTTTAAACCTAAATACTTTTAAAAAGGAGATTGATTTTAAAAAATTGAGTGAGTTTTTAAATAGTGTCATTAAAAGAAAAGCTGCTGTTTTTTTGATAAGTGATTTTTTAGAAGAGATTGATTTAAGTGAAATATCATATCAAAATGATGTTTATGTGGTTGTTTTAAGAGATTTATTTGAAGAAAATTTGACAACTTTAAATGATGTTGATTTGATAAATCCATTTAACGGAGATAAATTTGAAGCAAATTTGGATGAAATTTCTATTAAAAGATATAAAAAACTTTTAAAAACACATGATGAAAAATTAAAAGAACATTTTTTACAAAATAAAGTTTCTTTTGGCAAAATTTATACAAATGATGAGCCACTTTCAAAGCTCATACAAATAGCAAGGCGTTAAAATGCAAGAATTTGATCTTTTAAAAGAGTTAAAAGATATTAAAGGCATTAGCGAAATTGATTTAAGCTTTTTATATCCGTGGATTTTTTTAATTTTAATTTTATTTTTAATCGCCATTTTTTGTCTTTTTAAAATAATTTTTATGCCAAGATATAAAAAAATCAAAAAAATATCTAAAAAAGAGTTGGCATTTAATGAGCTAAAAAGTATTGATTTTAAAAATGAAAAAGAAAGTATTTATCAATTTAGTCAAAATTTTCCATATTTTTTAGATGAAAATAACAAAGATAAATTTAATGAAATCAATAAAAAACTTGAAATTTATAAATATAAAAAAGATACTCCAACGCTTGATAAAATTTTAAAAAATGAAATTTTAAATTTGATTAAAAGTTTAAAGCCTAAGGACATAAAATGATTGAGTTTGAAAATTTATGGGCTTTTTTAATTCCTTTTATTTATCTCATTTTTTTAAAATTTTGCAAACAAAAAAAAGAAGCTTTTTATTTCTCAAACATAAAAATGCTTAAAAATGCGACAAAAAATAGAACTATTCTAAAAGAAATTTTAAAATTTCTTTTAATTTTATCATTAAGCACAGCTCTTGCAAGTCCTATAAAAAAAGATGAGATAAAATCATCAAACTCACAAGGATATGAAATAGCTTTAATGCTTGATGCAAGTGGTTCTATGAGTGAGGGAAATAAATTTGAAATTGTTAAAGAGATATTAAATGATTTTATAGATAAAAGAAAAGATGATGCCTTGGCTTTAAATGTTTTTGCTGATTTTGCTTACACAGCTATTCCTTTAACTTACGATAAAACAAGTATAAAAAGACTGCTTGAAAAGATAAAACTTGGTATGGTTGGATTAAACAAAACTGCACTTTATGAGGGGCTTTTTTTAACTTCAAATTTATTTAAAGATAGTAATTCCAAAAATAAAATTATAATTTTACCAACTGATGGTATTGATAACGCAGGAACAATTCCACTTGATGTAGCTATAAAAACAGCTCAAAAATATAATATCAAAGTCTATACAGTTGGCGTTGGAAGAGTTGGGGATTTTAATCCAGATGTTTTAAGATATATCGCACAACAAACAGGTGGAAAGTATTACTCATCAAGCTCAAGCAGTGGACTAAAACAAATTTATGATGAGATAGATAAGCTTGAAAAAAGCGAGATAGAATCACAAAAATTTATTAAAAAAACCTATTTTTATTTTTACTTTTTAGGTTTTGGACTTTTTTTAATGGTAGTTTTATTTTTATATGACAATAGGAAAATAAATGTTTGAGTTTTTATATTTAGAAGTTTTATATTTGTTAATAATCCCATTTATATTTATTTTTTTAGTTAGAAAAAGTAGAAGTTTAAAGGCAATTTTTTCAAAAGAAGTAATGAAAGAAATTTATATTAAAAAAAGTGGCTTTTCAAAAAGATTAAGAGCTTATATTTTGATTTTTAGCCTTATTTTTGGCATTATTTCTCTTGCTAGACCAGTTATTACAAATGGCGAAATAAAAATAAAACAAAGCTATATAAATGCAGTTATAGCACTTGATATATCAAATTCAATGAGAGTTGATGATCTTTTTCCAAGCCGTTTTGAATTTGCTAAAAATAAAATTTATAGTTTTTTGGATAATGCGGCAGATAAGCGTTTAGGAGTTGTTGGGTTTAGCAATGAAGCTTTTATGATATCGCCTTTAACAAGTGATTTTAGCTCATTAAAATATCTTATTTCAAATTTAAATTTTTCAAATTTAAATTTACAAGGAACAGATATTTACTCACTTTTAAGATCAGTTGATACTCTTTTTAAAGATGAAAAAAATAAAATTTTGGTTTTATTTAGCGATGGTGGGGATAATGAGGAATTTAGTAAAGAAATTAAATTTGCTAAAGAAAATAAAATAAGCGTGTTTATTTATCTAACAGCAACAAATAAAGGCGGACTTTTTAAAGCACCAAATAATGATGTTGTGCTTTTAAAAGCAAATCAAAGCATTAAAGATTTAGCTTTAAAAACAGGTGGCGCGTATATGCAAAGCTCACTAAATAACGATGATATGAAAGCTTTAAACTCATTAATAAGTTCAAAATTTAAAAATAATGAAACAAAAGATGAAATGATAAAAGATCAAAAAGAGCTTTTTTATTATCCTCTTTGTTTGGCGATAGTTTTATTTTTTATGGCAAATTTTTCCTTGCCTTTTAGGAGAAAAGCGTGAGATATTATATAGGTTTTGTTTTATCAATTTTAGGAATTGTATTGATTTTATTTTTTAAATATCCTGAGTTTTCTACCATTTCAAAAGCAAAAGAGAGTTTTAATTTGGCAGATTTTAAAACAGCTGCCAAAAACTATAAAAAGCTAAATTTGCCAAAAGCAAAATATAATGAAGGTGTGGCAAACTATAAAGATGGAAATTTTAGCCAGGCGTTGCAAAATTTTAACGATGTAAAAGATGATAATTTAAGTTTTGAGAGATTGCATAATTTAGGCAACACGTATGCAAATTTACACGATTTTAACAAATCTATTTTGTCTTTTAAAAAAGCTTTAGAGATAAAAGATGATAATGACACAAGGTTTAATTTAGAACTTGTTGAAAAAATACAAGATCAAAACAAAACTCAAAATAACCAAAATAGTGATAATAATAAAGAGCAAAATCAAGATAAAAATCAAAATAGTAACCAAAACAGTGATAAAAACAAAGAACAAAACAATCAAAACAATAGCGAACAAAACAGTCAAAATTCCAAAGATGAAAACGAGCAAAACAAAAATCAGCAAAACGATAATAAACAAAATAGTGAAAAAAACGAGCAACAAAACGACAAGCAAAACGATAATAAACCAAATGAAAATCAAGAAGATAAAAACAATCAAGAAAATGAGCAAAACAATGAAAAGCAAGAAAATAAAAACAATCAAGAAAATGAACAAAGTAATGAAAGCCAAGAAAACAGACAAAACGAAAACAGTAACATAGCGCAAAAAAGTATTGCAAATGAGCAAAAAAAAGATCAGCAAAAAGAAGATGAAAATAAAGAAAACCAAAATGTTGGCAAGCAAGTTGAAAATAAAAAAGATGATAAAATAGATGAAATTCCAGCAGATATAAAACCAATTAGTGATATGGAAGAAGCAAAATGGCAAAAAGCTTTAGAGCATAGAAATATCGGAACTTTTTTAATGCCTATAGGTGAAAAAAATCATAAAAGTGAGGATAAAAATGTTAAACCTTGGTAGAGTATTTTTAATTTTGACACTATTTATAAATTTAACTTTTTCAAAAGTTAGCTTAACTCTTGATACACCAGTTGTATACGAGGGAAATTTAGCGCAATTTAGCATAGTTGCCGATGGAAATAGGGTTAAATTTCCAGATATTGATGAGGTTGGTGGATATGCTATTTTAGGAACTTCAAGTTCGCAAAATATTAGTATTATAAATGGAGCTAAAAGCAAAACCGTTTCTAAAATTTATGCTTTTAAGCCTTTAAAAAGCATTGAAATTCCAAGCTTTGAAGTTTTAGTTGATGGAAAACTTTATAAAACAGAACCTGCAAATTTAGAAGTTGTAAAGCAAACTCCAAATAAAACTGGCGATGAGTTTATTGTTGAATTAAGAACTAATAAAAATAAGCTTATTTTGGGTGATCATTTAAAGCTTGATGTTGTTTTTAAGATAAGAGCAGATGTAAAATTTGATAAATTTGATTATGAGTTTCCAAAGATAGAACATTTTTTAGTAAAACAGTTAAATGATGTAAAAAACAGCAGCGAAAATGGCTACATAACGCAAACAATATCTTTTTTACTCTTTCCACAACAAGCTGGAAGTTACGAAATATCTCCATTAAAAGCCTATTTTGGAAATACACAAAAAGATCAATTTAGTGATCCGTTTTTTAGCTCATTTTTTGGAAATATAAAGTGGAAAGATACTATTTCAAATTCTTTAAATTTAGAGGTTTTGCCTCTTCCTGGCAATGTTCAAAATTTTGGTAAATTTAGTATTAATGCAACTGTAGATAAAACAAAAGTAAATGCAAATGAACCAGTTAATTTAACACTAAAAATTAATGGCGATGGAAATATAGAAGATATAAAAAAGTTTGATTTAAAGATAGATAATACATTGATTTATCCAAATAATCCAGAGATTAAAAATTACTTAAATAATGGTTTATATGGCGGTGAGTTTTTACAAAAATTTGCTATAGTAAGCGATAGAAATTTTACAATTCCAGCTATAAATTTTAGCTATTTTGATAAAGACTTAAACTCTACAAAAACAATCTCTTCACAAGAGATAAAAATAGAAGTTTTAAACTCAAATTTGCAAAACTTGCCTCAAACTCAAAGCTCACCTAAAATTTTGGTTTCAGATGAGCTAAAAAGTGATAATTTAAACGAAATAAAAGATGAAAATTTATCAAATTTAAAAACTAAAATTAGTAAAAAATATTTAATCTTAACTTTTATTTTGGGATTTATTTTAGGTATTATTTCTATGATTTTGTTTTCAAAAATTAACTTTAAAAGAGAAAAAAAACAAAAACCAATCATAGAAAAACTAAAAGCTGCAAAGAGCGATAAAGAGCTATTTGATTTACTTCTTCCATATATTAAAACTTCTAAATTTATAGATGAAATTTTGGCTTTGCTTGAAGAAAATTTATATAAAAACGCTTCAAATAAAATAGATAAAAGAAAAATCATAGAATATTTTTTAAACATTTGAAATTTACAAAAAAAGAAATTTACCTAAAATAACTCAAATTTTAGGTATAATTTCACATTTTAAAATTAAAGGAAAACCATTTTGGATACGGATCATTCCACTTTTATGCTATTTTTAGCATTTGTTTTTATATTTTTAAATGCCTTTTTTGTGCTCTCTGAGTTTTCAATTGTTAAAGTTAGAAAAAGTAAGCTTGAAGAGCTTATCCATGAAAATGTCCCAAATGCAAAACTTGCTTTAAAAATCACAAATTCCCTTGATACTTATCTAAGTGCTACTCAACTTGGAATTACGCTTAGTTCTCTTGCGCTTGGTTGGATTGGAGAGCCTGCTGTTGTAAGACTTATAGAATCTCCTATAAAAGAGTTTTTTAGTGTAAATGATATAGCACTTCACACAATTGCAGTTGGAATTTCTTTTACTTTTATTACGCTTTTTCATGTTGTTTTAGGTGAGCTTGTGCCAAAGTCTATAGCTATTGCAAAAACTGAAAAAATAGTTCTTTTTGTGGCAAAACCACTTCATGCATTTTGGCTTTTATTTTTACCATTTATAAAGGTTTTTGATATTTTGGCTAGAGCTATTTTAAAGCTAATTGGTATAAAACCTGCAGGTGAAAATGAAATAGCTCACTCAGAAGAAGAGATTAAAATAATTGCAGGAGAAAGCCTAAAAGTAGGAGTTTTAGACTCATTTGAAAATGATATTATTCAAAATGCGGTTGATTTTGGCGATACAGTTGCAAAAGAAGTTATGACTCCAAGAAAAGATATGATTTGTCTAAATAAACAACTTAGTTTTGAAGAGAATTTTAAAATCGTTGTAAATTCCGGCTTTACAAGATTTCCATACATTGATGGAAGTAAAGATAATGTCTTAGGAATGATACATATAAGGGATTTGATTTTACAAAACAAAGAAAAAGATTTTAATAAAATAGTTAGAAAAATTATAATTGTTTCAGAAAACACTTCAATTGCTAAAATTTTGCCAATGATGAATAAAGAAAGAATTTCTGCAGCACTCGTAATTGATGAGTACGGTGGAACATCTGGACTTATTACCATGGAAGATATAATTGAAGAAATTTTAGGCGATATTATAGATGAGCATGATGATAATGTTACAACTTTTAAAAAGTTAAGTGATGATAGCTATGAGTTTATAGGAAGAAGCTATATTGAGGATGTTGAAGACATTATGGGGGTTAAGTTTGACGATGATATAGAGGAAAATACAATTGGTGGATATGCCTTTAATCTAATTGGAAAACTCCCTGTAGTTGGAGATAAAGTAAGTGATAAAAACTGCACTTACGAAGTTTTAGCTATGGATAAAACGGCTATTTCAAAATTAAAAATAACAAAAATAAGTAATTTATAATAAATTTATAAATTTGATTTAGAATTTCAAATTTATTTTACAATTTCATCTAATTTTGGGAGATAAATGTTTAGATCTTTTTTTTGCGATAAAAAATGGCGTCTTTGGGCCTATGGCGGAGTTGTGTTTATACTTTGTTCTTTGGTTTTACAAACTCAGCTAAATGTTGCAATAAACAATTGGTATAAAGATTTTTATGATATGTTGCAAAATATAAAAGATTATAATATTAATGATTTTTGGAAAGAAATTTGGCGATTTTTATATATTGCAATGCCTTATGTTATCGCTTACACAATTACCTCTTTTTTTGCTAGTCATTGGGCTTTTAGATGGAGAGAAGCGATAACTTTTTCATATATTCATCAATGGAAAGAGTGCCATAAAGATATCGAGGGAAGTTCTCAAAGAATGCAAGAAGATATTTATAGATTTGCTAAAATTGTGGAAGATTTAGGTGTTAGAGTTGTAAGAGCTTTTATGACGTTAATCGCATTTACACCTATTTTATGGGCTTTAAGTGATAAAGTTCCACTTCCATATTTAAAAGAAATTCCAGGAAGTCTTGTTTGGGTAGCTCTTAGTATAAGTCTTGGAGGGCTTGTTATATCATGGTTTGTTGGCATTAAACTTCCAGGGCTTGAATACAATAATCAAAAAGCTGAAGCAGCCTTTAGAAAAGAGCTTGTTTATGCAGAAGATGATAAACTAAATTACGCTGATGAAAAAGTTGCAAGAGGACTTTTTAAGGCTTTGCAAAAAAACTATTATAAGCTTTTTTTACATTATGGCTATTTTAATATATGGCTTATTTCATTTTCCCAATTTATGGTAATAGTTCCATATATGATAATGGGAGCAGGGCTTTTTACAGGCCTTATAACACTTGGTATTTTAGTTCAAGTAAGCAATGCTTTTTCGCAAGTTAGAGAAAGTTTTAGTGTGTTTATAAATAACTGGACAACTATAACAGAATTAAGAAGTATTTATAAAAGACTTAGTGAGTTTGAAGAAAATATAAACTATAAAAGTGTGAAATTTTCATAAATTTATAGCTATTTTTTAAACAAATAACAACTTGCTAAAAATATTATTTTAATAAAAATTATCATTAACATTTATCAACTATTTATATTTTTTTAAGTCCCTAAAAGATATAATTTAAAAGAATATATAAACAATGATTTCAAATATCAAAATGTTTTTATAATGATAGCGGAGAAAAGATTGCCCAACTAAAAAACACAACTAAAAAACCGTATAAACTATAAATAAAGTAAAATAATTTATTTATAGTTTATATGTGTTTAAATAAGGTAAAATATGGTTAATGATAGAGTTTTTACTAAATTTTTAAATATGATTTTTCCTGATAGCAAGGATTTTCCTACGCGATCTGCGATTATAAAAATTCTTTTTTACAACAAACATTTAAGCGCAAAAATGATAAAAGAAATTTATGAAAAACAAGAAAAAAATAGTGTTAATATAAGCACCATTTATCAAATAATAAATTTACTTGAAGAAAAAAATCTAATAAAATCCATAAATTTAAAGAATGTTATTTATTATGAGCTTGAAAATGGTTTAAGACATGATCATTTAGTTTGCATAAAGTGTGGAAAAATAGTTGAATTTATTGATGAGAGTTTTTCAAGCTTAGAGCAAAATTTGGGTAAAATATATGAGTTTAACGTAGAAGGTAGGATATTAATTTTACAAGGAGTTTGCAAAAAATGTCAATTGTCATAAAATCAAATTTAAAAGATAGAGTTAGGCTTAAATCAGATCTTTTTACAAAGAAAAATGAGGACTTTATAAATCAAATTTTAGAAGATAAGGTTATAGATTTAAGATTTAATTTAGCTTGCAATTCGCTTATAATAAAATTTAATTCCTTGGAAATTTCTTTAAACGATATACTTGATTTACTCTATGAGTATTTTAAAATTTCTTCAAATTTACCAAAACAAAAGATTGAAAATTCGCTTAAAACTTGCAGCGAGTGTTTGGTTTGTAAAAAAACTCACTCTAAAAAGACTTGGAGAAGAAAAGTTTATGAAATAGTTGGTTTAAGTGTAGTTGCGGTAGTTGTTTTTATAAAAGAACATATTTTAGCAACCCCTTTTTCAGCCATTTCAAATATTGCACTTGGAAGTCTTAGCGTAGTTGCAGCACTGCCACTTTTAAATGAGGCTAAAAATGATATTTTGAATAAAAAATTTAGCCTTGAAACTTTCATGGCATTTTCTTTACTTTTAGCTATTTTTGGTGGTGAGATAGCAGCTGCTTTTGAAGTTATTTATATATTAAGGGCTTCTAGATTATTTGAAGAATATACCGCGCAAAAATCTCGCATTGCAATTAAAAATTTGATAGAAATGGATGTTAAACAAGTATATGTTTTAAATGGTGATATCGAAATACAAACAAATTTAGAAGATGTTAAAAAAGGCGATATCGTAGTTTGCGTGAATGGAGAAAAAATTTGTGTTGATGGTGAGGTTGTATATGGTGAGGGATATGTTGATGAAAGCATTATAAATGGCTATAGTCAAGCTATTTATAAAAAAATCGGAAGTAGTGTTTTTGCAAATACAACCTTAAATGAGGGAAAAATTCATATAAAAGTAAATGCTGTTGGAAACGAAACTTATATTTCGCGTGTAATTAATGATGTTGAGAAGCATTTAAGCTTAAAATCTGCAAGTGAGATTGAGGCTGATAGGCTTGCTAAAAAAGTTTTAAAACTTGGCTCATTTATGACAGTTGCAACACTATTTTTAACAGGTTCTTTTACTAATGCTTTTAGTGTAATGATTATTATGAGTTGTCCATGCGCTACTATTTTAGCAGCAAGTTCCGCTGTTAGTTCGGCTATTGCAAGTGCAGCAAAGAATGGAATTTTGATTAAAGGTGGTGAGCATTTAGAAAAAATGAGCAAAGCAGATATAGTTTGTTTTGATAAAACAGGCACACTAACTACAAATACTCCAGTTGTATTAAGCTATGTAACAAAACTTGATGAGGATGAGTTTTTTCAAGTATTGTCAAATTTAGAGCATAAAAATACCCATCCAATTGCAAAAGCAGTGAGTGGATATTGCCAAAATTTAGGCTTTGAGCCAACTGCAAGCTCAAATAGTTGCAGTGTTGTTGGACTTGGAGTTAAAGGCGAGTTTAATAATAATAAATATCTACTTGGAAATAAAAAATTTATGGTCGATAACTCAATAAGACTTCCATATAATAGTAACTTTTTGAAAAACAATGAGCATGCAACAATTATATTTTTAGCTAAAAACTCTAAATTTGTTGGATGCTTGTCTATATCACATGAGATAAGAGATGGAAGTAAGGAAACTATATTAGAGCTTAAAAAAAGAGGTGTTAAAAAAATAGTCTTATTAACCGGAGATGATGAACTTGTGGCAAATGAATTTGCAAAAGAGTTTGAATTTGATGCTGTTTATCCAAATTTAATGCCTGATGAAAAAGCTAATATAGTAAATTCTTTTTCAAAAAAAGGCGTTACTTTAATGATAGGAGATGGTGTAAATGATACCTTGGCTATGAGTAGAGCAGATATTAGTGTTTCTTTTGCAAGTGGTGGAAGCGAGGCTGCTATAGAAGTATCAAATATCGCTATAACAAACTCAGATCCAAAAGATATAATAAAACTTTTTGATTTAAGCAATTTGGCTTTAAAAAAGGCAAATCAAAACTATAAAATAGGCACTTCAACAAATATATTAGGCTCTATTTTGGCAATGTTTGGCACTATTACACCAGCGGCTGCAGGACTTATACACTTAGCTCATACTGGGGCTATTTTATACAATTCAAGCAAAGTCAAAATTTGATAATGATTTTTAAATGATTTTAAGTTTAGTTTAAAATAAAAAATATGATAATATTCTAAAAATAATAGGAGGAAGTAATTGAAAATAACATCTGAAATGATACTTAAAATTATGTCATATTGCTCTTTAATCCACCATATAAATGGCAGATTAAGAGTTAGAATAAATCCTTCAATTAAGAAGGAGTTGGAAAATTTTAGTAAAGATGAGATTGCAAATTTTAGTGAGAGTTTTAAATCAAGCATTGAAAACTTTGCAGGCATTAAAAATATAAGATTAAATAAAACAGTTGCGTCTCTAACAATAGAATATGATAAAGATATCATTCCAAAAAGTTTTTGGGATAATGTTTTAAATGGAAAAGATTTAGATATCGCAGCTAATAAATTTAATCAATTATTAAAGGATGCAGCGTGAAAAAAGAGTTAAATGATGCCATAATTCATGAAGAACAGGGCATAAAAATGTATGAGGAGTTTGCTTTAAAATTTAATGAGCCTGTTTTTACTGAAATTTTAAATGTTAAAAAAACAGGAAGTGAGTTTTTAAAATCTGCAAATTTGCAAAATGGTAAAAATAATGATTTTTTAAAAGAGATAAGCTTTGAAAATTTAAATAACATAAATGATAAAAATGATGCTATTTTTAAAGCATTATCTTATGAGATCGAAAGTGAAAATTTATATAACGAACTTGCATCAAATGAAGATAATGAAGCTTTAAAAGATCTTTATTTTAGAATCTGGGCAACCTCTACAAACGAGTATAAAAAAGCTTTGCAAAATTTGTTAAATTTAGAAACTTTTAAAGATGACGAACAAAATTTTAAAGAAGATAAACATATAAATAAAGACACAAATGCCTTTAATTATACAAAGGAGCTTAGCGAGGCATTAGAAAAACTAAAAAATGGTAAAATGACTGCAAATGAAGCTTTAAATTTGCTTCAAAATCCAAATATATCATTTATTGGCGGAGCGTTAATAGGAGCTTTAGGCGGTGTTTTGGTAAATCAACTTTTAGATAAAAACAACAATAGTCATGAAAAATAATTTTTTAAAGGAGAGAAAAATGGCACTTCCATTTATAGCAGGTATTGCAGTAGGAGCAGGATTAATAGTCGCTTATAACAATAAAAGCAAGATAAAAAATACTATCTTAGAAAAGGCTCAAAAAACAAAAGAGTTTGCAAGCGATTTAAAAGATAAAGTTTGTGATAGCAAGTGTGATTGCGAGGAAGCAAAAGAAGATATTATCAAAGATTGCGAAAAAGCAAAAGATAGTGTTATCAAAGAGGGTGAAAAAGTAAAAGAAGGTGCTAAAAAAGCTGTAAATAAAACAAAAGAAGCTGTTTCAAAAGAAGTAGAAAATTTAAAAGAAAAGACTACTAGAAGTACTAGAACTTCAAATAAGCCAAAGGAAGATAATTAATGTTTAAAACATCAACTAGTAGGCTTCCAGCCGATCATTTTATAAGTGGGGCACTTTTTGGTGGTATGACTGCAACTGCACTTGAGTTTTATAGTAATAAGCAGTCAAGTTCAAAAGATAAAGTCAAAAATATAAGTAAATTTGCTATTGAAGGTGGTATCGCCACATCATTATCAATAAGTGCATCAAATAATATTGTTCAAAAGCAGTATTTAAGTGCTGCTTTTGATATGGCACTAGGAATTGGACTTATTTTAGCTATTGAAAATATATTAAAAACGGAGAATGAAAAATGACAAATCCATATATAAAAGAAGCAAAAGTTGAAGTAAAAAATGAGTTTAAAGATGCGACTATAAACTCAGGTGAAAAACTAGGCTTAAACGCAACTTCAAATCAACCAAACTCAGGAATTTTAGGAAATTTACTTCCAAATTTTAGTTCTGCAAATTTTTTGCAAGGTGCAGTAGTTGGAGCAATAGCTGCTTATGTTTTAACTAATGAAAATGCACAACAGACAATTTTTAAATCAATTGTAAGAATGGGCAAACTTTTTGAAGCAGGAAAAGAAGAGCTTAAAGAGAGATTTGAAGATGCAAAAGCAGAAATTGAAGCAGGACAATAATATAGAGTTTAAAATTTTTCATAAAAGTAAAAACCGAGTTAGGTTTTTACAGCCTGAGCTAAGTTTAAATTCTGATATCAAAGCTTATGAAGATGCCATATTAAAACTTGATAATGTTACAAATGCAAGAGTTAATAAAACTATAAAAAGCGTAACTGTAAATTTTGAAAATGTAGACTTAGATAAATTACTAGGTGAAATTTCAAAACTTGAAATTCCAGTTTTAGAAAATGAAAGTGATGATATAAGTAAAGCTGAGATTATAAAATCTTTAATTTCACTTGGGCTTATGCCTATTATTAGAAACAAAGATATAAACACCTTAATAAGCTTGTTTGCCTCATATCCACTTTTAAAAGATGGATTAAGTGAGCTTTTAAAAAGCGGTCTTACTTCAAAAGTTTTAGAGGCAATGGCAGTTGGAATTTCACTTTCAAGAAAAGATTTATTAGCTGCAAATAGTACAAATTTGATGTTAAATATCGGCGAGTATATTGAAGAGAGCACAACTCATAAAAGCGATGATTTAATTAAGGCTTTGGCAAAGCCAGCTATCAAAGAAGCTTGGGTTGAGGTTAATAAAAATGGTAAAAAAACTCTTGTTAAGACAAAAACAGAAGATATTAAAGTTGGAGATATTGTAGTAGTTGGAAGTGGTGAAAGCATTGCAATAGATGGATATGTATTAGAGGGAAATGCAAGTGTAAATGAAGCCTCTATGACAGGCGAAGCAGAAGCTATTGCCAAAAAACATGGTGATAGAGTTATGAGTGGAACTGTTGTTGAAGATGGTAAAATTAAAATTTGGACTGAGCTTGCTGGAAAAGATACAAGTACTGAAAGAATTCGCCACTACATACAAAACTCACTCAATGAAAAATCTAATGTAGCTCAAAAAGCAACAAAACTAGCCGATAAGTTAGTGCCTATAACTTTAAGTTTGGCTGGATTATCATACTTTATAAATAGAAATATGACAAGTGTAGCTTCGGTTTTACAAGCTGATTATTCATGTGCTTTAAAGCTTGCTACTCCAGTAGCTTTTAAATCAAGCATAAGTAAAGCTGGAAATAACGGTATGCTTATAAAAGGTGCTAAATCATTAGAAGAACTAGCTAGTGCAGATACTTTTGTTTTTGACAAAACAGGAACCATTACAAGAGGAATTTTAGAAGTTATTGACATTATAAGCTTTGATAAAGACTGGAAAAAAGATGATGTTTTAAATCTTGCAGCAAGTGCTGAAGAGCACTATTTTCATCCAATTGCAGAAGCTGTTGTAAGTGCGGCAGAGAAAAAAGGATTTAAGCATATGCATCATGGAGAGGTTGAGTTTATTGTGGCACATGGGCTTAAAACACATTTTCATGGCAAAGAAGTAGTTATTGGAAATAGACATTTTTTAGAAGATGATGAAAATATTTCATTTAAAGCGCACGATACAAAGATAAGAAATGAGCTAAAAGATGGAAATGCACTTTTATATATTGGCTATGATAAAAAGCTTCTAGGAATTATTGTTATGAAAGATGAAATTCGCTCAAATGCTAAAAAAACTATTAAAAAGTTAAAAGAACTTGGCGTTAAAGAAGTGATTATGCTAACAGGAGATATTGAAACAAAAGCAAAAGAAGTTGCAGATTTATTGGGCATTGATAAGGTGTATGCAAATATGCTTCCAACTTCAAAAGCAGAAGTTATAGATACTCTTGTAAAGGAAGGTAAAAAAATTGTATTTTGTGGCGATGGGATAAATGATGCACCATCTTTAACAAAAGCAAATGTTGGAATAAGCATGAAAAGAGGTGCTGACATAGCAAGAGCAGTTGCTGATATTAGTCTTTTAAAAGATGATATTTATGCAGTTGCTCAACTAAAAGAGTTGGCAAATGAAACTTTAAAACTAGTTGATAGAAATTTTAATGCCACAGTTTTAATAAACTCAGCGATACTTTTAGGTGCAACTTTAGGAAAATTAAGTCCTATTTCAACAGCGGTTTTACATAATGGAACGACGATAGGACTTCTTTTAAATTCAATGAAGGGTGTGAAAATTCAGTAATAAAACAGCTTTAGTATGATATAATGACATTTATTATCATTACAAGGAAATTAAATGCCATTTTTTATACTAAATGCAGTTTTATTTACTGCGACAACGGTGATGACTTATGATACAATCTCAAAAGCAAAAACAAAATTTGATAGAAAAAGAAGACGAGAGCTTGAAAAAAGCAAAAACAGAGATTAAAAAACCTTTTTTAGATGATATGAGCAAGAAAGAGCTTGCTAAAATTGGTCTTAGTGTCTCAATGGGACTTACTGTTTTAAGTGCATTTTCATTAAGAAGTAGATTTTCTAAAAATTTACATGTTATTTCTGGAGCTTTAATGGTTGGATTTGCATTTTATCACAATTCACTTTATGATAATAAAACTCCTGCAAAAAAAGATAAATAACCTTTTTGGCTATAATTTAGTTAATTTAACTGCATTTATAGTTAAATTAAAGGAGATAAAATGACATTAGTAGTTTATTTTAGTGCAACTGGAAATACTGCAAATTTAGCTAAAAAAATTAGCAAAATAACAAATGGTGAAATTTATGAAATAAAACCAAAAGTGCCTTACATAGACAAAGATCTGGATTGGTGGGATGACAAATGCAGGGCAAATACCGAAATGAGAGAAAATTTACGCCCTGAAATTTTGGGTGAAATTGACATTTCTAAATTCGATACTATTTTTTTAGGATTTCCGATTTGGTGGTATAAAGCCCCAGTTATTATAAATTCTTTTTTAGAAAAATATGATTTTAATGGCAAAATTATAATCCCATTTGTAACTTCTGGAAGCAGTTCGTATGGTGATACAAATTTAGCACTTTTAAACTCTTGCAAAGGCGGAATTTTAAAAAATGGCGTTAGATTTGATGTAAATATCAGTCAAAACGAGCTTGAAAAATGGGTAAAAAACTCACTTAATAAATAAAAAAAATAAATTTATCAAAATCGCTTGAAATCTCTTGCAAAATTAATGTTTTTTTGATATAGTTGCGAAATTTTATTTTTAGGAGAATGTTTATGACTTATGATGAGTTAGAACTTGAAGCTTATCTTTTAGAAATTTTGGAAGAATATAAAAACTTTGATAATATGGACGATGAGGAATTATACGAGCTTATGAGCAATGTTGCAAGTTATATGGATGATGATTACGAGGAAGCTTATGAGTATGTAACGCAGTTTGGACCAATTGACAAAAAAAGAATTTTAGCTCTTGATTTACCAAGATAAAAAAGCGATTTATTGAGTTTCTATCATAACAGCTGCGATGGCAAAACCTCCATCGTGGCTTATGCTAAGATTTGAGCCTTTTATTTTAAATTTGTTTTTTATCTCATCTTTAAATTTTATAAGAGGAGCGTTTTTATCACTTTTATAAATTTCAATATCTAAAAACGAAAATTCATTTCCAATCCCAACACCAAGAGCTTTTGAAACAGCTTCTTTTGCGGCAAAAAAACCTGCTAAGGTTTCATCACTTTTTACTAAGCTAATTTCTCTATCATTTAAAACTCTTTTTAAAAATTTTAATCCATATTTTTCTTTTAAATTTGAAATTCTTTTTATGCTTACTATATCAACTCCAAGCATTTTTTCCCTTTTGTAAATATGTTTTTATTATCTCTAAATTTAACTTGAAATTTACTAAATTTATATTTATCTGTATTGATAATAATTTTTTAAATACACTATAATTAAAGATATGTTTATACTGATGGCGGAGGGTACGCCCCACCTTGTAGATCAAGCGTATAAGTCACCTCGCCATCATGAAAATTACTCATTTAAAAACTTCTACTTTAAAAAATTTTAAAAAACTCCATAACTCCAAATAAGGCTAAATTTTTAAAGTTTTTTAGCATAAGAAAAAGTTCTAAAAGAATTTAGTATCGCCAAAATGGTAACTCCAACATCAGCAAATATCGCCATCCAGATATTTGCTAAACCGAAAATCGCTAAAATCATAACTAAAACTTTCACGCCGATTGCAAAGACGATGTTTTGCGAGGCGATACTTATGGTTTTTTTAGCTATTAGCATCGCGGTTTTGATTTTTGAGATATCATTATCCATTATGACTATATCGCTTGCTTCCATGGCAGCGTCCGTTCCAAGCATGGAAAATCCAACATCCGCTCTTGCTAAAACCGGAGCATCATTTATCCCATCGCCGATATATGCAACTGTGCTATTTTTAGACTTTTTGGCGATGATTTTTTCTAAATTTGTTAGCTTATCAGCTGGTAAAAGCTCAGCAAAAACTTCATCAATGCCAAGTTTTTCTTGTATATTTTTAGCAACTTTTGATCTATCGCCTGTTAGCATAGCTGTTTTTATGCCACTATCTTTAAGCCATTTTATAAGCTGGGCCGAGCCATCTCTTAGTTCATCTTCAAATGTTAAATACCCTGCAAATTTACCATCAACTGCCACAAATGATGCAGTTTGTGTAATCTCAGGCAAGTCAAACTCACTTAAAAGCTTTTTATTTCCTATTTTTACATTTTTTCCAAAAATTGTCGCTTTTATGCCAAAACCTGGGATTTCTTCAAGATTTGTTACGGCTTTTTCATCGATTTTTTCATTATAAGTATTTATGATAGAAAGTCCGATAGGATGGGTGCTGTGAGCTTGTGCGTAAGCTGATAACTTTAAAAGCTCATCTTTATCTATAAAACTCTCATTTACCACATCTTTAAGGACAAAATTTCCTTTTGTTAAAGTTCCAGTTTTATCAAATACAAAGTTTTTAACCTTAGCTAAAACTTGCAAATAATTACTTCCTTTAACCAAAATTCCTTTTTTACTAGCCCCGCCAATTCCTCCAAAAAAGCTAAGTGGAACTGAAACCACCAAAGCACAAGGGCAAGATACTACTAAAAAGATTAGTGCTTTATAAATCCACTCTTTAAAATCCCCCACAAACATCGGCACGACAAATGCGATGATTAGAGCTAAACCAACTACAATAGGGGTGTAAATTTTAGCAAATTTGGTAATGAATTTTTCCTGTGATGATTTTTTAGAAGTCGCATCTTCAACAAGCTCTAAAATTTTGCTAACCGTTGAAGTCTCAAACTCGCTTGTTACTTTTACTTCTAAAAGTCCGTTTATATTTACGCTTCCACTTAAAATCTGAGTATCTTTGCCAACTTCAAGCGGAAGTGATTCGCCAGTTAGAGCTGATGTATCAAGGGTTGAGTTTCCTTTTATGATGATGCCATCAAGTGGGACTTTTTCACCTGGTTTTATGACGATTATATCACCAAGTTTTACATCATTAGGATCAACTTTTTTTGAGCCATCACTTGTTTTTAAATTTGCATAATCAGGTGCGATACTCATGGCTTCTTTTATTGATTTTCTTGAGCGATTTATAGAGTAATCTTCAAACGCTACGCCTATTTTATAAAATAAAATTACCGCTACAGCCTCGATTTGTTCTCCGATGAAAAATGCCCCAATCGAAGCAATTCCCATCAAGAAATTTTCATCTAAAAAGCCACCGTTTATTAAGCTTTTACAAGCTTTTATTAAAATTTCAACTCCAACTACCAAATATGCAAAGATTAAAAATACAGTTTTTAGCTCAGCATTTGAAACCAAATAAGAGGCTATTACAAATATTACTGAGATTAAAATTTTTTGTATATCTTTTTTTAAAGCTTTATTCATTTTATACCTCTAGTATAGTATCTGGTTCAAGCTTTTTGATGACTTGTTTTATTTTTTCAATGATTTCATCTCTTCTATTTTCATCAAAATCAATTTTCATAGTAGTGGTCAAGAAATTAACACTTACACTATTTACACCATCAAGTTTGGCAACATTTGCTTCTATTTGTGCTGCGCAATTTGCACAATCCAAATTTTTTAAATTAAATTTTTTCATTTTTTATCCTTTAATATTTACTCACTTATATGAGTTAAACCCTGTTTTAAAATATAGCTAATATGCTCATCTAAAAGTGAGTAATAAACAACTTTTCCATCGCGTCTGTTTTTTACAAATTTGTTTTGTTTCAATACTCGAAGCTGATGAGAAATGCTTGATTGACTCATATTTAAAAGTGCAGCTATATCGCAAACACACATTTGATTTAGGCTTAAAGCCCATAAAATTCTAACTCTTGTACTGTCTCCAAAAATTTTAAAAAAATCAGCCAATTCATTAAGCGAAGTATCATCTGGCATTTTTGTTTTTGTATTTTCAACCACTTCTTTGTGTATAACTACACTTTCGCAAATTTCTTGGCTATCTTCTAAAATTTTTTCTTTTTTGCCCATCGCAATCTCCCATTAATTAAATTGATATATGAATATATGTTCATACGTAGAATTGTATTGAATTTATTCTTAAATTTTGATAAATTTAGCACCATTAATTTAAAAATATAAAAAAGTGAAATAGTTTGAAATGAAAATAAGCAATAAAAGTTTAAATTTAGCTCCATTTTTTGTAACAATTGGCGCCATAAGCTATGGCATTCCTGCAACCATATATAATACTGCTTTTAAACATGGTGTAACAAGTGGAGTTTTGCTTTGTGGTATGTTTCTTTTAGGATTTATTATGTTTTTTGTGCTTGTAAAAATTCTAGCCAATAATCATAAAATTTTAAAAATTACAAAATTAAAGGTAATCATAAGTGGAAGTAGTATTGCCTTAACAAATACATTTTATATGATTTCTCTTATACATACAAGTGTCGCTGCGAGTGCTGTTTTGCTTATGCAATCAGTTTGGATTTCTATTTTAATAGCTTGTTTTGTAAATAAAACAATGCCATCACTTTATCAAATTTGTGTTGTGGTTTGCATAATTTTTGGCACAATTTTAGCAACTGATTTACTAAATCAAAATATTAAATTTTCATATCTTGGAGCTTTTTTGGCTTTGCTTTCAGCCATAACTTATGCTTTTACTATCCAATTTACTAAAAATTTAGCCTTAAACTTAGATCCCATTATAAAGGCAAAATTTATGTGCTTTGGAGCATTTTTAACTATTTTTGTTATATTTATTATTTTAAATATTTTTGGTTTTAACTCAGATTTAAAAAATTTAGATTTTAAAATGCTTGAAAAAAGTTTTATATTTAGTCTTTTGGCTGCATTTTTCTCTCTTATTGTCCCACTTGTTACATTTTCATATTATATGAAAAAATTACGCCCAGGAATTGGAGAGATAATAACTTCAGTTGAGCTTCCATCAGCTATATTTTTTGCCTATGTTTTTTTAAATCAAAATGTAAATTTAACTCAAATTATAGGAGTTTTAATTATTTTAATAAGTGTTGTTTTTGCAAATTATGAGAAAAAAATTAAAGATTAAGACTTTTTAAAACTCTTTTTATCCATAAACTTTTTGGTTTTATAATCTCACTTTTACTACCATTTACACTGTGATAAACTGTTGTGTTATATTTTGTGGCAAAATATTTTATTAATGTTTTTTGTAAAAAAGGCTCAGTTGATGGCACAAACCAACCATTATTTGATATGGCAACTACAAAATTTGGCGAGTTTTTATAAATCTCAGGTCGCGTAGCTTCATAGCAAATTGCATTTGTAATTTTTGCACCATTAACTTTATAAAAGCTTACATTTTTTGCCTTTGTAAAATCCTCTGCACCGTTAAAAAAAACTTTGTTAAAAATATTTTTTAAAAAATTTGGTAAAGGAATTTCTTCCCCAAAAGGAACTAAAATATACTTATCAAAACGCGATATTTTGCCATTTTGAAATAAAAAAGCCGAGTTGTAAATTTGATTATTTTCAAAAGCTAAAGCTCCTGTTAAAATAGAAATTTTAAAAGATTTTTCTTTTAGCTCTTTTTCTAAATTTTTCTCTAAATTTAAATAAGCCACAATAGCATTTTCAGGAAAGATGATAAACTCAAAATTATTATTAATTGCTTCATCAATTTCTTTTAAAACTGCATTAATTTGTGGATTTTTATACTCATTTAGCCATTTTATATCTTGTGAGATAGTTGTATTTACAAGCTTGGTTTTAAAGCCAAAATCATAGCTGTAATTCTCAAAAATTTGAAGAGAAAGGCAAAGGCAAACTATAAAAATAAAAGCTTTTTTAAATTTATTTTTTATCTCATAAAGAGCGATAATTCCTAAAAATATAAAAGCTAAACCGCGGATATTTGGCTCAAAAATACCAGGCATTAAAACTAATTCTAAATTTAGCCAATTAAAATTGAATGGATAAAAATAACTTATTAAAAGTAGCATTACCATTTTATAAAATTTATTATTAAACCAGCCACATATTAAAAACAAAATCCCATATACAAAAGCTATAAATAAAATTTCTAAAGGTATTAAAAAACTAAGTCCGTAAAATTTCAAAGAAAAACTAACCCAATAAAACCATAAAATTCCTATAAAAAATCCTGTGAAAAAAAATGCAATTTTATTGCAATTAAATAGCTTATAAAAGCCGTATATTGCGATAAATGGCGAGATGAATTCTAAAAATAAATTATTAAAAATTCCACCAAAATTTTCAGATAAAAAACCTAAAAATATAAAATTTGAGATAAAAACAGATATAACAAAGCCTTTTATAATTTCATTTGTGGTAAAATAACGCTTTATTAAATTTTTCATAAAGGACTTACATGGAACAAGGAAGCGTTTTAGGGACATTTTTTCCTTTCATAATCTTTGGTCTTATTTTTTATTTTTTACTTATTAGGCCACAGCAAAAACAAGCAAAAGCTCATGCTTTAATGCTTGCAGGACTTCAAAAAGGCGATAAAATAGTAACCTCTGGTGGTCTTAAATGTACGATTATACAACCAGGTGATGATTTTATCAAAGTTTCGCTTAATGATAGCACAATTGTTGAGATCGCAAGAACAAGCGTAGCAAGAAAAATAGAAAGATTAGAAGAGGCACCAAAAGTAGAGAAAGACTCTAAAAAACAAGAAAAGACAAAAAATGCGTAGTGGAAAAGTTACATATAGATTTATTGTTTTAATAATAACTTTTGTATTTTCTGTTATTTTTTCAATTCCTTCTTTTTTGCAAATTGACAAAATGCCAAAAATAAACTTAGGACTTGATTTACAGGGTGGACTTCATATGCTTTTAAATGTTGATTTAGATGAAGCAATAAGTTCTAAGATTAAATCCGTAGCATCAAGTTTAAGCTATTCAGCAGGTAAAGAAGATCTTTTATATAGTGACTTAAAAATTGAAAGTAATTACTTTGAGTTTGAAGTTTTAGATAAAGATGAGATGAATAAATTTGATGCCATTTTAAATAAAATAACAGGGCTTAATATCCAAAAAAATGGTCAAATTTATAATGTTTCTTTAACTGAAAACGAAGTTATCTCAACAAAAGAATATGCTATTGATCAAGCTGTTGAGACTATAAGAAACAGAATAGATCAGTTTGGTTTAAGTGAGCCAACAGTTGCAAGACAGGGAAAAGAAGATATTTTAGTTGAAATTCCAGGAGTTAAGAGCAATGAGGATAAGCAACGTGCAAAAGACTTAATAGCAACTTCAGCTCATTTACAGCTTATGGCACTTGATGATAAAAGACAAGATAGAGCTCATCTTTTAACTAAAGCTCAAGCTGCAAGTTTTGGTGATATTATACTAAATGATGCTAAAAATCCTGAGCAAAAATATGTTGTAAAACAACTTCCAGTTTTAGATGGTTCAATGCTTGTTGATGCAAGAGTTGGATTTGATCAAGCAAATCAACCGGTTATAAATTTCACACTTAACTCTGAAGGTGCTGCAATATTTGGTGATTTTACAGGAAGCAATGTAGGAAAAAGACTTGCTATTGTTTTAGATGATAAGGTATATTCTGCACCTAGAATAAATGAAAGAATAGGTGGTGGAAGTGGTCAAATAAGTGGTGGATTTACCATGGAAGAAGCAAGAGATGTTGCAATTGCATTAAGAAGTGGAGCTCTTTTAGCCCCTGTTACAATGGGTGAAGAAAGAACTATTGGACCAAGTCTTGGTGCTGATAGTATAAAACAAAGTAGTTTTGCTTTAGCTTTAGCATCTATTTTAATAGTGGTATTTATGGTACTTTATTACGGACTTGCTGGAGTTGTAGCAAATATTGCATTGGTTGTAAATATTTTATTTTTAGTTGCGATAATGGCACTTTTTGGAGCTACATTAACACTTCCTGGAATGGCCGGTATAATTTTAACCGTTGGTATGGCAGTTGATGCAAACGTTATCATTAATGAAAGAATTAGAGAGATGCTTAGGCATGGAAATAGCATAAAAAATAGCATTGAAAAAGGCTATCATAAAGCAATGAGTGCTATCATCGACTCAAACTTAACTACTTTGATAACTTCAGCTGTACTTTATGCTTATGGAACAGGTCCGGTTAAAGGCTTTGCCGTTACTATGAGCATAGGTATAATAGCTTCTATGATAACAGCGATTTTAGGAACACATGGAATTTTTGATTTACTAGTAGACAAGATGGAAAGAAGCAAAAATACAAAACTTTGGTTTGGTTACAAAGTTAGAAAGGCTGAAAATGCAAATATTTGATAAAGATAAAATTTATAATTTTATGGGTGTTAGACACCTATTTTTTGCAATTTCTTTGATTTTGATGTTAGGATCTATTTTTTTACTAGGAACTCAAGGGTTAAAATTTGGAATAGATTTTTCAGGTGGAACTTTAATTCAAATAAAATATGATAGTAAAGCTCCAATTGAGGATATTAGGCATAAATTAAATCAAGTAAATGAGTTAAAAGGTGCAAGTGTAACTGAGTTTGGAAGCAATGAAGAAATTACTATAAGATACTCAGGATCAAACGAATCACTTGGAAATGATGTAAGTGCTACTATTAGTCAAATTTTAAAAGATACTGGAAATTTTGAGATAAGAAGAGTTGATGTTGTTGGGCCAAAAGTTGGAAATGAGCTAAAAAAAGGTGGCTTGATGGCGGTTATTATCTCACTTATTGCCATACTTATTTATCTTGGTGTGAGATTTGAGTGGAGATTTGCTCTTGCTGCAGTTCTTTCTGAGGTGCATGATATTTTAGTTGTTCTTGGTTTTATCTCATTGATGAAAATAGATGTAAATTTAGACACCTTAGCCGCAGTTTTAACGATAATTGGATACTCTTTAAATGATACAATTATTATTTTTGATAGGATTAGAGAGGGCATACAAGAAAGTAAAGAAGATTGCATAAATGGAGTTATTAACGAGTCAGTTTCAAGAACTTTATCAAGAACTGTTTTAACATCATTTACTACATTAATAAGCGTTGTTGTGCTATTTTTATTTGGTGGAGATATGATAAATGATTTTGCTTCTATTGTTATGGTAGGAGTTATTTTTGGAACTTATAGCTCTGTTTTCATTGCAAGTCAAGCTTTAATCTTCTTTAATTTTAATGTTAAAAATTACCGCGCATTTTTAGCCGAAAAACAAAAAAGAAAAAAAGAAAAAGAAAAAATGCGTGCAATGTATGAAAAAGGCACACTTTAAGGAGTTATAATGAATTGGGGACGAGTTGTTCATGTATTTTTTACTTTGATGAGTTTTACCACAATTGCAGGGTATTTATATATGCATAGCGGAGTTGCTTTATTTGTCGCTGCAAGTATAAATTTAATTTCAACTCTTTTAAAAATAGGTGTTAGAAATTTGCTTTCCACAGAGCTTTTTGCAGCTTCTGTGGTTGCAGATTTGCATTTAATTCCAGCTTTTATAATTTATATTGTAAATCCAAATATGAATCTTATCTATTCATTAGTTATAGGCGCAGGTCTTGCAAATCTTTTTTCAATAGTTTTAACTATTATAGAAGCAGCAAAATATAAAGATGAATTTTAGGAGAAAAAATGGCTTATGAAGCTAAAGAAATAGAGAAAAAATGGCAAGAAATTTGGTTAAAAAACGGTGAGTTTGAGCCAAAAGATGACTACTCTTTGCCAAAAAAATACATTTTAAGTATGTTTCCATATCCAAGTGGAAAAATTCACATGGGGCATGTTAGAAACTATACTATTGGTGATGCTATGGCAAGGTATTATAGAAATCAAGGCTTTAATGTTTTGCACCCAATAGGTTTTGATAGTTTTGGAATGCCAGCTGAAAATGCCGCTATTAAACACAATATCCACCCAAGAGTTTGGACTTACGAAAATATTGATTATATGATAAAAGAACTTGACAGTTTAGGATTAAGTTTTTCTAAAAAAAGACTTTTAGCAACTTCAGATCCACTTTATACAAAGTGGGAGCAAGAGTTTTTTATAAAAATGTATGAAAAAGGTCTTGTTTATAGGAAAAATGCGATCGTAAACTGGTGCGAGCACGATAAAACAGTTTTAGCAAATGAGCAAGTTGAAGATGGAAAATGCTGGCGTTGTGGGCATGAAGTAATACAAAAAAATATGCCAGGATATTATCTAAAAATCACTGATTATGCGGATGAGCTTTTAAATGATTTAAAAAAATTAGAAGGAAAATGGCCACCTCAAGTTATCACAATGCAAGAAAATTGGATCGGTAAAAGTGTGGGGTTAGAATTTTTCTTAAAATTCGATGAAGAGAGTAAAAATTTACTTGATGGAATTCCTGGATTTAAAGTCTTTACAACAAGACCTGATACAATTTATGGAGTAAGTTATACCGCAGTTGCACCTGAACATAAAGTAGTTGAAAAGCTTTTAAATAAAAATTTACTTGATGAAAAAACAACTAAAAAGATAAAATCCATTTTAAAGCAAAGCCCAAGACAAAGACAAGAAAGCGATAAAGATGGAGTATTTTTAAATTTATATGTTATCCATCCACTAACTAATGAAAAAATTCCTGTCTGGCTTGCAAATTTTGTTTTGGCTGATTATGGAGATGGTGCTGTTATGGCAGTTCCTGCTCATGATGAAAGAGATTATGAGTTTGCAAGTAAATTTAACCTTGCTATTAAGCAAAGTATTAAGCCACAAAATGGTAAATATGATAGCTCAAAAGCTTTTATTGATGATGGAATTTTAGTTAATTCTGATGAGTTTACAGGACTAAAAAGCAAGGACGCAAGAGAAAAAATTATAGCTAAATTTGAAAATTTAGGAATTGGCAAGAAGGTTGAAAATTTTAAACTTCGTGATTGGGGAGTTAGTCGCCAAAGATATTGGGGCGCACCAATTCCAATGATTCATTGTAAAACTTGTGGTCTTGTTCCAGAAGCTTTGGAGAATTTACCAGTAACCTTGCCAGAAGATATAAAAATAACAGGTGAGGGAAATCCACTTGATAAACATCCTACTTGGAAAAGATGTAGTTGTCCAAAATGCCATAAAGAAGCAGTTAGAGAAAGTGATACTTTGGATACTTTTTTTGAAAGTAGTTGGTATTTTGCTAGATTTGCAAGCGATGAAAAAACTTGGCAGAGCTCAGCTTTTGATGAAAAAAGTGTAAATTATTGGATGAATGTAGATGAGTATATCGGAGGAATTGAGCATGCGATTTTACACCTTTTATATGCAAGATTTTTTCAAAAAGCTTTAAGGGATTTGGGTTATTTAAGAGATAGTGAGCCATTTTCTAATCTTTTAACACAAGGTATGGTTTTAAAAGATGGTGCTAAAATGAGTAAAAGTAAAGGAAACACAGTTGATCCTGATGAAATAATCAAAAAATATGGTGCCGATACTGCAAGAATGTTTATTTTATTTGCTGCTCCGCCTGCAAAAGAACTTGAATGGAATGATAGTGCTGTTGAGGGAGCTTATAAGTTTTTAAATAGACTTTATGATAGAAGCATAAATGTTTATAAAACCAATGATATTCCAAAAATCAATCACGCTTCTTTAAATAAAGAGGAAAAATATGCAAGATTGAAAGTTTATGAAGCATTAAGCAGGGCAAATGAAGTTTATACAAAAAGTTTTGCTTTTAATACTCTAATAGCAGCCTCAATGGAAGCACTAAATGCTTTAAATTCGCAAAACAATCAAGATGTTTTAACCGAAGGGTTTTGGATAATTTTAAATTTACTTGAACCTATTGTGCCACATATTGCAAATGAGTTAAGTGACGAGCTATTTAATAGAAAGAATTTTTCTAAAATAGAAATTTTAGATGAAGTTTTTGTAAAAGATGCATTAAATTTAGCAGTTACAGTAAATGGAAAAAGAAGAGCTGAAATAGAGGTTGATAAAAACCTAAGCCAAGATGAAATTATAAGCTTAGCCAAAGAAAAAGCCGCTAAATGGCTTGAAAATAAAACCATTATAAAAGAAATTTATGTAAAAGAAAAGTTAGTAAATTTGGTGATAAAATGAAAAAAATAGCACTTTTTTTAGCTTTATTTTTTATGGTTGGATGTGGATATAAGCCAGTTTCTAAAATAACTTTTGATATTTTAGGAGATAGTATTTTTGTAGATGTTATTATGAGTAAGACAGATCCGCAAAATACAGTTGCTATAAAAGATGCTGTTAGAGAAGGTGTTGTTTATAGACTGCATAAAAAATTAGCCCCAAGAAATGTAGCTCAAAGCTATATAGAAGTTTCTATAAACTCTCTTTATTTTTCAGCCTTAACTTACGATCAATACGGCTATGTTACAAGCTATAGAGCAAATTTAAGTCTAAATTTTAAAACTAAGCTAAAAGATGGAAGAGTTGTAAATTTAACAGGAACTGGTGATCATGATTTTAGAGTTACAAAACTTTTAAAAAGCGTAAGAGATACAAGCTCAGTTATAAGTGATCAAGAAAGATATAGCGCTATACAAAATGCTTCTTTGCAAGCTTTTGATGAGTTTATAGCGGCTTTATCAATAGAGGGCTTAAAAAATAAAAATAAAGAAAATATTCAAAAGTAGGTTTGAAAAAGAGTAAATGAGTTTAGAAACATATCTTAAAAATAAACCAATTTTTTATAAAAAAATAGACTATGAAAGAATGCCAAGAGCTTTTAATAGCATAAAAGACAAAATTATTTTAAAGCCAATTATCCATATAGTTGGAACAAATGGTAAAGGCTCAACCGGTAGATTTTTAACACTTTTAATAGAAAGCCTTGGCTTAAAAGTAGGACATTATACAAGTCCGCATATTTTTAAATTTAATGAAAGATTTTATAAAAATGGTGATATTGTAAGTGGTGATGAGCTTAACAAAGCTCATGATAAGCTACAAAATCTATTAAGCGATGAGTTTAAAAACTCACTTTCTTATTTTGAATATGCCACATTATTGGCTGCAATTTTATTTAAAGATTGTGATTATTGGGTATTTGAAGCAGGTATGGGTGCTGAGTTTGATGCTACAAATTGTTTTGATAAGAGCTTATCTCTTTTTACACCTATTGGACTTGATCATATGGAAATTTTAGGTAATAGTATAGAAAAGATAAGCCATACAAAGCTAATAAGCATGGCAAAAACAGCTATTTTAAATGATGATATGAATGAAATATCAGTTAAAATTGCCAAAGATATAGCTTTGCAAAAAGGTTCAAATTTAAGTTTTGCAAGCCAAAATTTAACCAATCTTGAAAAAACTGAAATTAAAAACTATATCAAAAAGTACGCTCTTGCAAATTTTCAAATTTCAAATTTAACTCTTGCATTAGCTGGTGCAAAAGCTTTAAATTTAAATCCTGATTTAAAAAATCTAAAAAAACTTAATTTAAAAGGCAGGCTTGAAAGGGTTGATGAAAATTTATTAGTTGATGTTGGTCATAATGAGCTTGCAGCACAGAATTTACTAAAAGAGTTAAAGAATCAAAAATTTACTCTTATTTATAATGCATTTTTAGACAAAGATTATAAAAACGTATTAAAAACCCTAAAACCAATTATTAAGGAAGTGCAAATTTATGATTATAAAAGTAGCTATAGAGAGCTTGCCACACCATATATTAAAAAAACCTGTGATGATTTAGGTATAAAATGTCTTGATTTTCAAAGTCTAAAAAAAGATGAAAATTATTTATTATTTGGATCATTTATGCTTGTAGAGGAATTTTGTGAACACTTACATAAGTATAACTGATAAAAATGGTAATAAAAAATACGAGTTCTCATCAAATTTTTTTAGAAATTTAAAGCTAATTCTTATTTTAAATTTTGCTATTTTTTTGGTTTTAATTTTAACAATTACATTTTTAATTTTTTCAAAAAATGGTGTAAGAGATGAATTAATAAATTTAAGATCACAAAATGAAATTTTAGAAAATGAGTTAAACTCTCAAAAAAATAGTGAGCAAACTGAAGAACCAAATAACTTAGAACTTGCACTTGCTTTAAGTAAAACCTCTTTAAAAGAGCAAAAACCAAAAAATATTTTGGTTGCTGAAAATTTAGAAGGCAAATTTATAAAATCAATCCCAAATAACTTTCCAATCACAAATAAAGGCATAACTTCAAGCTATGGGCAAAGAGTTCATCCTATAAATAAAATTTCAAGATTTCATCATGGTATAGATTTAAGAGCTGAGCTTAAAACACCGATTTATGCCACTGCTGATGGCTTTGTAAAATACGCCGCACTATCAAATACTGGATATGGATATTTAGTTATCATAACTCATAATTATGGTTTTGAAACAAGGTATGCGCATATGTTTGATAAAGATGTTGTCAAAGTAGGTCAGTGGGTAAGAAAAGGTGAGCTTATAGGATATAGTGGAAATACAGGACTTAGCAGTGGTCCACATCTTCACTATGAAGTTAGATTTTTAGATCACTCTCTTGATCCACTTAGTTTTATTAAATTTAATAATATTTTTTATGATGAGAGAAAAGTTCCTTGGCAAGGTATTTTAAGAGCTATTTCGGAGTTTTAAATGCAAAGTGAAGTTTATGAGTATTTTTTAAACAACCACAAAGATATTTTGATATGTGAAGATGACAAAGAGGCATTCAAATGCTCTCAAGCTACTAAATTTGCAGAGTATGAAAGCTTTATTTTACCTGATTTTAGAGCTGTAAAAGGTGATGATTTAAGATCTTTTTATGGTGAACTTATTGGCATAAGCAAAGAGCTTAATAGCTTTTATAAAAGCAAAGCAAAGAAAAAAGTTATAATAACGCCTATTAAAACAATTTTAAATCCCCTTCCTGCAAAATCTCACTTAAAATCAATTTTTATAAATTTTGGTGATAAAATAGAACAAAATGAATTTAAAGATGAAATTTCAAGACTTGGATATGAGGTTGTAGATATTGTTCAAATGCAAGGAGAGATTAGCTTTAGAGGTGAGATTATCGATATTTTTCCTATAAATAGTGATGATCCTTTTAGAATTTTACTTGATATTGATGAGGTTGAAAGTATTAGAAAGTTCGATCTAATCACTCAAATAAGTGATAAATTTGAACTTGAAAGCTTAGAAATTTCGCCATTTATTGCGAATTTAAATAAAGATGAGTTTGATAAGATGAGTCAAAAGATCAAATCTTTGCAAAACAATGCTTTGATTGATGATATGAACTCTTTGGGATTTTGGGCAATTGATGGCTTTATAAATTATTTAGAAAATTTCAGTTTTATTAGCATAAAAGACTTTAAAGAAAGCGAGTTTGAGAGTTTAAATATACCTAAAAATTTAGAAGTTTTACCAAAAGCTAAAATTTATAAAGACCTAGATATTACTTTTTCAAATGAACTTTTGGAATTTCATAAAGAAAAACATATTAAAATACTAGCTTCAAGCCAGGCGATATTTGAGAGTTTTGACCTTAAAAATAGTGATAATGTAGAGCTTATAAAAAGTGATTTAATCCTAAATTTGATAAGCAAAGATGAGATAATAATTTCTCTAAATAAAAAAGCCTCTAAAAAAAGAACAAGAAAAGCAAGTATTGTAATTGATGAACTTAAAATTGGCGATTTTGTCGTCCATGAAAACCATGGAATAGGCAAATTTGCAGGACTTGAAAAAATCACTGTTATGGGAGCTACAAAAGAGTTTGTTTCTATCTTGTATCAAAATGATGATAAGCTTTTGCTTCCTGTTGAAAATTTAAATTTAATTGATCGCTATATCGCAGACTCGGGCGCTGCTATTTTAGATAAGCTTGGAAAAGGAAGTTTTGCAAAAATTAAAGAGCGTGTTAGAGTTAAGCTTTTTGAAATAGCTTCTAAAATCATAGCTTTAGCTGCAAAAAGAGAACTTATAAAAGGAAAAGTTATCTCTTTAAATAACCCTTTAATTTTACAAGAGTATTCAAAATTTACAAGTAAAGCCGGTTTTGTCTATACAAAAGATCAACAAAATGCGGTTGATAATATTATAAAAGATTTTCAAAGTGGTAAAGTTATGGATAGGCTAATAAGCGGAGATGTTGGTTTTGGAAAAACTGAAGTTGCAATGAATGCTTCATTTTTAACTATTAAAAACGGCTTTCAAGTTCTGTTTTTTGTGCCAACTACGCTTCTTTCATCACAGCATTATCAAACCTTAAAAGAGAGATTTAATGGATTTAATATAGATGTTTATAGGTGTGATAGATTTACAAGTACTGCTAGTAAAAATGCTTTGAAAAGGGCATTAAGTGATGGAAAGCCTTTGATTTGTATAGGAACACACGCACTTTTAAATTTAAAAGCTTCAAATTTAGGACTTATAATCATAGATGAAGAGCATAAATTTGGAGTAAAGCAAAAAGAAAAATTAAAAGAACTTTCTAATAATTCCCATCTTTTAAGCATGAGTGCAACTCCGATTCCAAGAAGTTTAAATATGGCATTAAGCTCCATTAAAAGTTATAGCACCTTACTAACTCCGCCAGATGATAGATTAGATGTTAGGACTATTGTTAAAGAATTTGATGAAAAAATTATAAAAGAGGCGATTTTAAGAGAGCTTAGAAGAGGCGGGCAAATTTTTTATGTGCATAATCACATCGCTTCAATTAACAAGGTAAAAAATGAGCTTTTAGAACTCTTGCCAAATTTAAAAATTTTAGTTCTGCACTCAAAAATTGAGCAAAAAACAACAGAAAGTGAAATAGAAAAATTTATAAATAAAGAGTATGATTTAATGCTTTGCACAAGTATCGTAGAAAGTGGCATCCACATGCCAAATGCAAATACAATGATAGTAAATAATGCAAATAAATTTGGCATGGCAGATCTTCACCAGCTTAGAGGACGCGTTGGAAGAAGCAGTATACAAGGGTATTGTTATTTTTTAATTGAAGATAAAAATGCTTTAAGTAAAGACTCGTTAAAACGCCTTGTCGCACTTGAGAGTAACTCATTTTTAGGAAGTGGTTCTGTTTTAGCTTATCATGATTTAGAAATCAGAGGTGGGGGAAATTTAGTCGGAGAGGCTCAAAGTGGGCATATTGAGGCTATTGGATATAGTTTATATTTAAGAATGCTTGAAGATGAGATAAACGCACTTTTAAATAAAAAATCAAACACACTTACAAATGTTGATATAAAGCTTAGTATAAATGCTTTTTTAAACTCAGAGTTTATAAAAGAAGATAGATTAAGACTTGATTTATATAAAAGATTAAGTAAGGCTCAAGATGAGAGTGAAATTTATGATATAAAAGCTGAGGTTGAGGATAGATTTGGTAAAATAGATGAGTTTTCTAAGCAGTTTTTTTGGCTTATGATAATAAAAATTTTAGCTATAAAACATGGTTTTAAGCAAATTTCAAACTATGAGATGAATATAACTTTAACAAAACTTGATGATTCAAAAGTTGTTATAAAATCAAATAGTAAAGATGATGATGATATCTTGGAGGCAATTTTAATATATTTGCGAAAACTTGATAAAACTAAATAATTTTAAGGAGATAAAATGCGTATAAATTATGCCTTAAATGATGAGGATTTTTTAAACTCACTAAGTTCTTTTGACCTAGAAATGGTTGAAAAAGTTAAAAAGCTTTATTTAGATTGGCTTGATAAGCATAAATTTAGCGAAAATAAATTTGAAGAATTAAGAGCTTTTATGAGAAAAACTTTGCAAAATCCCAAAAATTTAGAAATTTTTAAAAGGCTAGATTAAATGAATTATTTAGATATGAAGCAAGTTATAAGTTTGCACGATGATATAATGGATGAGATTAATGGTTTAAAAGGCTATAATAAAACTCAAGCAAACTACCTAGAAGCCGCACTTGAACACATAACAAATAATGAATATTATTTAACTTTTTATGATAAATTGGCCCATTTGATTTATTCTATTATAAAATTTCATCCATTTTATAGTGGCAATAAAGCAGTTGCAATTTACGCTGGAATGGCCTTTATGCTTATAAATAAAAGCGATATTGCAAATAATGAGCTTTTAATACAAGATTTTTATACAAAAATGGAAAATGCTTCTGTGAAAATAGATAAAAATGAGATAACAAAAGATGATTTAATTCAAATTTTAACTGAGATTTTAAAAGGTACAGGTTATGAAAAGCTTTGATAATTCAAATTTGGACAATGAAAATTTTAAAATTTCAAAAAATATAGATTGGAAAACAACCAAAGCCGCTATTTTTAGAAAGAGCAAAAACGCTTTAAAAAAAGTTAGCGATATAGATTTTGTAGATATTGATTTGCTTGTTGGGCTTGATAGGCAAAAAGATGAAATTATAAAAAATACTAAAAATTTTTTAGATAACAAAGGTGCAAACCACGCGCTTTTATGGGGAGATATGGGTTGTGGAAAAAGCAGTCTTTGCAAGGCTGTTTTTACTATGTTTTTTAATCAGAGCTTAAGAGTGATTGAAATTTCAAAGCATGATTTAGAAAGCTTGATAGATGTTTTAGATGAAATTAGAGAAATTAATGAGTATAAATTTATAATATACATTGATGATTTGAGTTTTGAAGATGGTGATTTTAGCTATAAGTTTTTAAAACCTGTATTAGAAGGAAGTATTGAACTTCCGCCAAAAAATGTCTTAATTTATGCCACTTCAAATCGAAGACACTTAGTAAATGAAAAGATGAGTAATGAAATTCATGAAAAAGAAGCTGTTAATGAAAGGCTCTCATTGGCTCAAAGATTTGGACTTCAAATAAGCTTTTATGAGGGTGGATTTAGCGAGTATCTAGACATAGTTGATAGTTATTTTAAGGGCTTTAAAGGCGATATTAGCGAACTTCATTTAAAAGCCAAGCAATTTGCAATGCTTAGAGCAAGTAGAAGTGGCAGAGTTGCAAAACAGTTTTATTTAGCTTTTAAAGATGAGTTTAAAAATGATAAAAGTGAGATTAGATGAGTAGTAATGAGTTGTTTGAACTTTTATATAATGAAATAAATTTGAAAAATCACTTTTGGTGGCCTAATTATGGTACTTTTGAAGTAGTAGTTGGAGCAGTTTTAACCCAAAATACAAAGTGGCAAAATGTTGAAAGCTCACTTTCAAACTTAAAAAATAAGGGCGTTTTGAGTATAGAAGGAATTTTAAGTTTAGATGATGAAACTTTGGCAAATTTGATAAAACCAAGTGGTTTTAATAATGTAAAAACCAAAAGACTTAAAAATTTATTAAGTGCTATTAGTTTGGAATTTGGCGACTTTGAAAATTTTAAAGACAGTGTTGATATGGAGTGGTTAATTTCTCAAAAAGGCATTGGAGCTGAGAGTTGCAGTGCGATTTTATGCTACGCGTGCGAGCGTGATGAGATGGTTGTTGATAACTACACGATAAAAATACTTAATTTTTTAAACTATGAGTTTGAAAGTTATCTTGAAGCTCAAGAATGGCTTTGTGGAGTGGATTTTGATATGCTTAGTAAAAAGTATGATTTTAAAAGTTTAAATGAGCTATATTGTGCGTATCATGGGCTTTTTGTCGAGTTTGGAAAAGAGCATATTAAAGGGTATAAATTTTCAGAACACGCTAAAAATTTACTTGCAAAACTTATGTAAAATTAATGCAAATATATTTTTTAAAATAAAAATACCAATACTGTCAATAAGTGCTAAATGTGTAAATTTTTTATATTATAACTAAGTTATTTATTATGATTAAATTTGCATTTTTTGATAGAAAATATGGCATTTTATCATATTTAAAATATTTTATAATTTAAAACCAAATCAAGCATATTTACTAAATTTATACAGAATTTATGCAATTTGCAATAAATTTGCAAATTTATATAAAAAATAAAGCTTCAAATAAAGAAAAATATGCTAAATTTCATAAATCTTAACAAAAAGGATTTGTATGGAATTTACTCAAATTTCAGATGGTGTTTTTAAAGCAAATTTTGCTTTTTTAGAAATTATTAAAAAAATAGCTGGTAGTGATATTTTCTACCGCGTAAATTTGGACTTTTATGCTACTTTGATATCTGTTTGTGCAGTGCTTTATATAGGAGCTAGAATCACTAAAAATATTAAATTTTTAGATAAGTATAGTATTCCTATTCCAGTAACTGGTGGTCTTATTGTAGCTATCGTTTTGTTTTTAACTCAAATTTTAT
The DNA here is from genome assembly GCF_000413435.1 of Campylobacter ureolyticus ACS-301-V-Sch3b. Classification (NCBI taxonomy): domain Bacteria; kingdom Pseudomonadati; phylum Campylobacterota; class Epsilonproteobacteria; order Campylobacterales; family Campylobacteraceae; genus Campylobacter; species Campylobacter ureolyticus. Next base: position 47,541 of record NZ_KE340326.1, on the reverse strand, counting down.
TTAATGTAAAAATTGGCTTTCAAGAAAGCATTAAAGACCCACTTATGCTTATGTTCTTTACCTCTGTTGGTCTTGGTGCTGATATTGCAAGTTTAAAAAAAGGTGGAAAACTTTTAGTTTTATTTGGAATTTCAGTTTGTCTGTTTTTATTCGTGCAAAATATCATTGGTGTAAGTGTTATGACAATGATGGGAGAAAATCCTTTGCTAGGACTTCTTGCTGGATCTATTACTCTAAGTGGAGGACATGGAACAGGTGCTGCGTGGGGAGACGTGTTTAGCAATGCTCCATATAATTTTATAGCTGCAAAAGAAGTTGCTATGGCAAGTGCTACTTATGGACTTATTGCAGGTGGTCTTTTAGGTGGGCCAATAGCACAAAGCATTATAAGAAAATACAATCTTAAATCAAACGAAGTTGAGGTTGAGCATGATACTAGCGATGAAGTTTTTGCAGAGCCACAAGTTGAAAGACTTATAACCGCTGGATCATTTGTCCAAAGTCTTGGACTTTTTGCTCTTGCTATGTTTATAGGAACTACAATTTCTGCTCTTACAAAAGGCTCTGTTATAACTTTACCTACTTTTGTTTGGTGTTTGTTTTCTGGTATTGTTATAAGAAATACACTAAGTTATGCAAATATTCATCAAGTTTTTGATAGAGAAATAGGCGTTATAGGAAATGTTAGTTTAGGCTTATTTCTAGCAATGGCAATAATGACTTTAAATTTAGTTGAGCTTACAAAACTTGCTGTTCCTTTAATTGTTTTACTTGCTATTCAAACCGTTGTTATAGCAATTTATGTTAGATATGTGACATTTGGAATTTGTGGAAGAGATTATGATGCGGCTTGTTTAGTTGCTGGACATTGTGGTTTTGGTATGGGTGCAACCCCAACAGCAGTGGCAAATCTTCAAGCAGTAACTTACAACTTTGGACCATCAAGAATTGCATTTATTGTAGTTCCTATAATGGGCGGATTTTTTGTAGATATTGCAAACGCTTTAACTATTAAATTATTTTTATTCTTACCGATGTTTGCTTAATGTTTTTGTTTAACCCCTTAAATAAGGGGTTAAGTTTTACTCTTCAACCAAAACAGAGGCTGGATTTATACTATCACCATAAATAGGCTTTATAGTTTCATCATAAGCCTTATGAAAGAATTTCTCACTATTTAGTTTTGTAATGAGTTCATTTATCCATTTTAATAACTCTTTATTTCCTTTTTTCACAGCTGGAGCTATAACATCATGATCGCCAATGCTTTCGATGCCTACTTTAAACTCAGGATTGCTTTTAACCCATGCAAATAAAAGTGTATTATCGTGAGCTAAAGCTTCTCCACGACCATCAAGCAAGGCTGCAAAAGTTTCAGTATTTTGATCAAATTTCATAGTTTTTAAATCTTTATAATTTTTTGTAAAATAAATATCCGCAGTTGTTCCTTTGTTTAAAAGTAAAGTTTTTCCTTTTAAATCATCAACGCTTTTTATATCGCCATTTTTACTAACAACACCGATACTTACTTTCATATATGGCTTTGCAAAGTCAACAACTCTTGCTCTATCTTTTGTTTGAGTAAAATTTGCTAAAATTACATCAACTTTATTAGCTCTTAAAAAATCAACCCTGCTTGCAGCCTCAACAATTGTATATTCTACTTTGTTTTCATCACCAAAAAGTGCTTTTGACATCTCTTTTGCTAAAGCTACATCAAAGCCTTGATTTTTACCATTTTCATCAATATATCCAAATGGAGGCTTATCACCAAAAACACCTATTTTGATGCTTCCACGCTCTTTTATCTCATCAAGCGAAGCCGCATTTACTAAATTTAAGGCAAAAAATATACCTAAAAATAGTTTAAAAAATTTCATATTATCTCCTTTAAAAAATTTATGATAGTATTTGATTATAGATTAAATATTTTATAAATTATAAATAAAATTTTTAATTTTTAATAAAAATAGTGGTAAATTTTTAGAAATTTACCACTATGGTTTTAATTTTGAGTTAGCTGTTTATCTTGCCCATAACTTGGTGAGCGAGGTCCTTTTAGTATGCAGTCATGACAATCAGTTGCAAAAACTGAATTTGAAGCAATTACTGACATATCATATCCACTATCAGCTATTGTATTTGCTATTTGGTCAATTGCCGCAGTTATAAGCATTCCAATAAGTCCTTGATTTGAATTAGCTGAATTATTACTTACTAATGTTTTTTTATCCCAAAGAGTTTTTCCAGTTTTTAAATCAACCAATTTTACATCTGCTTCAACTGTGGTTTGGCTATTTAAAATGGCATAGCTTGTGCCGTATTTTGTAATATTTATATAAAGCACACTATCAGCGCCAAAGATCTCTTGAAGCTTGCTTAAAGGAATGTTTTTGATATCATTTGCATCATAAACACCATTAAATTTAAAAGTGTCATTTACTAAAGCCACAGGAAATACATAATACCCAGCTTCAGCCAAAGGCATAGTTGCATTTGCAAGCATAGCAGGAGAAGCTTTTATATCAATTGATTCATTTGTTGGCATTACAACCAAGATTGATTTTGGTTTTGACTCCAAAAATGCCGAGTAGTCATAAATTTCAGGCTTTTTAGCACAACCTACAAAAATAAAAGATAATATCAAAGTTATAAAAATGCTATTTTTCATCTTTTTTACCTTTGTTTGATTTTTTTCAAAAACTCGATGTAAGTTTTTGACTCAGGATAAAGCTGTGCTTCTTTATCAAGGTAGCTAATAAACTTACCGTAATTTCCCAAATTTGAGTATAAAAGCCCAAGATGGGCATAAACTCCTGGTGCAATAGGTTTATTTTTTTCATATGATTTTTGAATCAATTTTTCTAAATTTTCAATTTGTTCGTTGATATCACCATCTTGCTTTGTGTATTCATAAACAGACTTTGCATAAGTTCCATCCCAGTAATAAATGCTTTGATTTTTTGTTGCACAACCTACAAAAAAGACAGCCATCAAAACAAGAAAAATATATTTTTTCATTATTTTATTTTCCACTCGCCACTATCTATCGCACTTGCAAGGTTATTTACAGCTTCATTAATTGACAGACTTAAAACTTTTCCATTTAGTGTTGAGTCATATCCAGCAGTTCCGCCAAAGCCGATAACTTCTCTATTTGATAGTTCAAACTCTCCTGCGCCTTGAGCTGAAAAAACAACTTCTGAAGTGCTTACATCAACGACATTTAGATTTACTTTTGAGTAGGCAACTTGTGTTTTTCCTCTACCCAAAATCCCAAATAGCTGATGATCGCCATGAGTTTTTCTGCCAAACTCAACAACATCGCCTGTTATTACATATCTTGCGCCTTTTAAGTTTTGAGCTTTTTTACTAATTGCGCTCTCTTCTTTCATCGCTCTTAAATTTGTTCTATCCAAAACTGAAAATCTACCAGTTTGTTGCAAGCTAGTTATTAGGATAGTTTGAGCTTGGTTGCCAAGTCTATCTTCACCATCACTAAAAACTCCATTATTATAAGAGCTTTGGTTTGAAAATCTGCCTATAGAAACAGAAACTTTTTGGCCGCTATAATTTGTATTTGCGATGGCAACTTTTGGAACGCTTATTGCTCTTTGGCTCTCACTTGCACATCCACACAAAAAAACAACTCCAATAAGAGCTGTAAAGATTAAATTTTTCATCTATTCTCCTAGTGTTAAAATTTAGTTTCATTCTATCTTTTTTGACTTATTACAGCTTTAAAATTTTTTAATCTTGGCTAAATTTATCCAAAATTTCACTATTTTGAAGGTCGCTAAATTTGCCAAAAAATATCACCTTTCCTTTTTCTAAAATAAGGACATTTTTTGAAATTTCTTTTGCAGCTTCTAAATCGTGAGTTATAAAAATAATGCTTTGTTTTAATTTTTTTAAAACATTTAAGACTGAGTTTTTGTTTTCCTCATCAAGTCCAGCGGTTATTTCATCACAAATTAAAATATCAGGTTTAATTAAAAGAGCTTTTAAAATGCCTATTCTACTTGCCTCGCCACCGCTAATTTCGTGAGGAAATTTTTGTAATATTTCTTGATTTAAATTTAAAGTTTCAAATAAATTTTTTACATCGTTATCACTAAATTTTAAATGCAAGTATTTTTTTAGTAAATTTATACCTGTTTTTATCCTTAGTGTCGGATTTAGGCAAAGTTTTTGAGTTTGCATGATAAGTGAAATTTTTTTATTTAGATTCTTGTTTTCTCCATTTAGTAAAATTTCGCCATTTGTTGGCTTTTCTACTGCACTTAACAAATTTGCTAATGTGCTTTTTCCACTTCCACTAACGCCTAAAATTGCTAGATTATCTCCATTTTCAAGGCTGAAATTTATATCATATAAGACTTGAATTTTTTCTGTTTTTTTGTTTATGTGCTCTTTAAAATCATAAAATTTATCAACATTTTTAACTTCAAGCATTTTTTAAAACTCCATTTTGCATCGTATAAAACTCATCTGCCACTGCATTTGCCACATTTTTTTGATGAGTTATAAATAAAATTTGAAGTTCATCTTTAAGAGAGTTTATGATTTTTACTATGCTTTTTTGATTTTGTGCATCAAGGCTTGCTGTTATCTCATCACAAATCAAAACTTTTGGTTTTAGACAAAGTGCTATTGCAATTTGCACTCTACTTGCCTCACCGCCACTTAATTCATACGGAAATTTATGCCAAAGCAAATTTAAATCATCAAATAAAAGCTTTTCAAGAACTTCAAAAGCCTCTTTTTTGGGCTCACTTATGCGGTCTTTAAGATATAGAAAAAAATTATCTCCAACATTTAAAAGTGGATGAAAACTTGCCTTTGCGTTTTGAAAAACAAGAGCGCAAATTTTACTTCTAAACTCTCTTAGTTTTTCGCCATCTAAAGATAAAATATCATTTTGAAAAACACTAAATTTATCTGCACTTAGCTTAAATTCATCATCAAAAAGCTTAATAAAACTTTTTGCAAACATTGACTTTCCAGCTCCACTTTCGCCCATTATACAAACACAGCCATTTTTTTTCATTGTAAAATCAATATTTTTTAAAATTTGCACTTTTTTATAAAAAAGATTTAAATTTGAAATTTCAATCATATCTTTATGCCTTTATCATCTGGCGTTATGGAAACTATGCAAAAAATTAGTAAAAATAGCATAAATCCAGGAAAGAATGCAACCCACCAAGCCCCCATAAAAAGAGCATTTGTGCTTTCATTTATCATTAGTCCCAAACTTATCATATTCAAATCCCCAGCCATTCCAAAAAAACTAAGTGTGGCTTCGTGTGAAATCGCATGAGCTGAGTTTATGGCAAAAAGCGATAAGAAAAGTCCCTTTAAATTTGGCAATACTTCATAAAATAAAACCTTAAATTTACTAGCTCCAAGGCTCATTGATTGGATTATAAATGGTGATTGGTAAAGTAAGTTTATGCGACCTATAAAAACTTTTGCTGAACTCATCCATGAAAAAAGTGAAATTACTAAAATTATACTTATAATCCCACCGCCAGTAATTGAGGCAAAAGTTAGAATAAATAAAATATTTGGTATGCTTAAAAACGCATCAATTCCGCTTTGTAAGCTATTTTGTAAAGGTTTTATAAGACTAAGTGAAGCGTATAAAAATGCAATTATTGTTGCGATAAATCCGGCAATTGTTCCTATTATAAGTGAGTTTTTAAGCCCATAAAGTGTTCTTGAGAAAATATCTCGCCCTAAAAAATCACTTCCAAAAAAATGAGTTGAATTAGGCGCTAAATTTGTGTTAGAAAAATCACTTAAATTTGGATTAAAAGGTGCTATAAAGCTTGAAAAAACAGCTAAAATTACTAAAATTATAGTAATAAAGAGTATGATTTTATTTCGCATAGTTTCTCTTATCAATTAAAATTGCTATAATTTCAGCCGCTAAATTTGCCAAAATTACAAAAATAGCACTTAGTAAAATAGCTGCGAGTACTACAGGATAGTCTTTTGCTATTATTGATTTAAGTGCTAACTCTCCAATGCCAGGATATGAAAACACACTTTCTATGACATAACTTCCTGCAAAAACACCACCTATCATAGTCCCAAAATATCGCACAATATCACTCATTGAGCTAAACAGTGCAAGACGGTAAATTTGAATATTTTTTATCCCTCTTGCATAAAGAGTTTGGATAAAATCTGTGTTTAGGTTTGAGATTATAATATCTCTTATAAATTTAACACTTGTAGCAAGATGTGGTAAAACAATCGCAAAAATAGGTAAAATAACATGTTTTAGGCTAATTCCACTAACACCAAGATAATTAGCTCCTGAGCTTGGAAGAAGACCTAAAGCTATACTAAAAACATAGATAAATATTAGACCTAACCAAAAATTTGGCATACACATTAAAGAAAAAGTTGTTAAATTTATAAAAGTATCAATAAATTTATTTTTAAAAACAGCGCTTATTAGTCCTAAAATAAGCGAAAATACAAATATAAAAAATGACGCAAAAATTAATAAAACAGTGCTATTAACAAGCCTTGTTTTAAACATTTCATAGATATCTTCACCACTTACAAAACTTTTTCCAAAGTTTAAATTTAAAGCATTTTTAAGCCAAGAAACATACTGCGTAATAAGACTTTTATCTAGCCCTAAATTTGCTAAAATTTGATTTTTCATAGCTTGCGACATAGCTTCAGGACGTGAAAACATCGCACTTGTTACATCGCCTGGTAAAAAATAAAGCAGTGAAAAAACTAAAAATGATAAAACAAAAAGCAGCCCAATGCTATAGGCTGCTTTTTTTAAGATTAAACTTATCAATTTTTAAAGTTCCACTCTTCTAAATTCCATAAAAATCCTGCACCATGGTGACCTAAAATTTGTGTTTTTATGCCAGTTAAATTTTTATTATATGCTAGATTGTAGTCTAGATATGCGATAAAAATATAAGGAGGATTTTCATAAAGCGCATCTAAAAACTCCTTATAATAAGCTTTTCTTTCTTCTAAATCCCCAGTGCTTCTTGCTTTTTTAAGAGCTTCATCTACTTTTGCATCTTTGTAGTGACTATAGTTCCAGCCGTTTTCATTTATATCACTGTCTGCAAAGCCTCCAAAAATTCTATATGTGTGAAAGTCAGGATCAAACGGACTTCCCCAGCCAATTAAAAAGCTATCAACTTTGCTTATTTTAAATGCAGTTTTTGGCTTTGCAAAAGCTTTTGCATCAACGCCGTATTTATTTAACTCAGAGCTTATAACTTTTGACATAGCAACTCTTAAAGGATCTGAGTTAAAGCTGTAAATTTCAAAACTTAAAGTTTTGCCATCTTTTTCATAAATGCCTTTTTTGTTCTTTTTCCAACCAGCTTTTGTTAAAATTTCATCACCTTTTTTAGGGTTAAATTCATAAACTTTATCGCTTTGTATGTAGTTTTGGATTGGGTTGTTTGCTACGCTTCCGTGAGTGTGAAGCAAAGTTTTTACCATATCATTTTTATCTATAAAATAATTTAGCGCAACTCTAACATCTCTATCTTTTAAAATTTCATTATTATAGTTAAACATCAAAGCTCTATAATCAGCACTTTTAAACTTTAAGATATTTAAATTTTTGCTATTTTTAGCCATTTGGACACCGCTAAAATCAATCAATCCCGCATCAAGCTCACCGCTTTTAAGTTGCATTAATCTAACATTTGCATCAGGAACTACTTTTAAAAATACTTTTTTAATTTTTGGAGTGCTTTTATAAAATTTTTCATTTGCTACAAATTCTATACTCTCACCTTTTTTCCAATTTACAAATTTATAAGGTCCTGTTCCGATAGGATTATCGTTAAATTGATAAGTTGCTATATCTTTGCCTTCTAGTAAGTGTTTAGGAAGCACACCAAAGCTTAGCGCATCTAAAAATGGTGGAAAAGGTGTATCAAGTGTAACTTTTATCTTATAATCACCCAAAATCTCAACATCTTTTACCATTTCATAGTTTGCAATAGCAGGTGCATTTAGTTTTTTATCTTTTGCACTTTCTATTGTAAATTTAACATCTTGGGCGGTAAATTTAACTCCATCATGCCAGTAAGCATCATCTCTTAAATCAAATGTATAAGTTAGTCCATCTTTGCTTACTTCCCAACTTTTCGCAAGATCAGGAGTTACTTTTGTATTTTCATCGTGTTTTGTAAGACCTGAAAAAAGTAGGCTTAAAGCTGGATCGTGATCCTCATCATATAAAGGATTTAAACGGCTCGATTCGTTTTCGATCCCAACAACTAAAACATCTTTTGCTAAAGCGAAATTTAGAACAAAAGATATTAGTAAAAAAAGCTTAAAAATATGCTTCATTTCATATCCTTTTTAAAAAATTAGCATATTATAATATTTATTTAGTAAAAGTATTATTAAAGTAAAGCTAATTTTTGCTATAATTTCATTTAAAATTTATTAGGAGTGATATGTTTGATATAGTTTTATATTTTCTAAGGAAAAACCCAATTTTCTTTTATACATTTTTACTAATTTTTTTGCTTATTTATAGCTATTTTTTGGGTTTTGTTATGTTTGATATATCAAACGATTTTTTAAATGATTTATTTTTTGTTTTGGCTATTTTTTTATTTTTTTGGTTTTTAGCTTTTTATTTTAGTTTTTATAAAAAAAAAGAAATTTATATTTTAGAGTATGAAAAAGAAAAATTTGATTTTTTAAAAAATGTTATTATAGATGAGTACTCGTTAAAAAAAGACAAAAATATTTTTGAAAAAATAGAAACTATAAAAATTTTTGTTAATAGACATTTTCATAAAAAAAGCCTATTAACTTTTAAAATTTTAAAAGTTATAAATCAAACCTTAAGCGTTTATATAGAAAATTTAAAAGAAGAAAAAATGATAAAAAAAGCAATATCATCAACTTCAAATTTAGAAAAAACTAAATTTCTAAAATCAAAATTTAGTAAAATAAAAGAGCAAAACAATTCTTTGTTAAATATTTTAGATGAATATATTTTTGAACTTGGAAGTAAAAATTTAAATGATAAAGAGGTTATTTTGCTAGAATTTGAGTTAAAAAATACAATAGATTTGTTAAAAAATATATAAGGAATAAAAATGAATGACCTAGTAGCTTTGCTTCAAAACAGAGAAATTAACACTGAAAATTTGATTTTTAAAGACGAAATTAGTAAAAAACTTAAAGATGAAATTTCTAATAAAACAGTTGAGCTTTTAAAAAAATTGACAAACAAAAGTGAAGATGAGATAAAAGAAATTTTAAATATCATAACTAATGATGAGATAAATAAGCTTGAAAGCTCATCTGTGCTTCTTTCAAAAAGCTTGCTTGATTTTGAAAAAATAGAAGATAATAAAACAAACTCCATAAGCAGGGAAATTTTAAATTTAAATAATGAGTTTGAAAAAATAAATCCTAATAATTATAATTTTAAAGAAAATAAATTTTTATCATTTTTACCTTTTATAACAAAGCCAATTAATAGATATCTAAACAAATTTAAAAGTATTAAAGAAAATATTGATAATATTATTTTAAATTTAGAAAATGCTCAAAAACTCTTAAAAGAAGATAATATCACGCTTATAAATGATAAAAAAAATTATAAAAAAGTAGCTATTTCGCTTCAAAGAAAAAGTATAATGTTTCAAACACTGCTTGAATGCATAGAACAAAATTTATCAAATTTACAAGGTGATGAAAAAGAATTTTATGAAAAAAGTATAGTTTTAAATTTAAGTAAAAAATTAAGAAGTATTTATGAAATTTTAGCGGTTACAAGGCAAGGAATTTTTTCAACTAATATTTTAGTAAATACCAATGAAGAATTAATTGAAAATATAACAAACATTAAAGTTGTAACTAAAAGGGCAATTGAAATAGGCGTTTCTATGGCGGTTTGTTTGGAAAATCAAAAAAATGTAATTAATGTTGTAAATCAAACTAAAAATTTTACAAACGAACTTATTTTACAAAACTCAAACGCCATAAAAGACCAAAGTGCAACAATAAGCCAAATTTCAGGGGCTTCAACGCTTGATTTGGAAGTTTTAAAAACTTCATTTGAAAATATAAAAGAAGCTATAAATATAATAAATTTATCAAAAGAAGAAAGCTTAAAAAAACTTAAAAGTGAGATCAAAGCTTTTGAAGACTTAACAGCGAATTTTGAAGAAAAAATACAAAAACAAGAAAAAGAAAACGAGCTAAAAGAAAAGTTTAAAATAGAAGATTAAAAAATGAAAAATCAAAATAAAAGCTTTAAAAATAAAATTCTTTTTTTAGTTTTTTTAATAATTGTGATAACTCCACTTATTTTTATGGTTTTTAAATATGACAAGAACCAAGAAAAGGTAGTTAAGGTTGAGAAAAAAGAGATAAATTTTGATGGAAGCGATGAGTATATTTATAGAAAAGATTTTAAATCAAGTGTAAAAATTCCTTTTGAAGTGCGTAAAATGATTATTTCACACGATAAAACAAAGCTTTTTGCTTTGGGGCATGATAGAGACGGTTTTGCTGTTGTTGACATCTCTAAACTAAGTAATTTAAAAATAGAAAAAATTTATTATTATCCAAAGGCAAAATATAGCGTTGAAGATACAGACATGAAAGAAAGTAAAGATGGTAAATTTTTGTATCTTGTAAGCCCAAATTTAGGGGTTTTAAAATTTAATGCAAAAACTTATGAAATTGTTGGAAAATTTAGTGAAAAATTCATCTCAAAAATAACTTTACTTGATGATATTGCATTTTTAAAGCATAAAGATGGACTTTTTAGTTTAAATTTAAAAAGTATGGAAAAAATAGGAGAGTTTAAAACTTGCCAAAGTTACAATTTTATTGAAAAAGGCGATATTTTAGTTTTTGATAAAAATACTGCTTATATGAGTGATTTTTGTGGGCTTCATATTTTAGATATTAAAAATCCAGACAAAATAAAAGAAATTTCAGTTGCTAAAGATAAAATAAATACACCAATATCTTTAAAAATTTCACAGGATAAAAAAACTTTGTTTGAAAATAGTCTTGATGGTATTAATAAATATGATTTAAGCAATCCTTTAAAGCCTTTATTTTTGGATGAATATGTTACAAATGCTAGAGTTTATAATTTTCATTTAAGCAGAGGACTGATTTTGGCTAATAGAAACAAAGATGGAAAAGATGATGTTTTGGTGCCAGGACTTGATTTGTTAAATAGTGATTTTTTGGTTATAAAAAGTTATTTTATGCCAGAGGCAAGAGTTGTTGATGGAGTTATCTTAAATGATGAAATTATTTTTAAAATAGATGCTGGTTTTGATGCTTTTATAGGCACGATATGAAAAAATTCAAAAATAAATTTATATTTTTTATAATTTTAATTTTAATTGTTACACCTTTTTTAGTAAAAAAAATAGCAAATTTTCAAAATAAGCAAGATTTTAGTAAAAATACAACTTTTGTTGATGAAAATAATAGCGAATTTATCTATAAACAAAAATTTGAAAATAAAACTGCAGTCTGGAATAGGGAGTTTTCAAAAAATGGGTTTGACTACATATATCAAATTTCTAAAATAAATAATAATTATTTGTTTGTTGGTGAAAAAGAAAATAAAGGTTATGCTACTTTGTTAGATAAAAATGGATTAGAAATTCATCAGTTTAATTTTAGAAGTCATGGGCGTTCTTATGGGTGCTTGATGAGTGATTTTTTAATTTTAGGTGGAGATAACGAGGCGTTTTTAATAGATAGAAAAACTTATAAAAAGATTAAAAAATTTGAAAATTTTGACAAAGCTATCTGTTATGATGATTTTTTGATAGCAACTGATAAGAAAAATAGGCTTTATAAAATATCGCAAAATGGAAAAATAATTTGGGATAAGAAAGTTACAAAAAAGGATAATTTTGAGACGGTTTATACTTACTATGCAAACTCAGACTCCCCAAGACAAAATCGCATAATAAAAAATGAAATTTCGTATTTAAAAAAGCTTACAAAAAATAGTTTTTTAATAGTGCTTAATTATAAAAATTTACTTGAAATGAACTTTGATGGTAATGTTAGAAGCGAGCAAAATATTAATTATAGCTTTGAAGATGCGATGAAAATAGATAGTGATTTATTTATTTTGGCGTCAAATAACGATAAGCTTTATTTATTAAAAAATACAAAATTACAAAATAAGTTATTTGAAGATTTCATATTTTCAAGCCATTTAGCTAAATTTAAAGATGGTTTTATAACTGCTACTATGTCAAAAAATGGCGATAGAAATACACTATTTGTAATTTATTTTAACAAAAATGGAAAATTGATTAATAAAACTATACTTGACGATGAGGTAAGTCATAAGCAAAATTTAAATATATTTTCTATGCAAAATGAGGCTTTTTTAACTGGAAATCTTAACTATACCATAAAACTCCCACCTCAAAAAATAAAAGACAAAATAATTTCATTTAAAGAGTATAAAAGCGAGGCTTTTATTTTTAAAATAGATGAGAATTTTCTAATAAATAGTGAAAATTCTAATAAATTTCCAAAAGACAACCTTTTAAATTTGTAGTTTTGTTTTAAAAAATTTATTCCACGCAAAAATAAGATATAAAAATAAAATTGCCTTTAAGATTATAAATAAAATGTAGTTTTTATCCATAAAGATGGCAGTTAATGATATTATGGCGTAAAAAACGGAGAAGTATTTAAAGTCTAAAACAGAGCTTATTTTTGAAATTTCATCATAAATTTTATAAAAAACAAAAAAACCTAAAAAAGGCAAGATTATAACAATAACATAAAGCCAAATGTTTGGTTGTTCTGATATAAAAACCATCGCTGCAATAATGGAAAAGGCGATGTATAGAAAAATAAGAATTTTCAAATTTCTTATAAGATTGTTTTTTAAAAAGCTGAATGATTTTAGAGTTTTATACATAAAAACAAAACCAGAGATTTGCATTGTAAGTATTGTGTAAGAATTATCTAAAAACTCAAATAAGCCAAGATATCTAAAAAACCTTAAAATTTCAGCTGCGGCAAAAAATAAAACATAAGAATAAGCGTTGATTTTTAAATTTTCTACCATTTTTTTGCCATTTATTTTTTAAACTCAAACATATTTAAAAATTTCTTTGCGCGATCGGTTTTTGGATTTACAAAAAACTCCTCTGGTGTTGAAATTTCAACAATTTCACCTTTATCCATAAAGATAATTTTATCTGCTACCGCTCTTGCAAAAGCCATTTCGTGTGTTACGATAAGCATAGTTCTTCCCTCTTTTGCCAAATTTAGCATAACATCTAAAACTTCTCTAACAATCTCAGGATCAAGTGCAGCTGTAACCTCATCAAAAAGCATAATTTCAGGGTTCATGCAAAGACTTCTAACGATTGCAATTCTTTGTTTTTGTCCGCCTGAAAGCTCTCTTGGATAGGCATTTTCCTTATCTTTAAGTCCTACTTTTTCAAGCCAAAACCTTGCTTCATCCATTGCATCATCTTTGGTTCTTTTTTGAACTTTTAGTGGTCCTAAAATGATATTTTGCATAACATTTAGATGATTAAAAAGTTCATAACTTTGAAATACCATTCCCACTTTTTGACGAATTTCTCGCCATGAATTAAAGTTTTTATCTATTTTGGTGCCTAAAATTTGCATTGAGCCACCTTGTATGGCTTCAAGTCCATTAATACATCTTAAAGTTGTGCTTTTGCCACATCCAGAAGGTCCTAAGATAACAACAACTTCGCCCTTATTTACACCAAAACTAATGCCTTTTAATGCGTGGTTATCGCCGTAGTATTTATCTATATTATCAAGTTTTAAAATTTCCATTTTTATCTCATTTCATTTTCTATAAATTTAATCTCATCATCGCTTAAATCAAAAAGTTTATAAACTAAATCATCAGCATTTTTATCAAGTTTTGAAATTTTGCTTTGTAAATTTAAAACTTCATTTTTATCATGCATAAAAATTCTCTCCCACTGGTTTTTGAAATTTCGCTCATCGAGTTTATCTTTAAATTTAAGTTTTAAAGCTTTTGTAAATTCATCTATAAACTCATCAAATTCTAAAAGTTCAAAATTTTCAAGAGTTTTTGGTAGTTTGTCTAGTTTTAACTCAGTTAAAAAAGCATTTTTTGTAGTTTTTAAATTTTCATTTAAATTTAAAAGTTCATTTGCCAAATTTTCAAATTCACTCATTTTATCAGCTGGAATTTGTGGAATAGGGAGTCTTTCTATAAATTGTTTGGTATATCTTACGCCACTTCCCAAACTGATTGAAATTTGAAACATATACCACTCTAAAATTTTAGAATTTAAAACCAATAAAAGATATAAATTTAAAGGAGTCATTATATATGCACTATTTCCACAATAAATTCCTTGTTTAGCAACACTAAATTGTGATGAAGTTGCAATATCACTCCAAACTATTTTATCTTTTTCAAATTCGCCTAAATATGCACAATTTCTAAGATTATAAAGTGTTTTTCCTTTATCGGTTCGTTTTGAAAGTTTTGGTTCAAATTTATCAAGATAGTTTTTTAAAGTTGGATATTCATTTATATCGATAAAACTAAACTCATCATATCCGTTGTGAGTGTTTATCAGCCACAAATTCGCCCATTCAAAACTATATCTTTTTATATCTCGTCCTCTTAAAATCGGCTTTATTAAATTTGATGTTTTTTCTTTTTCATCTAAATTTTGGCAGCTGTTTAGTAACTCATCTCGGGTTTTTGTATCGATTATAAAAGCTTCATTTAATCCAGTTAAAATTCCTCTATAAATTTGTATATCCCAATTTTTAAGAGGAGTTCCTTTTTTTTCAAGTTTTGACTTTATGGAAATTTCAGTATTGTTTAAAAAAGAAAAAGTTTTTTTATCAAGTGAGCTTTGTAAGATAGAGTTTGGTTTTTCATCTAAATTTGTGCTAAATTTAAACTCATTATTTTGATTAATTTCTTTTTTAAAAACAGTTATAGCACTATCAACAGTGGCATCTTCAAAAATTTTAATTTCGTTAAAATCAACTATATTTTTAAAGCTTGTATTTTTTAGTAAAAACTCACGCAAATTTTCACCATATTTTGCACGAAAGAATTTATTAGAACAGATAAATCCTAAATATCCACTTTCTCTTAAATTTTTTATACCAAGTTCATAAAAATAAGCATATAAATCAGCAGTGCCATTATAAATTTCATAAATTTTTTCTAAAAAAGGTTTTTGGTCTTTTATGCGTTCTTGCCTAACATAAGGTGGATTTCCAATAACTGCGTCGAATTTAATATCTTTAAATGGAAAATCTAAAAGCGAGTTTGCGGTTTTTATGTTGTTACTTAAATTTGTAAGTTTTCTACCAACTTGGGCTGAGCGAAGCCATAAAGAAAGTTTTGCTATTTCAGTGGCTGCTTGGTTTATATCAACGCCATAAAGGTTGTTTTCTAAAATAGTAGTTTCTATATCAAACAGCCCAAGCGCATCTCCATCAAACTCACGCCTTAAATCATCGCAAAATTTATGCTCATTTATTAAAAAATTCATCGCTTCGTTTAAAAATGCTCCACTTCCACAAGCTGGATCTAAAATCTTTAAATTTAGTAAAAAATCTTTATAATCATAAATAATTTTTAGGTTTTCTAACTCTTTTTTAGTTAGTTTTTTTTGATTTTTAGGAAGTGGTAGGTTTTCTAAAATTTCTCTTTTAGGCTTGCAAATCTCACCTAAGGTTTTAGAAACGATAAATTTAGTAATAAACTCAGGAGTGTAAAAAATGCCATCTTTTTTTCTTTGGGATTTGGTTTTATCAAAACTACCTCCGTGAATGTTTGCAGTGATCTCTTCTAAGTCATTTAGGCTTTGCTCAAAAATATGACCTAAAATATTTACACTTATTTCACTTGCAAAGTCATATTGGCTTAGTTTTGATGCGTTTAGTGCATCATCATCAATTAATAAATTATCAAGTGCTTCATCGCTTGCAAAAAGTCCGCCGTTATAGGCCTTAATGCCAAGTTTTTCATCACCTTTATTTATAGCATTAAAGTAAAATTTATACATTTCATAAAGGCTGAAATTTGTATATTTTTGGTTTTTAAAGTCTTCTTCGATGGTTTTTATCGTGTTTGGTTTTAAAAGTGCTTTGTCTTCTGCAAATAAAATAAAAATAATCCTATCGCAAAGCTTTGAAGTGTGAGATAGAAGTTCGTGTTTGTTGATTTGTGGGTTATTAATAATCAAATTTTCAAATAAATTTAGTCTAAAATTTGAGTAATCTTTATAAAGCTTTTTTGAAATTTCGTTTTCGAAATTTAGTGATTTTTCTTTTAAGATAAGTGGAATTTGGTTTTTGATACTTTCAAAACTAAGAAGTAAATAAAACTTTTTAAACTCGTTAAAGTTCAAATTAAAAAGATCAAATTCTATAAATTCAACTTTTTTATCTATATAAAATCTCAGTTTAGCAAAATTTGAAATGATGATAAAACGTGAATTTGCGTGTGAGTTGTGATAGTTAAAGGCTTGATTTTCAACCTTGTTTAAATCTTTTGTGTTTGTATCTTTTAACTCTATAACGCCGATAACTTCGTTATTTACGATGATTACGCCATCTGCTTTTTTAGCGTCGGTTTCATTTTTCATCTCTCTTTTTAGGTTAAAATTTTCAGGATTTGTGGTATCAAGAGTATAGCCAAGAGCGTTTTCAAAAACATCTTTTAAAAAACCATCTTGATAGACTTCTTCTTTAAAAGTTTTTATTGCATCTTTTTTATCTTGAAATTTCTTAAACTCTTCATAGGCTTTTAAAAGCTTATTTTCATCTAAGTTTTTAATTGAGCTTTCAACAATCTTTTCTTGAAACATTAATTCCACCTATTTTCTAGAATTTTTGATAGCTTTGATACTGGATAGCAAATCGCAAAATATAGGAAAAATACAAATCCATATACGATTAAAGGGGCATAGTTATTTGTAAGTAAATTTAGCTCTATTATTTGTTGAGAGACTTTTAAAACTTCTACAACGCCTATTAAAACAACTATTGAAGTGCTTTTTATCATTCTGCTAAGTAGGTTTATAGCTCCTGGGATAAGGCGTCTAAGTGCTAGTGGGATTATGACATAAATATAAATTTGAAATTTTTTGAGTCCTAGGCTTGCTGCACTTTCAAAAGTGTGCTTTGGTATGCTTAAAACCGCACCTCTTACTAAATCCATCATTTCAAAAACACCCCAAATGCTAAAAACTACGATTGAAGCTGTTATGGCAGAAAAGGAAAAAATCGAACTTAGCCCAAAATAAACTATAAAAAGCCAAACAAGTTGTGGCATAATGCGGACTATTTCAAGACAAATTTTTAGTATTATATAAATAATTTTGTTTTTTGAACTCATCAAAACACCCAAAATAAGTCCGCCAATGAGTGATATTATGATAGAAATAAGTGAAATTTTAACTGTGATCCAAAGTCCAGCCATAAGACGTAAAAAATTTGTTTCATTTAGTATGACATCAAACATAGCTTAACCTTTTTTCTAAAAGTGTAAGAGCTAGTGAAATTGGCAAAATGATTATTAAATATGAAATAACTAGCATAAATAAAGCCTCATTTGTCATATAATAAATACCCATAATATCTTTTGCAGCATATACTAAATCCGCAAGCGCTACAACGCTAACAACCGAAGTTTCTTTTATTAAAAATATTATATTTGCAGAAATTGAAGCTAGGCTTATCCTAAATGCTTGTGGTAAGATGACATAAAAAATAACTTGATTTTTAGATAGACCTAAGCTTAAACCTGCTTCAACTTGGGCCTTTTCAACTGCTTCAAAACCAAGTCTAAAACTCTCAGCCATATAGCTTCCACCTAAAAAAGAAAGACCTATAACCGCACACTCAAATCCATCAAGTTTTAATCCAAGCTTTGGAAGAGCAAAATATAAGAAAAAAAGCTGTATCAAAAGTGGAGTATTTCTTGAAATTTCTATATAAATATCGCAAATTCTACTTAAAAGTTTAAATTTATGGGCTTTTATCCATGCTATAAAAAGTCCAATTATTATACTTATTGATATACCTAAAAATGCAAGTTTTATCGTTAAAATAGCCGCTTTAACAAACATCGGCGAAAACTCTTTTATAAACTCAAAATCCATAAATTCCATCTAATCCTTAATAGTTTTATCACAAAAATAATTTAGACTATTTTAGCCTTATTTTCTTAAATTTAATAAAAATAAATTAAATTTAGTATCTTTTTTCAAGCACTTTTAAGATATGTTTCATAAGCTCCAAACCCCTGCTTCTATGTGAAATTTTAAGTTTTGTTTCTTTGTCAATTTCACCAACAGTTTTATTAAATCCATTTGGAATAAACATAAAGTCATACCCAAAACCGTTATTTCCTCTTTCTTCATTTATGGCAAATCCATGCATGAATCCATGAGTTGTATAATCTCCAAATTTTGAAGATATTGCAATACAGGCTGTGTAAAATGCTGGTGTTTTGCTTAAATTTAAAGCATTTAATTCATTTATTAGTTTTGTTCTATTGCTTTGATCTGTTGCGTTAATGCCAGAAAATCTAGCTGAGTAAATTCCTGGTTTTCCACCTAAAATAGGCAAGGAAATTCCACTATCATCACTTAAAGTAATAAAATCATTAATTTGCTTTTTATCTAATGCATTAAAAATAGCCTTTGACTTAATAAGTGCGTTTTCTTTAAAAGTTTTTCCAGTTTCTTCTATCTCAAAAGGTGTTAAAATTTCATTTAAAGCATAAATTTCATAAGTTTTTAAAAAATCTTTTATCTCTTTTACTTTGTCCATATTGTGCGTTGCTAGGATTATTTTCATAAATTTATTCCTTTTTTAAAAAATAAGTTCTAATTTTATCTAAATTTTTAATTCATTTTAAGAGTTATGATAAAATAGGCGTTTTTAATTTAAGGAAATTATATGTTAAAAACTGTTTTGTCGCTATCATTTGTTGTTGGAAGTAGGTTTTTTGGACTTTTTATAATACTTCCAGTTTTTGGACTTTATGCTTCAAATTTAAACAATTCAAACACAATGCTTGCTGGAGTTGCGATAGGAATTTATGCGCTTATGCAGATGATTTTTCAAATTCCATTTGGTGCTATGTCTGATAAATTTGGTCGTAAAAATGTGATGAGTTTAGGGCTTGTTATTTTTATCATAGGTTCGCTTATTTGTGGCTTTACAAATGATATTTATTGGATGATTTTTGGTAGATTTTTACAAGGAAGTGGGGCAGTTGGATCTGTGGCTATTGCTATGATAAGTGATTTTACAAGTGAAGAAAAAAGAGGCAAAGCAATGGCGATAATGGGCATGATGATTGGCACTGCTTTTGGATTTTCGATGGTTTTAGGACCTTATTTAAGCGCAAGATATGGGCTAGGAGTTTTATTTCACATAAGCACAGCTCTAACGCTCATTTGTATTATTTTACTCTATACAACTGTGCCAGAAGAGATAAAAATTTCTTCACTTCAAAAAAAGGTTTCTATAATTGAAATATTAGTTCAAAAAGATTTAGCTTTGATGAATTTAACAAATTTTTTACAAAAAATGCTTTTAACAATGACTTTTTTTGTAATTCCAATTGTGCTTGTTACAAAACTTGGATTTATGGAAAAAAATCTTTGGATAGTTTATAGCATATCTATGGTTTTTGGCTTTATTGCTATGGGAATGGCTGGATTTATGGGTGAAAA
This sequence comes from Campylobacter ureolyticus ACS-301-V-Sch3b, assembly GCF_000413435.1. Taxonomy (NCBI): domain Bacteria; kingdom Pseudomonadati; phylum Campylobacterota; class Epsilonproteobacteria; order Campylobacterales; family Campylobacteraceae; genus Campylobacter; species Campylobacter ureolyticus. The sequence goes on along the minus strand of NZ_KE340326.1, from coordinate 27,772 downwards.
AAGAGGGCTTTCAAAAATGATTTTACTTTTAGGGATTTCATTTTTTATATTCTCTTATGTTTGTTTTGTTGTGGCTAATTCTAAAACACTTTTTATAATAGGGGTTATTTTATTTTTCATAGGCTTTAATATGCACGAGCCAATTATGCAAAGTGCGGCATCAAAATTTGCAAAATCAGACCAAAAAGGAGCGGTTTTAGGTGTGTTTAACGCAGCTGGATATTTTGGAACATTTGTAGGTGGAATTGGCGGTGGTGTCATGCTAGAAAATCTTGGCATTCACTATTTAGCTGCTATAATTGCAATAATTTGTATAATTTGGTTTTTACTTTTAATAAGCCTTACAAATCCAGCAAATTTTAAAAATATTTATCTAAAAAATAGTGAAAATTTTGATTTAAGTAGTCTTGAAAACAGAGTTGGATTTATAGAGGCTTATAGAAAAAATTCTGAAATTGTGGTGAAGTTTAATAACAAATTTATAAGCGAAAATGATGTTAAAAAAGCTCTTAATATAAAGGAGTAAAATGGCTAAAATAAATGGTGTAATTTATGCTGTTTGGTGTTTTTTAAGTATAGCAGTTGTTGTTATTTTATTTTATATAGTTCCTAAAAAAAACTATAAAATTCGTAAAATTTGGGCAAAAATTCAAAGATTTGTAATTGGCTATAAAATAGAAAAAATTGGCGAATTTGATGAAAAAATAGATATGATTTTACTAAATCATAAAAGCATGCTTGATATTATCATTTTAGAAGAAATTTATCCTAAAAACCTAGCTTGGGTGGCAAAAAAAGAAATCGGAGATTTACCATTTTTTGGTAAAATTATAAAAACTCCAAAAATGATAGAAGTAGATAGAAAAAATAGCCGTTCAATTGTCTCTCTTATAAAAGATGTAAAAGATCGCTTAAGTAATGACAGAGTTATTGCTATTTTTCCAGAAGGAACAAGAGGGCGTGGCGAAAAAATGCTTAAATTTCAAGATGGCGCAAAGGTTTTAAGTCAAAAACTAAAGCTAAAAATTCAGCCAATTGTTTTAAAAGATACGCTTTATAATTTTGATGTGAAAGAAGTTAAAATTAGAAGTGGAAAAATAAAAGTAAATTGCCTTGAAATGATTGATTTAAGCAAGCCACAAGATGAAAACTGGTATAAAAATTTGCACGAAGTTATGCAAAAAACTTATGATGAGATGTAAAAATGAGCTTTAAACTTTTACTTTTAGTAGGATGTGGTGGGTTTTTAGGTGCTATTTTAAGATTTTTAATTAGTGCTTTTTGTTTTAAATTCATGCCTTTAAATTTTCCTTATGCAACATTGATAGTAAATGTGCTTGGTGGATTTTTAATAGGATATTTTACAAAAATGGGATTAAATTTAGAGTTAAAAAGCTTTTTAATAGCCGGATTTTTAGGAGCTCTTACTACTTTTTCAACTTTTAGCGTAGAAAACATAAGCCTACTTCAAAATGCCAAATATGGATTATGTCTTTTAAATGTAAGTTTAAGTTTAGTGCTTAGTTTTGGAGCTTGTTATTTAGCCTTAAAATTTAGCTAAAAAAGTTAAGCTGCTTTTTTCTTTTTTGCATCTTTTTTATATTTTCCAAGTAAAAAATAAATCGGACAAAGTTCACTAACACCACTTACTAGCGGTATCAAGCCTAAAAAACACCACCAAGTTGGATTTATAAGTCCAAAAATTAGCAAAATCAAAAACCCCAAAGTTATTCTTAAAACTCTATCTATAATATTCACAAATTTCACCTTTTAAAAATAATTTAAAAATTATATCCAATTTTAAGCTTATTTTATATAAAATGATAGCTTATAATAATTTTTAAAGGCATTAAGTTGAAAAAAATAATAATTGTTTTATTTATTGTGGTTTTAGCCATTTTTGGTTATGCGATATTTACCTCTGCGGATTCAAAAGATGTTTTGACCAAAAAAATATATTGTGTTTTTAATAAAGAAAAAAGTTGCTATGATTTAGGAGTTCATTTCTTAGAAGATAAAACTTATGATTTAAACTCTTCGATTGTGTTTTTTGATAAATCATGTAATCTTAACAACCCACTTGCTTGCAATCACTTAGGATATATTTATCAAATCGGTGCGACAAATAAACCAGATATTAATAAAGCAAAAGAGTATTATCAAAAAGGTTGTGATAAAGGTCTTGCGTTAGCTTGTAACAATAACGGTTATCTTTATGAATCAGTTGATAAAAATCTAAAAAAAGCTTTAGAGTATTATAATAAATCATGCGATCAAAACAACACTTTTGCTTGTAATCGCGCGGGCATTATTTATCAAGGTGATGAAAAAGACTTAGTAAAATCAATAAATGCTTTTATAAAATCTTGCAATAACGGAGATCCAACAGGTTGTAACAACTTAGCAGTGTTTTATCAAAATGGCGTTGTTGTTGAAAAAAATTTAAATTTAGCTGCTGAGCTTTATGCAAATTCATGCGAGGCAAAAAACTACACAGCTTGCAACAATTTAGCTATTTTTTATCAAAATGGTATTGGTGTTGAGCAAAATCCAGCAACAGCAATTAAACTATATGATTTAGCTTGCGCAAATAATGAGGGCTATGCTTGTTCAAATTTAGGATATTTGGTTCAAAACGGCATAGGAATTGAACAAAATATAGAGCTTGCTTTAAATCTATACCAAAAATCTTGCCAACTTGGCAATGAAACTGGTTGTAATATGCTTAATAGCCTAGCACAAGCAATAGAAGAGTTTAAAAAACAAAATAGAACTCAAACAAATCCTGAAACCAAAGAAGAGTCAAGTCCAGCAATTGTCAGATAAGACTATCATAATTGGCGGTGGAGTAGGCGGGCTGTTTTTAGCCGCACTTTTAAACTCCACCAACATAACTATTTTAGAAAAAAACTCATCACTTGGTAAAAAACTTCTTGCAAGTGGTGGAGGAAAATGCAATATCACAAATGAAAATATCTCTTTTAAAAAAGATTTATTAAAATATTATCTTGGTGATAAAAACTTTATAAATCAAATCATTTCAAATTTAAACTATTTAGAAGTTTTGGAATTTTTCAAACCTTTAAAATTTGAAAAAGTAAAAAACTCACAATTTTTTTGCAAAACTGGTTCAAAAAGTGTTTTAAATCATCTAAAAAGTAAAATCACAAATCCAAAAATTTATTTAAATACCGAAGTTTTTGATGTTGTAAAAAATGATGATATTTTTAAAATTTATACAAATAATGGAAATTTTGAATGTAAAAATTTAATAGTAGCAAGTGGTGGATTAAGCTGTCAAAATCTAGGAGTTAGCGATATAGGATATAAAATAGCTTCTAAATTTAGTCATGAAATTTCTACTTTAAATCCAGCATTAGTTGGTTTTAGCGTTCAAAAAGATGAGTTTTGGTTTAAAAAAATAAGTGGAGTTTGTTTTAGCGCTAAGGCAAAAATACTTCAAAATAATAAAGTTTTAAGTGGTGATTTGCTTTTTACTCATCGTGGCATTAGTGGGCCTTTGATGATGAATGCTTCACTTTTTTGGCAAAAAGGAAAAATAAGTATTAACTTTTTACCAAATTTTGATTTTGATAAATTTAAAAACTCAAAAAAACAAATTACTTCTATTTTACCACTGCCAAAAAGCTTTATTAAAGAGTTTTTAAAAAAATCAAATTTAGAAGATAAACAGTTTTTTAAACTCTCAAATTTAGAATTTCAAACTTTAAAAAAACTACAAAACTATGAGTTTTCACCTGCTGGAAATTTTGGATATAGCAAAGCTGAGATAACAAAAGGTGGGATAAAAACTGATTTTATAGATGAAAATTGTCAAAGTAAGCTTGTAAAAAATCTTTATTTTATAGGCGAAGTTCTTGATGTTGGTGGAATGATAGGAGGATTTAATATCCATTTTGCATTTGCTTGTGCAAAAGCTGTGGCAAATTGCTTAAAAAATTAAAATTGTTTTTAACATAGGTTAAAATTTTAATATCCATTGTAAAAGTAGTGTCCAAGTCCTATTGTAAAGATAAAATTTCCATAAAGAGAGTGCTCTACCCAGCAAAGCAGGGTTGAGTTTGATTTCAAATAAGTTTTTATAAATAAAATTCCACCAAAAAAACTAAAAATAACAGCTATTAAATTTCCATAAAGTAGATGCACAAGAGCAAATATTAAAGCATTTATAAAAATAAAGAAATTTTTATTTTTAAATAAATTAATATATCTTAATGTAAAAAATGTCCTAAATATAATCTCTTGAAAAAATGCTGATAAAATGGGGTAAAATAGCATTACTAAAATCCAGATATCTATTCTTTGTTTTGGTAGAAATAAAAAACTATTTCTTGAGAAAACAAAAGTAAAAATAGTTAAAAAAATGGATAAAATTAAAAATCTTTTAAAAATATCTTTAAACTCATCAAATTTAAAACCTTTAAAAAGATTTAAATTTGCTTTTTTTATATGATAAAACGCATATAAACTCCCAAGCCAAAGGACAAAAAACATATAATTTTTTGGTAAAATTTGCAGCATAAAAAGAGCTGGAATGAGTAAAAATATTATTAAAAGCTCAATATATAAAAAAACTTGTTTCATCAAAGCATCTTTAAAACTTTTACAACATCGCCTTTTTTATATCCATTTAACTCTTTTGGGATAACTAAAAGTGCAGCTTCATTATTTAAGTTATTTACAATTGCACTTGAACCATCTTTTTTGCCTTTTAAATTTACTTTTAAAACTCCGTTTTCATCATTGTTTAAATTACATGCACTAAATTCTAAAAATGGTGATTTTTTTATATATTCTTCATCTAAAACTGCATTTATATAGTGGTTTTTTGGCGCATTAAAAAAACTTTCAATTAAAATTCTTACATATAAAATGCACATTACCATTGCAGAAAATGGAAATCCAGGGAGTGCAAATATATATTTATCACCTGCTTTAGCTATTTTAATATGGCGTCCTGGCTTTATAGCCGCACCATTTATTAAAATTTGGCAATTTTTGCTTAAAACTTCTTTTACAAAGTCAAAATCTCCCATGCTAACGCCACCTGTTGTAATTAAAATATCACAAAAATTAAGTGAATTTAAAATTTCATTTTTTACTTCATTTTCTTCATCTTTTACAAGTGGTAAAATTATTGGCTCACATCCCATTAATTTTAGCATTGAAGCGATTGCTATGTGGTTTGAGCTTCTAATTTGAGCATCATTTTCAATCATCTCACCAAGATCTTTTATCTCGCTTCCACTAGATAAAACGCAAACTTTTGGCTTTATAAAAACACTTATATGAAATTCGCCAAGTTCTGCTAGAAGGGCTATTTCAGAATAGCTTAGTTTTGTGCCTTTTTTTATTAAAACTTCACCTTTTTTATAACTTTCACCAATTTTTCTAATGGCAAACCCTTTTTTAACTGGTTTTAAAATTTCTATAAAACCATCATCTACTTTTACATTTTCAACAGGCACTAAAGTATCGCTATTTTCAGGCATTAATGAGCCGGTGAAAGTTTTAATACATTCATTTTCTTTTAGGCTAGAAATTTCAAATTTTCCAGCTGGATTGCTTCCTAGAATTTTAAATTTTTTATTATTTTCATCAAATTTGATTGCATATCCATCCATGGCTGAGGTTTTAAATTTTGGATAGTTTTCTTTTGCAATGATATCGGTTGCAATATAGCGGTTTAGAGCATTTGTTATAGCAACTTTTTCTATTCTATTCCAAGGAATTATATTTTCTTTTAAAATTTCAAGAGTTTTATCATAATCCATAAATTCCATTTTATTCCTTTAAAAGCCCCGCACCAGCTAGTTTAAAAGAGCGATTTTTAGCATAAATTCGCTCACCATTTTTAACATCATATTTCCAAATAGGGGCATTTGCCTTAAAGTCTTCGACAAAATCATTAATAAGTTTTAAAGCAAGTTTTCTTTGTTTTGATGCTACTGCTGTAAAATATGAGCTTTCGCCAACTTTTACATCATCAAAAGAGTGAGCAAAAAAAAGTTTTACGCCATCATTTTTTAATCTTTCTTGCCAATTGTTAAACCAATTTTGTAAAAGTGCTTCATAAATATCAAAGCTAAGTGCTTCGACATTATCATCATCTCTAATAATTCCACTAAAAGTTATAAAAGCACCTAGATTTTTATCTTTTATTTCATCGTACCATTTTTTATAAAGAGCGTTTGTATCAAGCCCGCCTTTATAAATTTCTATTTTTTTCATAAAATTCCTTTTAGTTTTTATCCGCCACAAACTGGTGGTAAAATCGATACTTTATCTCCATTTTTAAGCTCTTTATCTAAATTACTTATTATCTTATCATTTATAGCAACTGCTGATATTTCAAGCCACTCTTTTAAGCTTTCATCTTTGTTTAAAATTTCTTTTAACTCAGCTAAATTTGAAGCTTTTACTTCTAAATCATCCTTTTTTATAGGACCTAAAAACTCAACCCTTATCATTAAATTTCCTTTTTAAATTTTTAAACTCATTTTATCAAAAGTTAATAAATTCATATATAATAGTTTAAAATTTTAAAAATCAAAAGGCACAAAATGAACATTAACGATATCAAAACACCAGCTTATGTCTGCTATCTTCCAAAACTCATTAATAATTTAGAAATTTTAAAAAGTGTTGGTGATGAGAGTGGGGCAAAAGTGCTTTGTGCATTAAAAGGTTTTGCCTTTAGTCTAGCAATGCCCTATGTTGATAAGTACCTTTGGGGAGCAACTTGCAGCGGACTACATGAGGCTAAATTTGCAAAAGAGTTTATAAAAAATGGCGAAATTCACACCTATTCACCAGCTTTTAAAGATGAAGATTTTGATGAGATTATGCAAATTTCAAATCATATTGTCTTTAACAGCCCAAATCAAATTTCAAAATTTAAACAAATGGCACTTGATAAAGGCATAGAGTGTGGTCTTAGGATAAATCCAGAAAGCTCTTTTTCGCCAAAAGATATTTACAATCCTTGCGCTAAATTTAGCCGTCTTGGAACAACAAAGGCAAATTTACTAAAAGCTCTAAAAGAGGATAAGAGTTTGCTTGATGGCATTGGCGGACTTCATTTTCACGCACTTTGTGAAGAAAGTAGTCAGAGTCTAAAAAAAGTTTTGGATAAGTTTAAAGCTGATTTTGGCGAGTTTATCCATGGGGTAAAATGGGTAAATTTCGGCGGTGGACATCACATAACTAAAAAAGGTTATGATATAAAACTTCTTATAAATTTGATAAAAGAGTTTAGGGATGAGTTTGGAGTTGATGTTTATTTAGAGCCAGGCGAGGCTGTTGGCTGGGAGTGTGGGGATTTGATAAGTTCTGTTTTAGACATCGTTGAAAATGAGAAAAATATCGTTATTTTGGATACTTCAGCTGAAGCTCACATGCCAGATACCGTGCTTATGCCTTACCGCCCAGCTGTTGTGGGTGAGAAAAAAAGTGGTAAGTTTGAGTATAGATTTGGTGGAAATACTTGCCTAGCAGGAGATATTGTAGGGCTTGAAGAAGGAGATGCTGATTATAGGTTTGACAAGCCTTTAAAAGTTGGCGATAGGATTATATTTAAAGATCAAATTCACTACACCATTGTAAAAAACACAACATTTAATGGCATAAAGCTACCTGATTTAGTTTTGGTTGATGAAAACGCAGATGTTATAAAAAAAATAGAGTTTGGATATGAGGAGTATCGCCGTAGAAATTAAATTTACAAAAATAGCTAAATTTACAAAAATTTGGCTATTTTTCCTTTAAGAAAAAAATAAAATTTTACTTAAATTATAGCATTTATAAATTTAATATAAATTTTATAAATTAATTTAAAAACTTAATAAAACAGATAAAAGAATAATTATATAACCACAAATATCTAGCTTATAAGCTATCAAAGAAAAAGATTAAAAGAAATATTCAAAAATAGCATATTTAAGTTAATTTTAATTTTAAAATCTAATTTTATTTTTTATGAAACAAAAAGAATAATTTTGATAAAGTTACTTATGAATAAATATTTTTAAAGGCAATTTTTATGGAAAATGAAATTTTGGATGCAAGAATTTTTTATTATTCGTTATTTTCCAAATTTTTCGTTTTTAGTTATGAGAGCGATAGATTTGAAGGTGTAAAAGAGGCTTTAAATTTGCTTTTAAATTATGCTATTGATGAAAAAAGTGCAATTTCACTTAAAAATTTGGCAGAAAATTTTGATGAAGAGCTTTTAATAACTGAGTATGATGATATTTTTCACTCACCTCCAAGTCCTGTAAGAACTACAGTAAGCTATTATAATGAGGGTTATGAAAGTTCACTTAGTTGTTTAGAGATAAAAAAAATATTAGCTAAAACCAAATTTAGAAGAGATAGCGTTAAATTTATTGAAAATGAGGATAATTTTGGGTTTTTATTTGTTTTAATGAGTGAGTTTATAAAATTTGGAAAATCAGAAGATAAAAATTATTTAGAATATGCAAAAGAAATTTTTACCAAATTTTTAAATCCTTTCATTGATGAGTTTATGAGTGCTATTTATATTCATAGAAGTTCAAATTATTATAAAGATGTTGTAAATTTACTTATGAGTTTTGTTGAGCTTGAAAGAGTTTTTTACGGTACTTCAAAGCCAATCTTACATAAGGAGATAAAAGTTAAAAACAATCTTTCAAGATCTGAAAAAATAAGACGAGAAGTCAATAAGTTAAAAAGAAGTAGAGGTAGTAGAGATGGATTCTAAAAGAAGAGATTTTTTAAAAAAATCAGCTATTAGTGCAGCTGTTGGAGTTGGCGCAGTTGGCGCTTTAGAGGCTAGAGAGCCAAGTAAAAAGATAAAAAATAGTAGTGGTAAAAAACCTGAAATTTTATACCAAGAAACCAAAAGTTGGGAAATTTTTTATAAAAATTCAAAATAAATAAGGAGGTAAAATGTCGCAAGTTGATATACAAAGTCCAAAAATTGGACGAAGGTCATTTTTAAAAATGGCAGCATTATCTGGCGCTTTAGCTGGTGCTTCAACTTTAAGTTCAGCCAAAGCTACTAGAGAAGCAACAAGTAATGAACTTTCAAATCCATACCCTGGATCTAAAAAAGTAAGAACTGTTTGTACAGCCTGTTCAGTAGGTTGTGGGATAATAGCTGAGGTTTTAGATGGTGTTTGGGTTAGACAAGAAGTTGCTGAGGATCATCCATTTAGCGTTGGAGGGCACTGCTGTAAAGGTGCTGATATGGTTGATATGGCAAGATCATCAGTTAGGCTTAAATATCCAATGGTAAAAGAAAATGGAAAATGGAAAAGGATAACCTATAAAGAAGCTATTGAAAATATTGGTGCTCAACTGAAAAAATATATGGATGAAAATCCAGAGCAAACCATGTTTATTGGCTCAGCTAAAATGAGCAATGAGCAAGCTTATTATATCCGCAAATTTGCGGCAATGTATGGAACAAATAATATAGATCATCAAGCTAGAATTTGACATAGTGCAACAGTCGCCGGTGTGGCGAATACTTGGGGTTATGGCGCTATGACAAACTCACTTAATGATATAGCCTTTTCAAAAGCTATAATTATATTTGGAGCAAATCCAGCAGTTAATCATCCTGTTGGTTTTAGACATTTTTTAAAAGCAAGAGAAAATGGTGCTGTTATGATAACTATAGATCCTAGATATACTCATACAGCTGCAAAAAGTGATTATTTTGCTCAAATTAGACCAGGAACAGATATAGCTTTTATATATGGAATGCTTCACATAATATTTAAAAACGGCTGGCAAGACAAAGAGTTTATAAATAATCGTGTTTATGATATGGAAAGCATTGAAAAAGAGGCTTTAAAATGGACTCCTGAAGTTGTTGAAGATGTAACTGGAGTAAAAAAAGAAACTTTATTAAAAATTACAGAAGTTTATGCTAAAAATCGCCCAGGAACGCTTATTTGGGCTATGGGTTTAACACAACATACAATAGGCACATCAAACACAAGACTTGCTCCTATTTTACAATTAGCTCTTGGAAATGCGGGTAAATCAGGTGGTGGATGCAATATTTTAAGAGGACATGATAATGTTCAAGGCGCAAGCGATGTAGGTTGTTTGAGTGAAAATTTACCAGGATATTATGCATTAAATGAAACTAGCTGGAGACATTATGCAAACGTTTGGAAAGTAGATTATGAGTGGCTAGTATCACGCTTTGTAAGTAAAGAGATGATGCATAAAAGCGGCTTTACTCTTTCAAGATGGTGGGCAGGTGTATTAGATGGTAAAAATGGAAATGATAAAATTCACAATGCCAACACTAGTCTAAAAGCACTTGTTGTAATGGGTAATGGTATAACATCAACTGCTCAACAAGTAAAAGTTCAAGAAGGACTTGATAATTTAGAGCTTTTAGTTATAACTGATCCTTTTGTAAATGAAGCTGCTGTTATAACAAATAAAAAAGATAATATTTTCATTCTTCCAGCTGCAACTCAATATGAATGTTCAGGTACCGTTGTAGCTACAAATAGAAGTGCTCAATGGAGATTTAAAGCAATTGAGCCAATGTATGAGAGTAAGCCTGATGAGTATTTTTTATTTGAACTTGCTAAAAAACTCGGTTTTTATGATGAGTATGTGAGATCTTTAGGCGATGGAAAAGGAAATTTCCAGTGGCCAGAAGATGCAACAAGAGAATTAACTAATGGACTAAAAAGTATAGGATATACTGGTTGGACTCCTGAGAGAATTAAAAACCACACTCTTCATTGGGATAAATTTGATAAAAAAACATTAAAAGGTTTTGATGAGTGCAAAGGTGAATATTATGGACTTCCTTGGCCATGCTGGACTACAAAACATCCAGGAACTCCAAATTTATATGATATAACTAAGTCTGTAATGGATGGTGGAACTGGTTTTAGAAACAATTTTGGTTTAGAGCATAATGGCATTAGCCAGCTTGCTATAGATGGACCTATTGGTTCACCAATAAATAAAGGCTATCCTCAAATAACAAAAGATAATATTGAAGAGATTTTAGGCATAACATTAACTGATGAAGAAAAAGAGAAAATGGGAAAATCATGGAGTACTGATACAAGCAACATAATTGCTGAAAAATGTATGGAAAAAGGTATCGCTCCTTATGGAAATGCAAGAGCAAGAGTAAGAGCTTGGAATTTCCCTGATGAGATTCCAATTCACAGAGAACCACTTCATTCAAGAAGACATGATTTAGCCAAAAAATATCCAAGTTATGAGGATAAAATAGATCATTACAGAGTTGATACTAAGTATAAAAGCGTTCAACTTGCTAAAGACTATAGTAAAGAGTTCCCTATAAATTTAATTACAGGAAGACTTGTAAATTTAAACGGTGCAGGTATGGAAAATAGAGCAAGCCATTTCTTAGCAAGACTTACGCCTGAAATGTTTTGTGATATAAATCCAAATTTGGCTAAAAAATATGGTATTAAAGATGGTGATATGATGAAAATTTCTAGCCCAGAGGGAACTTGGATAAAGGTAAAAGCTAGATTTACTTATGCGGTAAATGAAGTATCTGTGCATTTGCCATTCCACTTTACTGGTGTAATGCAAGGAGTTGATATGTCTAAGAATTACCCAACTGGAACAAGGCCATACGCAATAGGTGAAAGTGCTAACACAGTTACAAACTATGGATACGATATATTTTGTCAAATTCCTGAAACAAAAGGCGGACTATGCCGCATAGAAAAAGCATAAGGAGTAGTTTATGTCAAATACAAGAATGAAATTTTTATGTGACTTGGATAGGTGCATTGATTGTCATGGCTGCACGGTTGCGTGTGATAGTGGACATGAGTTACCTCTTGATGTAAGAAGAAGAAGAGTTTATACTCTTAATGAAGGTGTTGTTGGTAAGGAGTATTCAGTTTCAATTGCTTGTATGCACTGCACTGATGCTCCTTGTGCGCAAGTTTGTCCGGTAAATTGTTTTTATATAAGAGATGATGGGATAGTTTTACATGACAAAGACACTTGCATAGCTTGTGGATATTGCTTATATGCATGTCCTTATGGAGCACCACAATTTCCTAGAAATGAAACTAAATTTCTACCAAAAGGTGTTATGGATAAATGCACTATGTGTGCTGGAGGACCTGAAGAAACCCATAGTGATGATGAGTTTCATAAATATGGCCAAAACCGTATAGCAGAGGGTAAAGTTCCACTTTGTGCTGCTATGTGTTCTACAAAAGCACTTTTGGTTGGAGATAAAAAAGTTGTTGATAAAATATATAACGACAGAGTTGAGCTTAGGGGTTATAATACAGGTTCTTTAGGAACATTGGATGAATATCCTGGAAATTCTTGGAAGTAATTAGTTTTTTTATGAAAAGTAAAATTTAGATTTATGTTGTATAATAATTAAATCTAATGTTTTTTAAAAGGTTTAAAGATGAGAAAAATTTTTATTTTGCTTTGCTCTTTTGCTGGGCTTTTTGCATATAATGAGGAATTTAAAAAAGCAATTCAAGACAATAGCAGCGTTTGGGGAAAAGCTAGGGTTGAAAATATAGACACTTATTACAACAATCCTTTTGCTGAATGGTTTGTTTGGCTTCAAAGTAGTGGTTTTTTTGCAAATTTAGCTTTATTTGCAATAATTGCTGTCTTAGTTGCTTTTGTTGGGCACTATGCTATTGTAGGACCAAAGTCGTTTTCACACGATCATGGTAAGGTTTATGCTTTTAATGTTATAGAAAGGCTTACTCATGCAGTTGCGGCACTTTCTTGGGTTATCCTTGTTCCAACTGGTATTATAATGATGTTTGGAGAGGAATTTGGTGGAGGATTTTTTGTAAGATTATGTAAAAATTTACATGGAATAGCCACTATTTTATTTGCTATAGTTTTACCATATATGTTTTTTAAGTGGCTTTTTAGAATGCTTCCTGCAAGCTATGATGCAAGGTGGGCAATTATGGTAGGTGGATATCTATCAAAGAACAAAAAGCCAATTCCAGCAGGCAAATTCAATCTTGGACAAAAAGCTTGGTTTTGGGTTTGTATGGGTGGTGGATTTGTTATGGTTATAACAGGTGCTTTGATGTATTTTTTAGATACACAAATTCCTGTAGCAAATGGCGCGTTTTTAGGAATGACACAAATAGATATTTTAAGATTAAGCGCTATAATTCATAATATTTTAGGTGCAGCATGTGCTGTATTTTTACTTGTTCATATTTATATGGCAGTATTTTGTATAAAAGGCTCAATCCACGCTATTATAAATGGATACAAAGAAGAAGAAGAAGTTTATATACTTCATCATTATTGGTATCAAGAACTTCTTAGAAAAGGTAAAATTAAACCTTCTGTTTTTGAAAAAGAATATACAAATTTAAAGCCAGTTAAATAAATGAACCCTGTTGCTAGTACCAAAATCATCAAAATTAAATCTTTTGAAAAGTTTGATTTTGATGATACCTTGGTAATGGAAGTTAGACTTAATATTTTTTTAAATGAGAAAAAAGTGATTTCATTAATGGCAACACCAACTGATGAAAAAGCCTTAGCAATTGGGTATTTAATAAGTGAAAATTTAATAAATTCGCTTAATGAAATTTTAGATATTAAAATTGATAAAGATAGTGAATTTGAAGTAAATATTAAATTTAAAATATTAAATTCAAACGATACAAGCATAAAAAATTTACAAAAAAACTCATCTGTAATAAGTGGTTGTGGAAGCGCAAAAACTGCAAATTCATTTTTGGATATGAAAGGTGAGGCTATAAAAAACTCTTCAACTTTTAGTTCAAGTTTAATTTTATCAAGAATGAGTACTTTTTATACAGAGTGCGATTTATATGAAAAAACAGGTTGTGTTCATACAGCAAAACTTTTTATAAATGATAGTGAGTTTTATATAGGCGAAGATATCGCTCAGCATAATACCATAGATAAGGCCGTTGGCAAAGCTATTTTAAATAAAGCAAATTTAGAAAATTCGTTTTTAATGGTAAGTGGAAGATTAAGCTCAGAAATGGTCGCAAAGGCTATAATGCATAAAATTCCACTTCTTGTTTCTAGAACTGCTGCCACATATTTAGGAGTAGTGTTAGCTAGGAAATTTAATCTTACGCTTTGTGGTTTTGCAAGAGGAAACTCTATGAATATTTATAGTTTTGAAAAAAGGATAATTTAAAAATTTATGGAAGAGTTTATTTTAAAACTAGCAAATGAAGATAAAAAGCTAAGTTGTGCAGCTGCTTTTAAAATAGCTAAAGAACTAGATATTGATATATCAGAAGTTGGAAAAAAAGCCGATGAAATGGGTATAAAAATTTCTAATTGTGAGCTTGGACAATTTGGTAAATTTAAACATGATATCCCAAATGATGATGTAGAAATTTTTTTAAAAATAAAGCCTTTTTTAGATGAAAAAAATAGAATTAACTGCATGGAAGCAAGAAATATAGCTAAACAAACAAAAGGATTTAAAGCTATAAGAGGTGTTTTAAAAAGTCATAAAATAGATGTTAAATATTGTAAATTAGGTTGTTTTAAAGAAAAGAAAGGAAAAAAAGTGGTTGTAAAAACTAAAATTTGGATAGAAAATAGTGATGGAGAACTTTTGTTTGGTAAGGGTAAAACCGAGGTTTTAGATGTTATTGATCAAACTGGTAGCATAAAAAAAGCTGCAGAATTATTAGATATGAATTATAAAAAATGTTGGAATCATCTAAAAATTTTAGAAAAAAACTTTGACAATGAGCTTTTTGAGACAAAACCAGGTGGTGGAAAAGGAGCAGGAACTTCGCTAAAACCAAAAGCTCATGAACTCATGAAAGCTTATAAGCAACTACAAGCGGACATAGAGGAATTTTCTAATAAAAGATTTAAAGAGCTTTTTTTAAATAAATAAAACTTAACAAAGATTTGATATAATTAACCTTAGCTTTGAGTTCAAAGAAAACTTTATATAAAAGGAAAAATTATGAAAATTGATTGTAGAAATTTAGAGTGTCCAGCTCCTTTAATAAAAACAAAAGAGGCGCTAGAAAGTCTTAAAATAGGTGAAAGTTTAGAAATTTTAGTAAATAATATTGCTCCAAGAGAAAATATTAAAAGATTTTTAAACACAAATGAGTTTAGCTGTGAAATAAGTGAAAAAAATGGCGAAACTTTGATAAAGACTATAAAAACAAAAAATCTAATCTCGCCATCAACCGATGGTTATAACTGCGAAATTTTGCCCCAAAAAAGAAAAAAAGTTATATTTTTAAACGAAGATAGAACTGGAAGTGGAGAAGTTGGCAAAAATTTATTAAGCAAATTTTTGGGTGCTGTTTTGAATTTGGACAATAAGCCAGTTGCTATAATTTGTGTAAATAATGCTGTTTTTATGACTACAGATAGATCGCACGTTAGCTATCAAGTTCTTAAAAAACTAGAAGAAAGCGGAATTAAAATTTATAGTTGTGGAAGTTGTCTTGAGGCTTATAAATTAGTTGATAAGTTAAGCATTGGCGAGATGACAAATGCCTATGAAGTAATGCAAATGTTAAGCGAATTTGAAGTGATAAAACTTTGAAATATAGAAATTTTAATTTGACAAAATTTGTAAAAGCTGCTGGTTGAGCCGCTAAAATAGACCCGGCGGGTCTTAACAAAAGTTTAGATGGCATAGTGGAAAAAAGCAAGTTTTTACTATCAAATACGACAAATAATGAAGATGCGAGTGTTTTTAAACTAACAGATGATATAGCCATTGTCCAAACGCTTGATTTTATAACGCCTGTTGTTGATGATCCATTTGTTTTTGGGCAAATAGCAGCTGCAAATTCTTTAAGTGATGTTTTTGCTATGGGAGCAAAGCCACTAAATGCGCTAAATATAGTCGGTTTTGATAGCTGTCATTTCTCAAGCGAGATTTTAGCTGAAATTTTAGCTGGTGGAAAAAGTAAAGTCGTTGAGTGCGGCGCAGAGATTGTTGGTGGTCATAGTATAGAAACACCTGAGATGTATTATGGCTTAAGTGTTACTGGCAAGGTCCATCCAAATAAATTTTGGAGCAATAATACCTCTAAAATAGGAGATTTGCTAATCTTAACTAAGCCTCTTGGAATGGGTATTTTGAGCACTGCAATTAAGGGTGATATGTTAAGTTTAGATGAGATAAAAGAGGCTATTTTTCACATGACTCAGCTAAATTTTTATGCGCTAGCTGCTCTAAAAGGCTTAAAAGTAAATGCTTGCACTGATGTTACTGGTTTTGGACTTTTAGGACATGCAAGCGAGATGCTTAATGATGAGATTTCCATTTCATTTTATAAAGATAAAATTCCTATCTTAAACGAAGCTGTAAAGTGTGCAAATTTAGGTTTAATTCCTGGTGGGGCTTATAGAAATTTAGAGTTTGTCAAGAAATTTACAAATACTAAGCCTGATATAGTGCTTTGCGATCCACAAACAAGTGGCGGGCTTTTAATAGCAGTTAGCCAAAAAGATGCTAAAACAGCTTTAACAAATTTAAAAAACGCAGGTTATGAAAACTCTCAAATCATTGGTGAAGCAGTCCCTAAAAAAGAGTTTGATATATATATTTAATTGATAAAATTTTTAAATTTATATGCTTTTTATTTAAAATAAAATATAATTAAACTACGAAAAAAAGGATATATTATGAAAAAAGTATTAGTGGCGATTTTATTTATAATTTTAGTTTTGGCAGGTGTTTTTTGGATAGTAAGCTCAAAAACAACCGATAAAATAGCTAATGAATATATAAGTAGCTTTAACATGAATATGCCAAAAGAATTAAATGTTAAACACTCCTATACAAAAGAAGCAGGGGTTTTGCATATAGTAAGCGATATAAACTATACAAAAGAGTTTTTAAATAAAGAGTTTTTAAATATATTTGATGAAGATTTTATCGTAAGGATTAAAGTTGATATCCAAAATTCAGTTTTAAATTTAATCAAAGGATATGAAGCTAGTGGAACAATGGAAGCACTTAGTTATCAAGATGAAATTAAAAAACTTTTTAATTCAACGAAGTTTTTGAAATTTACACTTAAAGGTGATAAAAACTCTTTACATAATGGAAAATTTATTTTAAATGAGATAAATTTTAAAGATGATGGAAAAATTCATGCAAGTGAGTTTGTTTTAAATATGAATTTTAAAAAAAATCTTTTAAAATCCCTAACTCTTACTCAAAAAGGCTCTAGTCTTAATACAGATGAAATTTCTGCAAGTTATGATGAATTATTTCTTGAATACATCTATGATAAACCATTTGATATAGATGAAATTCTAACTCACATAGCAAATTCAAACTCAAATTGTTCTATTAAAAATTTAAAAATAAAATTTGATGATTTTGATTTTTTTGTAGCAAACATATCTCAAGAAGATAAAATAAATGATAACAATACTAAAAAATTTGAGTTTAATTCTATTTTAAATGCAAATGGAATCCAAATAAAATTTAATAATGAGCGTTTACCAGTTGATAAATTTGGGTATAACATTACGCTTGAAAATATCGATAAAAGTTTTATAGATAAGGTTTTAAAAGCTAGTTTTGGAGAATTAAGCGATGAAGAAATAGATAAATTTGGACTTGAGTTTTTAGCACAAAATCCTAAAATTTCAATAAATAATTTCGGCTTTAATGATAGCGACGGTAAAAATTTTAATTTAAATTTAAAAGCTGGGCTTGAAAATTTTGATGAAAGCAAGCTTTTAGATATTTTAAATTATGCTTTTTTAAGTGGCGATTTAAAAGTATCTAAGAAATATTTTGAACTATTTTTTGATGACTTAATGACAAAAGAAGAGATGTTTAAAGATGCTATCGTGGCAAGTGGAATTTTAAAAGATGAAAAAGATAGTTTTGTAACTAACTTTGTTTATGATAAGTCAAAACTCGATATTATCGTAAATGACAATGTTAGTTTAATGGGGCTTTTTTTGGGTTTTCCACTTGGCTCGCTAGAAGTAGATGAAGATGACTTTGAGCAAAGTGTTTTAAATTTAAAAACTTTAGTTTATGATATCGCTACTTTTTACACATCCCAGGCTAAATTTGCAGATGAAATTTCATATATGACAAATGTTAAAGTTGATGAAATTTCAAACTCTGGGGCCTTTTTAAAAGTTAAAGGTAAAAAATGTATAAAAATTTCTACAAAAGATAATAGTATTTTAGAAGTTTCAAAAGGCGATGATAAAGATGATGAAATTTGCAATGATTTTTATAAACTAGATGAAGCAAAAGAGCTTATAAAAGAGTATGATTTAAGAAGCAATTTGTTATTTTAGTTATTTAGCCACTTAAAAAATAAGTGGCTTTTTTAAAAATTACAGATATCCAAACATACTAGCAAAAATATAACCAAATATAGAAGATGTAATAACTCCAATTAAACCTGGAATTATAAAGCTATGATTTATAACAAATTTGCCAATATGAGTAGTTTCACTTCTATCAAACTGAATAGCTGCAAGGTCACTTGGATAAGTTGGAAGTATATAGTATCCATAGCAGGCTGGTGCAAAAGCTATGATAACTCCAAGAGGAACGCCTATACTTATAGCAAGTGGAACAAAAGCACTAAGTGCGGCTGCTTGTGAGTTTACAAATTTAGAAATTAGCAAAAGCATAACCGCATATGTCCAAGGATGCTCCATAACTACAGCTCCTAAGGTCTCTTTTAGCATAGACATATGACTTGCAAACATAGTATCAGCCATCCAAGATATTCCAAAAACGGCAACCATTGCTACCATACCTGATCTAAAAATGTCATTTTTGCTTATTTTGCTTGCATCAACTTTGCAAAATATTAAAATGATTGAGCCTGCAAGAAGCATAAAAATTTGAATAGTATCAGTCATGCTCATAGGTTTTAAAACCCCTTTTGCATTTGTAAAGGCAGGGCGAAGCTCGCTAAAATATCCAACTATCGCAACTATAGCTATAGCAGTTAAAAATATCCACATTGCCATCCATTTTGTTTTTGATAGTTTTTGATCTAAAAATGTAGCGTTATCTCCATAGACATAGTTTTTAAACTCAGGATTTTTTAGTTTTTCTTGAAAAATTGGATCTTTATCAAGATCTTTTCCTCTAAACATACTAAATATACCAACAGCTAAAACCCCTATGTAGGTTGCTGGAATTGTTATTTTAAGTAAGTCTGTATAGCCATCGAAACTTGCTAGTGGGTGAGATGAGTCAAGCATAAAAGCAGTTAAAGTTACAACAGCAACGGAAACTGGACTTGCTATAATACCCATTTGGCATGCGATAGTGCTTGCAGCCATTGGTCTTTCTGGTCTAATGCCGTTTTTTATGGCGATGTCATAAATTATTGGCAAAACTGTATAAACAACATGTCCCGTTCCACAAAGAACAGTCAATGTGCAGGTTACAAAAGGTGCCAAAATACTTACATATTTTGGATTTTTGCGAAGAATTCTTTCAGCAATTTGAAGCATAACATCAAGACCGCCACTTGCTTGAAGCGTAGCACTTGCAACAACAACTGCTAAGATAGTAAGCATTACTGAAATTGCTGGTTTTCCAGGAGCTACCCCAAAACCATAAACTAAAACTATAAGCCCTATGCCTCCTAGCATACCAAGAGCAACTCCGCCTTTTTTAGCTCCATAGAAAAGACAAATCAAAACTATTAAAAGCTGTATAAAAAACTGAGTGCTATCACTTAGATTCATTAAAAAATCCATGAATACTCCTTTTTAGAGTGAAATGATTTAAAATTATACTAATTGAACTATTAAGAAAAGTTTATATATTGCAAATTTCTTAAACCTTTATTAAAACAAATATATGTATAATAAGTAGAATTTATAATTTTTAAAAGGTAAAAATATGAAAATAATTCATTATAAAGATATAGTAGAAAATATCGCAAAACTTTGCAAACAGGCTTGTTGTGTCGTAACACCAGACTTAAAACAAGCTTTTAAAAAAGCAAAAGAAGATGAGAAATCACCACTTGGCAAGAGTATAATAGGCACAATTTTAGAAAATGCCGATATAGCTGAAGCAACTGGTATTCCATTGTGTCAAGATACAGGAATGAGCGTTGTGTTTGTTGAGATTGGGCAAGATGTAAGAATAGAAGGTGGCTATATAGAAGATGCCATAAATGAGGGCGTTGCCAAGGGATATACAGAAAATTATCTTAGAAAATCAGTTGTAAATGATCCAATCTATGAGCGTAAAAATACCAAAAACAACACTCCTGCAGTCATTCACACAAGAATTGTAAAGGGTGATGTTTTTAAAGTAAGGCTTGCACCAAAAGGCTTTGGAAGTGAAAACAAAAGCATACTAAAGATGTTAGTTCCAGCTGATGGGCTTGAGGGTGTTAAAAAGGTATTTTTAGAAGCTGTTGAACTTGCTGGGCCAAATGCCTGTCCTCCTTTGGTAATTGGTGTTGGAGTTGGTGGCACTATGGAAAAGGCAGCCTTAATGGCAAAATACGCAGCCGCAAGAGATGCAGATAGTAAAAATGAAGATCCAAGATATGCAAAGCTTGAAGATGAGCTTTTAGAGTTAGCCAACAAAACAGGCGTTGGACCGCAAGGGCTTGGTGGAACCAAAACGGCTGTTAAAGTAAATGTAGAGTGGTATCCAACCCACATAGCAGGACTTCCAGTAGCTATTAATATAAATTGTCACGCTGCAAGACATGCTGATTTTGAACTTTAAGGAGATAAAATGTCAGATGCTAAAAAAATAACTTCACCTATAACTAAAGATGTCGTAAAAACTTTAAAAGCTGGAGATAGGGTTTTAATAACTGGTACTATAATAGCAGCAAGAGATGCGGCACATAAAGCTTTGACCGAGGCTTTGAAAAATGGAGAAAAGCTACCTGTAGATCTTAAAAATCAAACCATTTATTATGTAGGGCCATCTCCAGCACGCCCAGGAGATGCTATAGGATCAGCTGGTCCAACAACAAGTGGTAGAATGGATAAATACACTCCAGCAATACTTGATCTTGGTGTAAATGCCATGATAGGAAAGGGCTATAGGAGCAAAGAAGTAGTCGAAAGTATGAAAAAAAATTGTGTTGTTTATATGGTAGCAATTGGTGGCACTGGAGCTTTGATAAGCAAAAGTATTAAAAAATATGAAGTTTTAGCTTATGAAGATTTAGGTCCTGAAGCTATTGCAAGACTTGAGGTTGTTGATTTTCCAGCAATTGTTGCGATTGACTGTGAGGGAAATGACTTTTACAAAGCAGGTCAAGCACCATATAAAGAAATTTAAATCAAATTTGGCCCAAATTTGGCCCAAATTTTATAGCTTTGTTTAAAATTTTAAAACTGCGTTTATTTTTATTTTAGACATTATCATTATATAAAAAAATTAAATTTAAAAAGGTCAGAACTTGACAAATTTATAGATTAGAATTACTTAAATTCTTTAAAAAGGAGAAAAGATGAGTAATTCTAGTATGATCGACAGTAAAGTTTTTGGCGTGCTTTTTTCAAGCGAGGCGATGAAAAAGGTTTTTAGTGATGAAAATAGAGTTCAAAAGTGGCTTGATACAGAGGCAGCACTTGCAAGAGCTCAAGCAAAACTTGGTATAATAAAGCCGCGTCGTGCCGAGCAAATTACCAAATTTGCAGATGCAAAACTTCTAAATATAGATGCAATTGGTGAGAATTATAAAAGTTCCATAACAATTGTTCCGTTACTAAAAGAGTTTAAAAAAGTTTTTGATGATGACAGTGGAGAGTTTGTTCATTGGGGTGCTACAAGTCAAGATATCATGGATAATGGCCTAGTGCTACAAATCAAAGAAGCTATTGAAATTTTAGAAAAACTTCTAACAAAAACTTATAAAGATGCCCTAAATTTGGCTAAAAAATACAAAAACACAGTAATGGCAGGAAGAACGCATGTTATCCACGCACTCCCTATAACATTTGGCTTTAAGGTTGCGATGTGGGCACAAGAAATCAGGCGAAATTTAGACAGGCTTAAAGAGGCAAAACCACGAGTTTTAACAGGTCAGTTAAGTGGTGCGGTTGGCACAATGGCTAGCCAAGAGGGCAAAGGCTTAGAAATGCAAAGGCTTATGATGGAAGATCTTGGTCTTAATGTGCCTGTTATTTCGTGGCATCCAAGCAGAGATAATATGGCTGAATATGTTAGTGTTTTAGCACTAATTGCAGGGACAATCGGACGAATTTCAAAAGAGATTTTAAGTCTTCAAAGAACTGAAATTTGTGAAGTTGAAGAGCCATTTTTTATGGGAAAAGTTGGAAGCTCAACAATGCCTCATAAAAGAAATCCACAAGTTTGCGAAAATATCATCGCTCTTGCAAGGATTGTTCGCTATCAAGCACCTTTAATGGTAGAGGCGATGTGGTGCGAAAATGAAAGAGATTGGGGTTGTGAGTTAAACGAATGGGACGCCATTCCAAAGGCATCAATTCACCTTGCAGCCGCACTTGAAAAGCAAAATGATGTGCTTGAAAACTTAATTGTCTATCCTGAAAATATGAAAGAAAATTTAAACAAACTTAAAGGTGCGATGTTAAGTGAGGCGGTTATGCTTCATTTAGGTGAGAAAATCGGCAGAATGCACGCACACGAAATCGTTTATGAGGCTTGCATGAAAGCCTTCAAGGATAAGACAGAGGTCATTGATACTTTGCTTGAAAAAGAGGCTGTTAAAGAAAATTTTACTAGAAAAGAGCTTAGAGACATTATGAAACCTGAACTCTATACGGGGCTAAGTGTTGAGTTTGTAGATAGAGTTTTAGATGATAGTAAAAGCTTTTTTAAATAAACTGTTTAAATTTAGCAAAAGGAGGAAATTTTGGTAAATTATAAAAAACTTATTACCCTCTTTGTTGTTGGGCTTGTAATTTGGTTTATTCCACATAGTGATGCACTTAGCAAGGAAGCATGGCAACTTTTTGCTATTGTAGTTGCTACTATTTTGGGGCTTATTTTACAGCCCCTTCCCATCGGTGCAGTTGCATTTATTGGCGTTGCGGCTGCCATGCTTACAAATACACTCTCTGTAAAAGAAGCACTGACTGGCTTTGGAAGTGGAACTATTTGGTTGATAGTAAGTGCCTTTATGATTGCAAGGGGTTTCATAAAAACGGGACTCGGTAGAAGAATAGCATATAAAATTATTTCTATTTTAGGCGACAGCACTTTAAGGCTTGGATATTCTATAGTTATAAGTGATGCGATAATTTCACCTGCTATGCCAAGTAGCGGTGCTAGGGCTGGTGGCGTTCTTTTTCCAATAGTAAAAAGTATTTCAAGTGCCTTAAACTCAGAACCTGACGATAGTAGGAGAAAAGCAGGGGCGTATTTTATGCAAACTTTGTGGCAAGGCAATGCTATAACAAATGGTATGTTTCTAACATCAATGGCTGGAAACCCGCTAATTGCAACTTTGGCTTTATCTAGTTTTGGAGTACAAATTTCATGGGGTCTTTGGATAATGGGGTCAATCGTTCCCGCGCTTTGTTCACTTGCGGTAATTCCTTTGGTTTTATATATCATTTATCCACCAGAGATTAAAAAATATCCACAAGCAAAAGAAATTGCCAAAAAAGAGCTTTTAAATTTGGGTAAAATGAAATTTGAAGAAAAAGCTATGCTTTGTGTGTTTATTGTGGCTTTAATTTTATGGGCAACGGGTGGATTTACCGGTATTGGAGCGACAACGGTTGCAATGCTTGCGGTTGTTGCTTTGCTTTTAAGTGGTGTTTTATCGTGGGATGAAATTTTATCAGAAAAAGCTGCGTGGAATACATTGATTTGGATGGGTGGGCTTATTTCACTAGCTGGTGGATTAAACACTCTTGGATTTATCGGTTGGTTTGCGAACTCAGTGTCTACTTCATTTAGTGGAATTTCGTGGATTACAGCAACTGCTGTTTTGCTTCTTATCTATGTTTTTTCTCACTATTTTTTCGCTAGTCTTACAGCTCATATAACTGCGATGTATTCAGCATTTGGAGTTGTTGCTATAGCATGTGGGGCACCAAGTATGTTAATAACTTTAGTTTTTGCATATGCGTCAAATTTAATGATGCCAATCACACATTATGGCGGTGCACCAGCTCCGATAATCTTTGGAAGTGGTTATGTAACGCAAAAAGAGTGGTGGAAACTTGGCTTTATCATAACTGTTATAAATTTGTTGATTTGGTCGATAATTGGTTCAATTTGGTGGAAAGTTTTAGGATTATGGTAACAAAAACAACTGAAATTTTGCTATTTTTGCAAGAAATTTCATCAGGGCGTGAGATAAATTTAAACTCTTACGCCCTAAGTAGAGGACTTAGTGAGCGTACATTAAGGCGTTATGTTAGTGATATAAGGGCGGTTTTTGGAAGAGATTTTATAGAAAAACTTGGAAATGGAAATTATGTGTGTAAAAATAAAGAATTTTACAAAGCTTTTATGATTCCATACCAAAAAGCAGATGATACTGAAAAATTAATCGAGCTTTTACATACGATAAATCCTGGTTTTTCGGACTTTTTACCGCCTGAACATAAAAAACTTGGGGTTAAGCTTGCAAGAGAACTTGGTGATATTTTCCTTATAAAAGGAAGTCCACACGAAGAAAGTCCAAACCTAAAAATATTTTTAAGCGTTAAAAAAGCCGTTAAATTTAGAAGATATGTGAGTTTTAATTATGAAGGTGTTTGGTTTAGCGATGTAAAATTTTTAAAAATTATCTATTCAAAAGGTAATTGGCAAGTTGCAATGATTGATGAAAAAGAGTCTATAAACAATGGATTTAGAGTAATTAGGCTAAATTTTATAGATGAGATAATGTTAAGTGAAAAAACTTTTCATACCGATTTTGAAGCCTTGAAATTTATACAAAACTTTGAAACTTTTTGGGACGGATATAAAGTAAAGCCTTATTTGTGCGAGGTTTTTGTCAGTGATGAGGTTTTGAAATATTTTAAGAAAAAGAAATTTTTTGGGTCACAAAAAATTACTGAAAAAAAGGATATTAATGGCTTTACGAAAATTGAATTTATGATAACAAGCGATGACATGATTTTAATGCTTGCAAGACGCTTTTTCCCTAATTTTATTATAAAAACTCCCAAAAGTGCGAAAGTTAAATTTGATGAGATGATAGAAAAGTATTTAAAACTTTCAAAAATTTAACAAACCTTTATCGTAATTCATAACAATTTATAACTATCTATAATAATTTAAAACATTTTCCCCCACTTTAATCAAACTTTAAGCTTTATGTTTGTATAATTTCATTTCCGTTTTACAAAAGACCTCTTAAACGAGTTGTTTAAACAGTTCTTTTTTATAAAAAACGAGTTTTTTAAATTATTAATGTTAAACTATAAAAATCAAATTTTAAAGTCAATCTTTGAAATCTAAACAAGTGATCGATTGAGCTAGAAATTAAAAACAATACCTTTATATTATATATAAAGGTATTAAATAATAATTTATTTTTATTTAAAGATAAATAATAAAAGTTTTTAGATTAAAAACTTCATAATATTTTTATGGAGAGTTTGATCCTGGCTCAGAGTGAACGCTGGCGGCGTGCCTAATACATGCAAGTCGAACGATGAAGTCCTAGCTTGCTAGGATGGATTAGTGGCGCACGGGTGAGTAATATATAGTTAATCTGCCCTACACAGAGGAACAACAGTTGGAAACGACTGCTAATACCTCATACTCCTATTTGGCATAAGTTAAATAGGGAAAGTCTTTTCGGTGTAGGATGAGACTATATCGTATCAGCTAGTTGGTAAGGTAATGGCTTACCAAGGCTATGACGCGTAACTGGTCTGAGAGGATGATCAGTCACATTGGAACTGAGACACGGTCCAAACTCCTACGGGAGGCAGCAGTAAGGAATATTGCGCAATGGGGGAAACCCTGACGCAGCAACGCCGCGTGGAGGATGACACTTTTCGGAGCGTAAACTCCTTTTATCAGGAAAGAATAATGACGGTACCTGATGAATAAGCACCGGCTAACTCCGTGCCAGCAGCCGCGGTAATACGGGGGGTGCAAGCGTTACTCGGAATCACTGGGCGTAAAGGACGCGTAGGCGGATTATCAAGTCTTTTGTGAAATCTAGTGGCTTAACCACTAAACTGCTTAGGAAACTGATAGTCTAGAGTAGGGGAGAGGTAGATGGAATTCTTGGTGTAGGGGTAAAATCCGTAGAGATCAAGAAGAATACCCATTGCGAAAGCGATCTGCTGGAACCTAACTGACGCTGAGGCGTGAAAGCGTGGGTAGCAAACAGGATTAGATACCCTGGTAGTCCACGCCCTAAACGATGTATACTAGTTGTTGCTTTGCTAGTCAAGGCAGTAATGCAGCTAACGCATTAAGTATACCGCCTGGGGAGTACGGTCGCAAGATTAAAACTCAAAGGAATAGACGGGGACCCGCACAAGCGGTGGAGCATGTGGTTTAATTCGAAGATACGCGAAGAACCTTACCTGGACTTGACATCCTAAAAACATCTAAGAGATTAGAAAGTGCTAGTTTACTAGAATTTAGTGACAGGTGCTGCACGGCTGTCGTCAGCTCGTGTCGTGAGATGTTGGGTTAAGTCCCGCAACGAGCGCAACCCACGTGTTTAGTTGCTAACAGTTCGGCTGAGCACTCTAAACAGACTGCCTTCGTAAGGAGGAGGAAGGTGTGGACGACGTCAAGTCATCATGGCCCTTATGTCCAGGGCGACACACGTGCTACAATGACATATACAGTAAGACGCAATATCGCAAGATGGAGCAAATCTATAAAATATGTCCCAGTTCGGATTGGGGTCTGCAACTCGACCCCATGAAGCCGGAATCGCTAGTAATCGTAGATCAGCCATGCTACGGTGAATACGTTCCCGGGTCTTGTACTCACCGCCCGTCACACCATGGAAGTTGATCTCACTCGAAGCAGGGATGCTAAAATAGCTACCTTCCACAGTGGTATCAGTAACTGGGGTGAAGTCGTAACAAGGTAACCGTAGGAGAACCTGCGGTTGGATCACCTCCTTTCTAGAGTACAAATAGATATTCTCTCACAAGATATCTATAAGAAAGATATAAGTATTAATTATACTTATAGTGTAATAGACAAACTAACTCAATCATCCTTGTTTAGTTTTCAGAGATTGTTTTAAGATTAATAATAGAGCTAAAGGGGAATTAGCTCAGCTGGGAGAGCGCCTGCTTTGCACGCAGGAGGTCAGCGGTTCGATCCCGCTATTCTCCACCATAAGGGCCTGTAGCTCAGCTGGTTAGAGTGCACCCCTGATAAGGGTGAGGTCATAAGTTCAAGTCTTATCAGGCCCACCATTAAAAACATCATAGTAAAATTATAATCTATAGTTTAATATATACTGTTTTATAAAAATATAAGATAATCTAAGATAAAATACCTACCTTTATTTTTATAATCCAATAAAGTCTAATTAGAGAGTTAATAACTAATTAATTTTCTAATTAGATTTTATAATCTAAATGTTATTTAAATTATCATTGTTAAAAGTCACAAAAAGTTTTAATAAAATAAAACAATTTTACAGGACTTGTTAAAGCTTTATATCTATATAAATATAAAAGCAAATCTTTTAAATTTAACTGTTATCAAGTTTAAAAGTTTAAAGATTATACACGAAACAATAAAGTTTTTAAAACTTACTTTATAGTTTATAATCTCTTTCCGTCTTAATTTATA